>NZ_DATMVN010000588.1:0-10043 GCF_035563135.1 Streptomyces sp.
GACCGTGCCCGCGGGCTGGCGGGAGGCCTGCCGGACGCTGGCGGGGTGCGCGCTGCCCCGGCTCGCCGGAACGGACCTCATCGAACTCGCCGGGTTGCTGGCAGCCACGGAACCGGCCGCCCCGGGTGGACAATTCCGGCATGGCACACAAAACCTCCGCACCGCTCGCGGCCGGCACGACCACCACGACGCTCACCCTGGATGAACGCATCACCGGAGCACTCGTCGGCGCGGCCGTCGGGGACGCGCTCGGCGGCCCCGTCGAGGGCTGGACACCCGAGCAGATCGCCGAGCGCCACGGCGGCCGGGTGACCGGTGTCGTCGGGCCCTGGTACGGCGACGACTGGCGCACGGCGCGCCCCATCGCCCCGTACCACAAGGGTGACGGGCACGTCACCGACGACACCCTGATGACCCATGCGCTGGTCCGGGTGTACGGGACGGTGCGCGGTCATCTCGACGCGTACTCCGTCGCCGACCACCTCGTCCCGGACCTGATGTCACGGCCCCGCTGGATCCCGGAGCTGGAGGCCGAGGCGCTCCCCCTGCAACGGGTCTTCCTCGCCGAGAAGTGGATCGTCACGCGGCTGCACTACGGGCACGCCGACCCCCGCGAGGCGGGCTCGGGGAACATCGTCAACTGCGGGGCGGCGATGTACATGGCCCCGGTCGGCCTGGTGAACGCCGCCCATCCGGAGGCGGCGTACGCGGAGGCGCTGGATGTCGCGGGCGCCCACCAGTCCTCGTACGGCCGGGAGGCGGCGGGGGTCCTGGCCGCCGCCGTCGCCGCCGCGTGCGCCCCGGACGCGACCCCCGCCTCCGTCGTCGAGGCCGCTCTGGCCCTCGCCAAGGACGGCACCCGGTCGGCGATCGAGTCGGTGTGCGAAGTGGCGCCCCGCTACACGGACTTCGAGTCCGCGCTGGTGCCGCTGCGCGCCGCCGTCGCCCCGTTCGACACGGTCGGTCCCCACTACCGCGACCCCTCGCTCGGCGCCCGGCGCCCCTCCCGGCTGCACTCCGTCGAGGAACTGCCGGTCGCGCTCGGCATGCTGCTCGTGGGCGACGGCGACTACCGGCACACGGTGCTCGGCTCGGTGAACTACGGCCGTGACTGCGACTCGATCGCGACGATGAGCGGCGCGCTCGCGGGTGCCCTCCACGGCGAACAGGCGATCCCCGAGACCTGGGTGAAGACGGTCGCCGAGGCCAGCCGCCTCGATCTGCACGCCCCGGCGCGGGTCCTGGCGGAGGTGGCCCGTGAGATCTTCGCACGGGACACGGAGCGGCGCCGCGCACACGAGGCGGCCTTCGCCGCGCTGACGGGCGACGGCCGGTGACCGTACGCCTGACATGGGTCCAGCCGGAGGACCTGGTGGGCCACGAACTGCGCCAGGCCGCCCAGGACGGCAGGGACACCGGGGACATCGAACAGCGCTGGTACGCGGCCGGGGGCCTGCCCGCGCCGGAGCGTGCGGGGGCCTCGAAGAACTCCGTGCCGCGCGGGCTGCGCACACTCGCCGAGCGCCTGCTGGACGAACTCGCGGCACTGGAAAGCCCGTTGGAGACCGACGAGCCGACCGGTCTGTCCCGGATCCGCGCCGCCTGCCCGCGCTGGCCGGCCCCGCGCACCCACCCGGCGGAGATCGGACCCGACCGGCTGCACGCGGCATGGCTGGGCCGGGCCGCCGGCTGCCTGCTGGGCAAACCGGTCGAGAAGCTGCCCCTGGCCGGCATCCGCGCCCTGGCCCGCGCCACCGGCAACTGGCCGCTCACCACCTGGTTCACCGCCCGGGGGCTGCCCGCCGAACTGGCTGCCGCCCACCCCTGGAACCGGCGCTCGGCGCCCACCTCCCTCGCCGAGAACATCGACGGGATGCCGGAGGACGACGACCTCGACCACCCGTTGCTGACCGTCCTGCTGCTCCAGCGGTACGGACGCGGGTTCAGCACGTCCGACCTCGCCCGGCTGTGGCTCGGCGAACTCCCGGCCGGCCGTGTCTTCACCGCCGAGCGCATCGCGTACCGCAATCTGCTCGACGGCATCGAACCGCCGGACACCGCACGCCACCGCAACCCGTTCCGGGAGTGGATCGGCGCCCGGATCCGGGCCGACGTGCACGGCTGGACGCATCCCGGCGACCCGGGGGCCGCCGCGGAGCAGGCCCACCGCGACGCGGTCCTCACCCACACGGCCAACGGGGTGTACGGGGCCATGTTCACCGCCGCCGCCCTGGCGGAGGCCGCCGGCGGCGGGACGGATGTGCACGGCTGCCTGGCGGCGGGGCTGCGGGTGGTGCCGCCCCGCTCCCGGTACGCCGACGCGGTGCGCCTGGGCATCCGGACGGCCCGTACCGAGCGGGACTTCGACACGGTCGTGGACCTTCTCCACGACGCCTACGGGGCCACCCACCACTGGGTGCACGTCCTGCCCAACGCGGCGCTGCTGGCCGCCGCCCTCACCCACGCGGACGGGGACTTCAGCCGCTCCATCGGCTGCGCGGTGTCCGGCGGCTGGGACACCGACTCCAACGGCGCGACGGCCGGTTCGCTCGCGGGCCTGCTGGCCGGGCACGCCGCCGCGCTGCCCGACCGCTGGACCGCCCCGCTCAAGAACCGCCTCGCCACGTCCGTACGCGGATTCGGCTCCATCGGCTTCGACACCCTCGCGGAACTGACCTATCAGGAGGTACGCCGCCCATGACAGCGATCGCGGTGCTCGGCAGCACCAACATGGACCTGGTCGCCTACGTCACCCGGGCGCCCGGGCGCGGGGAGACCGTCACCGGACGGGAGTTCCGGACCGTCCCCGGCGGCAAGGGGGCCAACCAGGCCGTCGCCGCGGCCCGCGCGGGAGGCGACGTGGTGATGATCGGTGCGGTGGGGACCGATGAGTACGGCTCGCTGCTCCGGACGGATCTGGAGCACGCCGGCGTGGACACGGAACTGCTGCACACCGTCGCGGGGCCCAGCGGCACCGCGCACATCGTCGTCGACGACGAGGGGTCCAACGCGATCGTGGTGATCCCCGGCGCGAACGGCACGGTGACCACGCTCGGCCCGGACGGGAAGGCAGCCGTCGCGGCGGCGGACCTGCTGCTCCTGCAGCTGGAGCTCCCGATGGCCGCCGTGACCGAAGCGGCTCGGACGGCCAGGGCCTGCGGTGTGCGGACGATCCTCACCCCCTCCCCCGTACAGCCGCTGCCGTCCGGCCTGCTGGACGCCGTCGACCTGCTGATCCCCAACGAGCACGAGGCCGCCGCGCTCACCGGACACGAAGAACCGCACGCCGCGGCGCAGATCCTGCTCCGCGAGGTCCCCGAGGTCGTGATCACGCTCGGCCGGAAGGGCTGCCTGTACGCGGCCCGGGGCGGCGAACCGGTCCTCCTCCCGGCCCCCGAGGTCACCGCCGTCGACACGACCGGCGCCGGGGACACCTTCGCCGGCACGCTCGCCGTGGCGCTCGGTGAGGGCCGGACCGTGCCGGAGGCGCTGGCGTGGGCCTCGGCGGCGGCCGCGCTCTGCGTGCAACGGCCCGGCGCCTCGACGTCCATGCCGTACCGCAGCGAGATCGAGGCCGCATGAACACGACGGCTGCGCCCCTCACCGGCCTGCGGGTCCTGGACCTCGCCACGCTCTTCGCCGGGCCGCTCGCGGCCACCATGCTCGGGGACTTCGGGGCCGAGGTCATCAAGGTCGAGCACCCCCGGAAGCCCGATCCCTCGCGCGGTCACGGCCCCGCGAAGGACGGGATCGGCCTGTGGTGGAAGCTGCTCGGACGCAACAAGCGCACGCTGACCCTCGATCTGTCCTCCCCCGGCGGCCGGGACGTGCTGCTGCGGCTGGCCGCCGGCACCGATGTGATCATCGAGAACTTCCGGCCCGGCACCCTGGAGCGCTGGGGCCTGGGCTGGGAGGAGCTGCGCGCCGTCAACCCCCGGCTGGTGCTGGCCAGGGTCACGGGGTTCGGGCAGAAGGGCCCGTACGCGCACCGGCCGGGCTTCGGCACGCTCGCCGAGGCGATGAGCGGCTTCGCCGCCGTCACCGGGGAGCCCGACGGGCCGCCGACCCTGCCGCCGTTCGGGCTCGCCGACTCGATCGCGGCGCTCGCCACGGCGTACGCGGTGATGACGGCGCTGGCCGGACGCGAGCGCACCGGGGGCGGACAGGTGGTGGACATGGCGATCATCGAGCCGATCCTGACGGTGCTGGGGCCGCAGCCGCTCTGGTACGACCAGCTCGGCTATGTGCAGCCGCGCACCGGGAACCGCTCCCGCAACAACGCCCCGCGCAACACCTACCGCACCGCCGACGGCCACTGGGTCGCCGTCTCGACCTCCGCCCAGTCGGTCGCGGAACGCGTGATGCGCCTGGTGGGACGCCCGGAACTGATCGAGGAGCCGTGGTTCTCCGCCGGGAGCACCCGCGCCGAGCACGCCGACGAACTCGACGAGGCGGTGGGCCACTGGATCGCCCGGCGCACCCGGGGGGAGGCGGTGGACGCCTTCGAGAAGGCCGAGGCCGCGATCGCGCCCATCCATGACGTACGGGATGTGATGGAGGATCCCCAGTACCGGGCGCTGGGCACGATCACCGAGGTCGACGACCCCGAGCTGGGGCCGCTGCGGATGCAGAACGTGCTGTTCAGGCTCTCGGAGACGCCGGGGGCGGTCCGCTGGGCCGGCCGGCCGCACGGAGCGGACACGGACGAGATCCTGGCGGAGGCCGGCCTCTCCGCGCCGGCGATCGAGGCGCTGCGGGACGAGGGCGTGCTGTGAGCCGCCCGGAGACGGCGCTGACCTGGCTGTACGTGCCCGGGGACCGGCCCGGGGTGGTCCGTAAGGCGCTCGGCTCCGGCGCGGACGTGGTGATCGTCGACCTGGAGGACGCGGTCGCCCCGGACCGCAAGGAGTACGCGCGAAGGGCGACGGCGGAGCTCCTCTCGGACCCGGTCACGGTGGACCCGTCGGCGGTGCCGGTCCATGTCCGGGTCCATGGTGAGGACGACGTCAAGGCGCTGGCCGGGCTGCCGGGGCTGTCCGGGATGCGGCTGCCCAAGATCACCCATGCGGGGTCCGTGCATCATGTCGCGGCTCTGGCGCCCGGTGTGCCGCTCTATCCGCTGCTGGAGTCGGCCCTGGCGATCGAACACGCGTACTCGATCGCCGGGGCGCACCACTCCGTACGGGGTGTCGCACTGGGTGAGGCGGATCTCCGGGCGGATCTGGGGGTGCGGGACGATGCGGGACTCGACTGGCCGCGCAGCCGTGTGGTGATCGCCGCCCGGGCCGCCGGGCTCGACCCGCCCGTGATGTCGGTGTACCCCGATGTCCGGGACCTGTCCGGGCTGCGGTCGTCCTGTGCGCACGGCAGGGAGCTCGGCCTGCTCGGCCGGGCTGCGATCCACCCCCGGCAGCTCCCGGTCATCGAACGGGCGTTCCGGCCCACGGCGCGCGAGGCCGAGGCGGCGGAACAGATCCTGGAGGCGTCCCGGGCCGGGTCCGGGGCGCAGGCCCTGCCGGACGGGAGGTTCGTCGACGCCGCGGTGGTGGCGGCCGCGGAACGCACGCTGTCGTTGGCGCGGCGGCGCTGAGGCGGACGGCGGCGTACGCGAAGGGGCCGCCGGACCCGTGCGGTCCGGCGGTCCCTTCGGCGGTCTGCGGAGCGTCAGCTCCTGTCGGCCCTCTGCGGGGTCCCGTCGGCCTCCGGGGACGCCTCCGCCTCGGGAGCGACGGCATCGGAAGAGAGCGCGCCGGAGCCGGCGGACGCGGTCTCGGCGGAGGACGCGGTCTCGGCGGAGGACGCGTCGGCGGAGGAAGCGTCGGCTTCCTTCTCGCCGTCGTCCCCGGTGAGGTCCACCGCGGCGGGCTCGACGATCTCCTCGCGCCCGGGGCGCACCTTCGCCGAGATCACGATGTACGTCACTGCGAGCACGAACACGATGATCGCGGTCCACACGTTGAGCCGGAGGCCCAGCACGTGGTGCGCCTCGTCCACCCGCATGTACTCGATCCAGCCGCGTCCCGCGCAGTACGCCGCGACGTACAGGGCGAAGGCCCGGCCGTGTCCGAGCTTGAAGCGGCGGTCCGCCCAGATGACCAGGAACGCGACGCCCACGCACCACAGGGACTCGTAGAGGAAGGTCGGGTGGTAGGTGCCCGCGACCCGGTTCGTGCCCTCGCTGATCTCCAGCGCCCAGGGGACGTCGGTCTTCCGGCCGTACAGCTCCTGGTTGAACCAGTTGCCCCAGCGGCCGATCGCCTGGGCGAAGGCGATGCCGGGGGCCAGCGCGTCGGCCCAGGCCGGGAGCGGGATCCCACGGCGGCGGCAGCCGATCCAGGCACCGACCGCGCCGAGCGCGATCGCACCCCAGATACCGAGGCCGCCCTCCCAGATCTTGAAGGCGTCCACCCAGTTCTCACCGTCGCTGAAGTACAGCTGGTAGTCGGTGATCACGTGGTAGAGCCTGCCGCCGACCAGGCCGAAGGGCACGGCCCAGACGGCGATGTCGGCGACGGTGCCGGCTTTGCCGCCTCTGGCGATCCAGCGCTTGTTGCCGAACCAGACGGCGACGAAGACACCGATGATGATGCAGAACGCGTAGCCGCGGAGCGGGATCGGGCCGAGCTCGATCACCCCGGTCGACGGGCTGGGAATGAAGGCAAGGTTCATGACGAGGACGACGCTACCCTGCCGGACGGGACGTACGGCAAGCCGTCCGGCAACTTATGGATAACGGGACCCGGCGCGACGCGGCCGCAGGGGCGTGTCAGGACGCCGGCGGTGCGGGCCGGGCGGTGCCCGGTTCCTTGCCCTTGCCGGCCTCCGCGACCCACTTCTTGAGATTGGCCACGGAGATCTGCTCGTCCCCCTTCTTCGGGAAGACCGGCTCGCCGTTGAGCAGGACGGCCGGTGTGCCCTCGAACCCGCCCTCGGTGAACGCCTTGCCGGACTTCTCGACCCAGCTGTCGTGGGTGCCCTCCTCCACACAGCTGCGGAAGGCGGGGGTGTCCAGGCCGTCCACCTTGCCGGCCAGCTCGATCAGCTTGCCGTTGTCGCCGAAGGCGTCGTCGGTCTCCGGGGGCTGGTTGCGGTAGAGGACGTCGTGGTACGGGGCGAACCTGCCGGCGTCCTGGGCGCAGGCGGCGGCGTTGGCCGCGCGCAGCGACCCGCTGCCGCCGAGATTGCCGTCGATGATCGTGACCAGGTGGTACTCCGCCTTGAGCTGCCCGCTGTCCACGAGCTCCGTGACCGTGTCGCGGAAGGCGTTCTCGAACTGGGCGCAGGCCGGGCAGCGGAAGTCCTCCCAGACGGTGAGCGTGGACGGCGCGTCGTCGGCTCCCACCCGGAGGGCGAGCCCGTCCTCCCCCGTCGCCCCGGACGGGACGACTGCGGGCCCGGCCTCGCTGTCCTTGTCGCTCCTGCCCGCGTCGGCGGCGATCACGCCGATCACTGCGGCCAGCGCGAGCACCCCCACCACGGCGGCCGAGACGATCAGCGTGCGGCGGCGGCGCTCCCGCGCCCGGTGCTGCTCACGCTGCTGGACGAGCCGGTCACGCGCGGCTCTGTTTCGGTCTTGGTTCTTCTCACTCACGATGCGTGAACGAACCGGGGAGGCGCGGCAGCGCCTCCCCGGCCCCAGGTCCACCCGTACGGATGACGGCCGCTGTCAGCGCTTTCGAACGCCTTCGGCCAGTTCACCCGCCAGCGCGCGGACGGCGGCGAGCCCCGCGGCCTCGTCGGGGGCGTCCAGCATCCGCTTGACGAAGGCCGAGCCGACGATCACCCCGTCGGCGAAGCCCGCGACCTGCCGGGCGTGCTCGGCGGTCGATACGCCGATGCCCACGCAGACGGGCAGGTCCGTGGTGGCGCGGGTGCGGCGCACCAGGTCCTGGGCCTGCTCGCCGACCGATTCGCGGGTGCCGGTGACACCCATCAGCGAGGCGGCGTACACGAAACCGGAGCCCGCCGCCGTGATGGCGGCGAGGCGCGCGTCCTTGCTGCTCGGGGCGACGACGAAGACGGTGGCGAGACCGTGCTTCTCGGCGTGCTCCCTCCACGGTCCGGACTCCTGGACCGGCAGGTCGGGCAGGATGCACCCGGCGCCGCCCGCCTCGGCGAGCTCGGCGGTGAAGCGCTCGACGCCGTACCGGTCGATGGGGTTCCAGTACGTCATGACGAGGATCGGCGCGCCCGTCGCCTCGTGCGTCTCACGGACCGTGCGCATGATGTCGGCGATCTTGACCCCGCCGCGCAGCGCAATGTCGTCCGCGGTCTGGATGACGGGCCCGTCGAGCACCGGGTCGCTGTGCGGGAGCCCCACCTCGATGACGTCGGCGCCACCCGCGACGGCCGCCTTGACGGCCGCGATGCCGCCGTCGACGGTCGGGAAGCCGCCGGGCAGGTAGGCGATGAGCGCCGCCCGGTCCTCGGACGCCGCCCGGGCCAGCGTCGATTCGAGAAGCTCTCGGTTGCCGCTCACTTGGTGACCTCTTCCTCTCCGTCGGCCACATCGGCCTCGACGACCGCGTCGGCACCGCCGTACAGCCCGAAGTACCGCGCTGCCGTGTCCATGTCCTTGTCGCCGCGGCCGGACAGGTTGACCAGGATCAGCCCGTCCTCGCCGAGCTCCCGCCCGATCTCCAGGGCCCCGGCCAGCGCGTGCGCGCTCTCGATGGCCGGGATGATCCCCTCGGTGCGGGAGAGGAGGCGCAGCGCCTGCATGGCGGCGTCGTCGGTGACCGCACGGTACTCGCCGCGCCCGACGTCCTTGAGGTAGGCGTGCTCGGGGCCGATGCCCGGGTAGTCGAGTCCGGCCGAGATCGAGTACGGCTCGGTGATCTGGCCTTCCTCGTCCTGGAGGACGTAACTGCGCGAGCCGTGCAGGATTCCGGGCTCACCGGCGGTGAGGGTGGCCGCGTGCTCACCGGTCTCCACACCGTGTCCGGCGGGTTCACAGCCGATCAGCCGGACGCCCGCGTCCGGGAGGAAGGCGTGGAAGAGGCCGATGGCGTTGGAGCCGCCGCCGACGCAGGCGACGGCGGCGTCCGGCAGCCGGCCCGTACGCTCCAGGATCTGGCGGCGGGCCTCGACGCCGATGACCCGGTGGAAGTCACGGACCATCGCGGGGAAGGGGTGCGGTCCGGCCACGGTGCCGAAGAGGTAGTGGGTGCGGTCCACGTTGGCGACCCAGTCGCGGAACGCCTCGTTGATGGCGTCCTTGAGGGTCCTGGAGCCGGACTTCACGGCGACGACCTCGGCGCCGAGCATCCGCATCCGCGCCACGTTCAGCGCCTGCCGCTCGGTGTCGATCTCACCCATGTAGACGGTGCATTCGAGCCCGAAGAGTGCGCAGGCGGTCGCGGTGGCGACGCCGTGCTGGCCGGCTCCGGTCTCCGCGATCACGCGGGTCTTGCCCATGCGCTTGGTGAGCAGGGCCTGGCCGAGCACGTTGTTGATCTTGTGCGAGCCGGTGTGGTTGAGGTCCTCGCGCTTGAGGAAGACGCGGGCGCCTCCGGCGTGCCCGGCGAAGCGCGGGACCTCCGTCAGGGCGCTGGGCCGGCCCGTGTAGTCGGCCATGAGCTGATCGAGCTCGGCGGCGAAGGCCGGGTCCGCCTTGGCCTTGTCGTACTCGACGGCGACCTCGTCCACGGCGGCGACCAGCGCCTCCGGGATGAACTTGCCACCGAACGCGCCGAAGTACCCCTCGGCGCTGGGGATCAGACCCTCGGGGTCCGGGATGAAGAAGTCGGACGACATGCGACGTGCTCCTCGAATCGCAACGGGTGGTGTCACCGTATGCGCCATGAGCGGAGCGCCACGCCGGCCGGTGGACGGTCGGTGCGGTGGGACGTGCGGATCCCCTGTACGGGGGCGACGGCCGGGGCTCGCTACGGCGCGGACCCCGTGCGCCATCGCATGCCGTTGACCTGTCCGGGCTCGTCACCGATCACGTAGCGCACGCGCCGGCCGTGCACACGCCGGGCGGGGGCGCGGCAGCCGCGGTGCCAGAAGGGCGGCGCGCAGCGCCTCGGCTGAGGGTGGCG
>NZ_DATMVN010000589.1:0-4495 GCF_035563135.1 Streptomyces sp.
CTGGAGGCCAAGGCGGCCAAGATCGACCGCATCTGGAAGCAGATCCCCGGCGCCACGGTGCACGCCGGGCGCGTCTAC
This sequence comes from Streptomyces sp., assembly GCF_035563135.1. Lineage (GTDB taxonomy): Bacteria > Actinomycetota > Actinomycetes > Streptomycetales > Streptomycetaceae > Streptomyces. The sequence continues at coordinate 79 of NZ_DATMVN010000589.1, forward strand.
GAGCCGCACGAGTACGGCGAGATCACCCGGCAGACCGAGAAGGTCCACATCGGCATCCCGACGGTTCAGCTCAACGAGATCACGCCGCCCAATCTCGGCCACGTCGGCTTCTCACCCGTCGTCGCCCTGAAGGGCACCGAGGTCCGCTACGTCATCGACCAGATGCGCACCCGCCTGGAACAGCACGGCATCATGTTCTCCGGCGGGATCTTCGCTGTCAGCGCGCGGGCGGCCGCCGTGGTGGCAGGGATCCAGTTCGACCGCACCGATCCGGAGGCGGTCAGGAACGCCTTCGCGGTGGCGCACGAGCTGGTGGGCGAGATCGGCGCACTCGGCTACGGCGAGTACCGGGCGCACCTCGACTTCATGGACCTCGCCGCGGATCAGTACTCCTACAACGACCACGCCTACCGGCGGTTGGTGGAGAAGATCAAGGACGCCGTCGATCCCAACGGGATCATCTCGCCCGGACGGCACGGCATCTGGCCCGAGAACCGGCGCGGCGCCTGAGGGTCCGGCCGGCGTCAGGGCTCAGGCCGCGCCGGCCCGTGCCTGGTCCGCGCGGAAGGCGTTCGGGCTCTGCCCCGTGGCCTCGCGGAAGACTTGCCCGAAGTGCGACGCGGTGCGGAACCCCAGGCGCATGCCGACCCGGGCGACGGGGACGTGCGTGAGCCCCGGGTCGGCGAGGTCCCGTCGAGCAGCGGCGACGCGCTGCTGTCGCGTCCAGGCGGCAGCCGACTCGCCCTGCTCCGCGAAGAGGACCTGCACGTACCGCGGTGAGATGTGGTGCGCCCGCGCGATCTTCGCGACGCTCAGGTCGGGATCGGAGAGGTGGGTGCGGATGTAGTCCTTGAGGGTCGTGACGTCGGCGCTCCTCCGGCCCGACGGGCAGTCGCCCCCGCGCTCGTCGCCCAGGGTCAGCATGGCGGCGGCGAGGCCTGTCGCGGACGTCAGCGCCTGACGAGCGGCGGCGGGAGTCATCCGAGGCGCTGCGTCGACCAGCTGCCGCAGCAGGCCGGCGTAGGCATCGACGAGGCCGCTGCCTGCCCGGAGCAGGCGGTAGCGCCTGCCGGCCGCGCCGAACCGCACTTCGTGGTCGTGCGCGGAGGGGACCTCGAGCACGGTGTGGTGGATCGGGCCGGGATACTCCAGGTGCGACAAGGACCCCGACAGCGTCGCCAGGACGTCCCCGGGGCCGATGGTGAGCTCGCGACCGTCGACGAGCAGCCGGCTCACCCCCGACAGGTGGACGCCGACCTGCAGCCGCTGCGGCCCGCTGTCGAACCGGGGATCCCACGAGGTGTGGCCGGCCGACGAGCGGACGGAGAGCAGCTGCATCCCCCCGTGCCGCCAGGCCCGCGCCTCGCCCCAGAATTCCGGCGCGACCGTCGTCGTCCGGTAGGCGCCCACCAGGGGGCGCACCCTGCGGTTCCACTCCTCGTGCCGGGTCGACCTCACTACCTGGTGATCCACGGTCGCCTCTCACTGGGAAGGGCCCGGAGCCCGGCGGGGCACGCACGACCCGTCCGGCGGCACACGTCTGTCGGGCCCGCAACTGTACGCACGACCGCGGGGCCGGGGGCGGCGCGAGACGTGCGCGACCGCGGTCGGAACCGGCGCTCGAAACGGCCGGTGGGGGAGCACACTGGGTGCCGCCCGCGGAGCGCTCCGGCCTTGACTGGTGTGGCGGCCGCCACGTACGGTGAGCGAACACTTCTCCCGCCACCGAACTCGCGAGGAATACCCATGCCTACAGCGGCCCAGCGGTTCGGAGAGTTCGTCGCCGGGCTGGATGCCGGCGCGATCCCGGACGACGTCCAGCACGCCGCGGGCCTGCACGCGCTGGACGCACTGGGATGCGGCATCGCGGCCCACGCGCTCGGGGAGGCCGGCTACGTGCACGCCGCCGTCCGCGAGGACGGGAGCACCGGACCGGCGACGGCGATCGGGGCGGCGAACCTGCTCCCTGGCGATGCGGCCCTGGTGAACGGCGCGCTGGCCCACGCGCTCGACTTCGACGACACGCACCCCCGGTCGGTCGTCCACGTCAGCGCCGGCGTCGTCCCCGCCGCGCTCGCCGCGGCGCAGGCAGCCGGGGCGTCCGGCGCCGACCTGCTGGCGGCGATGGTGGCCGGCAACGAGGTCTGCGTCCGGCTCGGGAACGCCGGCAGTGGCCTGTTCCACGCCCGCGGATTCCAGCCCACCGGGGTCTGCGGCGTCTTCGGCGCGACCGCCGCCGCTGCCCGGGCACGGCGCCTGACGCCGGCCACCACCGCCCATGCCCTGGGCATCGCCGGCAGCATGGCCGCCGGCCTGCTCGAGTTCCTCGCCGACGGGTCGGAGACCGAGCGGCTGCACCCCGGCTGGGCCGCCCGGTCGGGCCTGGCAGCGGTCCGGTTGGCCGCGCACGGGGCCAGTGGGCCGGCGACGGTATTCGAGGGAGCCCGCGGCTTCTTCGCCACCTACCTGCACGGCGAGGCGACCGACCTGCCGGCCGAGCTGGCGACGCTGGGGGAGCGGTGGGTGACCCCCGAGATCGCCTACAAGCCCTATCCGGCCTGCCACTACACCCACGCGCCGGTGGACGCCCTGGCCGCCGTCCTCGCCGACACCCCGATCCGGCCGGAGGACGTCGAGTCGATCGTCGGCTTCACCGACGCGACCGGGGTCTCCCTGGTCTGCGACCCGGCGGCCGACAAGGTGCACCCGCGGACGCCGTACGACGCCAAGTTCAGCCTGCCCTGGTGCCTCTCCTACCGGCTGGTCCACGGCCGGCTGGACGTCACCAGCTTCACCGCGGAGGCCGACACCGACGAGGCGGTACGCGCGCTCACGCCGCGGGTGTCCTACGAGCTCCGGCAGTACGCACCCACCCCGGACGCCTTCGGCGGAGGGGTGCGCGTCGTCCTGCGGGACGGGCGGGTCCTGGAGCACGAGCTGCGCTACCAGCGCGGTGGTGCGGAGAACCCGCTCACCGCGGACGAGGTGCTGCAGAAGTTCCGTACGAACGCGAGCCTGGGACTGGCCGACGACGACGTCAGCGGGCTGGAGAAGGCCCTGCTCGGATTGGCACACGAGACCGACACCGCCTTCGCCACCGTGCTGGGCCGTGCCGCTGGAGGAGTGAAGTGACCGTGCACAGCGACGTGCTCATCGTCGGCGCAGGACCCGTGGGCGTGCTCAACGCGCTCGGGCTCGCCCGGCAGGGCGTCTCGGTCCGGCTCCTCGAGGCCGAGCCCGCCATCGTCCAGTCGCCGCGGGCGATGGTCTACCACTGGTCGGTCCTGGAAGGCCTCGAGCGCCTCGGCGTCATGGAGGAGGCGCTGCGCACCGGCTTCGCGAAGCAGGATTACACCTACCTCGTGTACGCGACCGGCGAGCGCATCGACTACAGCCTCGACGTGCTGGAGGGGCGGGTCCGTTACCCCTTCAACCTGCACCTGGGCCAGCACCAGCTCGCCGAGATCGCCCTGCGGCAGCTCGCCGAGCTCGGCGTGCCCGTGCACTTCGGGACCCGCCTCACCGGGCTGACGCAGGACGACTCGTCGGTCACCGTGACCGCGCAGACGCCCGAGGGTGAGGCGACGTTCAGCGCCGGCTGGGTCATCGGCACCGACGGCGCGCGGAGTGCGGTGCGCGAGGCGGTCGGGCTGACCTTCGACGGCATGACCTGGGACGAACGATTCGTGGCGACCAACATCCGCTACGACTTCGAGGCCCACGGTTACGGCCGCTCGACCATGCAGGTCGACCCGACATACGGGGCGATCATCGCCAAGATCGACGACAGCGGCCTCTGGCGGTGCACCTACTGCGAGGACCGGAGCCTCCCGGAGGAGTCGGTTCCCGACCGCATGCCCGAGATCTTCCAGAAGCTCCTCCCGGGTGGCGGGGAGTTCGAACTGGTCCAGTACTCGCCGTACCGCATGCACCAGCGGGCCGCGTCCTCGATGCGCGCCGGACGTGTGCTCCTGGCCGGGGACGCCGCCCACGCCACCAACCCCACCGGCGGTCTGGGGCTGACGTCGGGGCTCTTCGACACCTACGTGCTCTACGACGCGCTCGCCGCCGTCGTCACCGGCCGGGCCGGCGATGAGGTGCTGGACCGGTACGCGGACGTCCGGCGGCGGATGTTCGTCGATGTCGCCTCGCCGATGGCCAGCGAGAACAAGCGGTTCGTGTACCACTCCACCGACCCGGTCCGGCTCGAGGCGGACCTCGAGCGCCTGCGCCTCATGGTCAAGGACGAGCGCCTGCAGGTCGAGCGGTTCATGGGCACCAAGAAGCTGGAGACCCCTCCGCTGGTCTAGGCCAGGCCCGCCGGGCCGGCGGCTGCGCCGGCCCCCGCCCGTCGACGGACGCACCGCGACCCCGGCACCCGGTGACGTCACCGGGTGCCGGGTCGCGGCGCGCGCTG
>NZ_DATMVN010000590.1:0-5033 GCF_035563135.1 Streptomyces sp.
CTGAGCCCTCTGGCCGTCCGCCCCGGAAGGGGGGCGGGGGAGGAGCCGGTCCCGGCAGGCGCGAGACTGGTCCCATGACCGAGAGCGCCGCCCCCCAGAGCGAACACCGCACCGTGCTGCTGCGCGGTGGAGACGTCCACAGCCCCGCCGATCCGTTCGCCACCGCGATGGTCGTCGAACGGGGCCATGTCGCCTGGGTGGGCTCGGAGGGAGCGGCCGACGCCTTCGCGAGCGGTGTCGACGAGGTGATCGACCTGGAAGGGGCCCTGGTCACCCCGGCGTTCACCGATTCCCACGTCCACACCACATCGACCGGACTCGCGCTCACGGGGCTGGACCTGTCCGGTGCGCGCACGCTCACCGAAGCCCTCGAACTCGTACGCGCGTTCGTGAACAGCCGTGCGGGGGAAGGAGTGATCCTCGGCCACGGCTGGGACGCGGCCCGCTGGCCCGAGCAGCGCCCCCCGTCGCGCGGTGAACTCGACGGAGCGGCAGGCGGCCGGGCGGTCTACCTGCCCCGTGTGGACGTCCACTCCGCTGTCGTGACCACGGCACTCCTGGACCTGGTCCCGGGGGTCACCGCGCTGGCCGGCTACCACCCTGACGCCCCGCTCACCGGCGACGCCCACCACGCGGTACGGGCGGCCGCCCACGCAGCCGTCACGCCGCAGCAGCGGACGCGGGCCCAGCGCGCCGCGCTGGCGCACGCCGCCTCGCTCGGGATCGGCACCGTGCACGAGTGCGCCGGCCCCGAGATCTCGGACGAGCAGGACTTCACCGGCCTGCTGGAGCTCGCCTCCGAGCAGCCCGGCCCCCGGGTCTTCGGTTACTGGGCCGAGCCCGTCGAGGACGCGAAGGGCGCCCACCGGATCCGTGAGCTCGGTGCCGTCGGCGCGGCCGGCGACCTCTTCGTGGACGGCTCACTCGGTTCGCACACCGCCCTGCTGCACGAGCCGTACGCCGACGCCCCGCACACCGGCAGCGGCCGGTTCGACGCCGCGCGGATCGCCGCGCACGTGACGGCGTGCACCGAGGCGGGACTCCAGGCCGGCTTCCACGCCATCGGCGACGCGGCGCTCTCCGCCGTGGTCGCAGGAGTCCGGGCCGCCTCGGAGACCCTCGGGCTCGCCAGGGTCCGGGCCGCCAGGCACCGGGTGGAACACGCCGAGATGCTCACCCCCGAAACCATCGCGGCCTTCGCCGAGCTGGGCCTCACCGCCTCCGTCCAGCCCGCCTTCGACGCGGCCTGGGGCGGCTCCGACGGTATGTACGCCCGGCGCCTGGGCGCGGAGCGCGCCGCGACCCTCAACCCGTACGCGGCCCTGCTTCGCGCCGGTGTCCCCCTCGCCTTCGGCTCGGACAGTCCGGTCACCCCTCTGGACCCCTGGGGAACCGTGCGGGCCGCGGCCCATCACCGCACACCCGGGCACCGGATCTCCGTACGCGCCGGCTTCACCGCGCACACGCGGGGCGGCTGGCGTGCCGTCGGGCGGGACGACGGAGGCGTCCTCGTCCCGGGGGCCCCGGCCGACTACGCCGTCTGGCGTACCGGCGAACTGCTGGTCCAGGCCCCCGACGACCGGGTGGCACGATGGTCGACCGATCCCCGTTCCGGCACCCCCGGCCTGCCCGATCTCACTCCGGAAACAGAGCTTCCGGTCTGTCTGCGCACGGTGGTCTTCGGGCGAACTGTCTACGTACGGCCGAACGAGTGACGTCAGGGCGTTTCGTACCGCCGACCGAAGGCGCGGGGAGTCTGCCACGACCTGTGAGTCCTCGGCGCTGACCAGGCATTTTCAAGAGAAATGGCAGGTCGGGCGACTGTTGACAGAAAGCGCCCAGGGGCCGGTAGGTTCGGCCGGGTCCACCACTGGACGTCCGGCCGGGCGAACCTCCACGCAGTCGTCGAACGCCGCTGGGTCACGGGGTGGTGTGCCGCACCGGCGCACCACCACTGACAGCCAGGTTCAGCGCCCGCGCCTCGGGGGCGAGGGGAGGCTTCGACCGGACGGCAGGTGCGACCCGGGTGGGGCCCGGAGGTTCAGTAGACAACGGCTTATCGGTCGACCCGCAGCCAGCGGATCCCAGGCCGGCCCGAAGGACGCCGGGCCCCGACCCGCAGCGCTGCCCTTCTGTCCGCAGTTCCACGCTTCTGTCCGCGAGGCGCACGCCGCCTCCGTGACCGCGTCGGAGTCCGGCCGCGGCGTGCTGGATATGGTGTGCACCTGCGTACGGACTTTAAGGGGCAGTAGTGAACGACGGCGGTCAGAGGCAGTTCGGCCCGCTCGGCAGAGTCTTGGTGATCATCCCGACCTACAACGAGGCCGAGAACGTCAAGCTCATCGTCGCCCGGGTGCGCGCCGCCGTTCCGGAAGCGGACGTCCTTGTCGCCGACGACAACAGCCCCGACGGCACCGGCAAGGTCGCCGACGAGCTCGCGGCCGCCGACGCCCGGGTCCACGTCCTGCACCGCAAGGGCAAGGAAGGGCTCGGCGCCGCCTATCTCGCCGGTTTCCGCTGGGGTTCCGAGCACGGCTACGGCGTCCTGGTCGAGATGGACGCGGACGGCTCGCACCAGCCCGAGGAACTGCCCCGGCTCCTCACCGCCCTGAAGGGCGCCGACCTGGTCCTCGGCTCGCGCTGGGTCCCCGGCGGCAGAGTGGTCAACTGGCCCAGGCACCGCGAGATGATCTCGCGCGGCGGAAGCCTCTACTCCCGGATGCTGCTGGGCCTCGCGGTGCGGGACGTCACCGGCGGCTACCGGGCCTTCCGGACCGAGACCCTGGACGGTCTCGGTCTCGACGAGGTCGCCTCGCAGGGCTACTGCTTCCAGGTCGACCTCGCCCGCCGGGCCGTCGAGGCGGGCTATCACGTCGTCGAGGTGCCCATCACCTTCATGGAGCGTGAGATCGGCGATTCCAAGATGAGCCGCGACATCCTCGTCGAGGCCCTGTGGCGGGTCACCGGCTGGGGCATCACCGGCCGGGCCAACAAGGTGCTGGGCCGCAAGGCCACCTGACCGCCCCCCCGCGGCCTCTTGATCACCCCCTTACGCCGCTTGCACATCCGTACAGGCACACTGGGGGCATGACGACCGGCACACCGCCTCCGAACCGTCCACGGCGCTCACGCGCCCGTACTCTCCTGCCGCTGGGCGTCGCCGCCTGGCTGGTGCTGGAGATCTGGCTGCTGACCGTCGTGGCCGGTGCGGCGAACAGCTTCACCGTGCTGCTGATCCTGGTCGCAGGCGCCGTGCTCGGTGCCGCGGTGATCAAGCGGGCGGGCCGGAGGGCCTTCCGCAACCTCACCGAGACGCTTCAGCAGATGCCGGGGCAGCCCGGCGCTCCCGCCACCCCGCCCGCGAACCCGTCCGGCAGCAAGGGCAACGGCTTCCTGATGCTGGGCGGCCTGCTCCTCATGATTCCCGGTGTGATCTCCGACGCGGCAGGGCTCCTGCTCCTGCTTCCCCCGGTCCGCTCGGTGCTCGGCCGCTTCGCGGAACGCTCCCTCGACCGCCGGATGAGGGCGGCGGCGCCGGGGGGCCTCCAGGACGCCTTCCACCAGGCCCGCATCCACCGGCCGGACGGCAAGGTGGTCCAGGGGGAGGTCATCCGCGAGGACGGCGCGCCCGCACGCCCCCGCACCGACGACGGCACCGGTGCGGACCGCCCGCCGCTGACCCCCTGAGACCGCCTCGGGCCCGGACGGACGAAGAGCCACAGGGACAGGGACGGACGAAGAACCGCAGGGACAGGGACGGACGAAGAGCCGCGGGCCGCGACACGGAATGTGTGTCGCGGCCCGCGGCTCTTGATCGGTGCGGTGATACGCGGTCAGGCAGACTTCCTGCTGTCCCGCGGGTGCACGGCAATGTTCATGGCGCCGGAGCGCAGGACCGCCAGCCTCTCGGCCAGCACTTCCTCCAACTCCTCGCGGGTGCGTCGCTCCATGAGCATGTCCCAGTGCGTACGCGCAGGCTTGCCCTTCTTCTCCTCGGGGCCATCCCCGTCCACCAGGAGTGCTGTGGCGCCGCACGCCTTGCACTCCCACTCCGGCGGAATTTCCGCCTCTACCGAGAACGGCATCTCAAATCGATGTCCGTTCGGGCATGCGTACTCCACCGCCTGGCGCGGGGCCAGATCGATGCCGCGGTCCGTCTCGTAGCTGGTAACCACGAGTCGCGTGCCGCGGAGAGCTCGCTCACTCATGAATCGTGCCTCCCGGGCTTGTCGCCCACAGGACAGGTGTCGCTGTCGTCGTCATCCGGTCAACGTCCGGTCGGCGGTAAAGATTCCCGTTGCCGGTCATGCGTCGCCCGTCGTGCCGCTGCTTGGTCAGGGTTGCTTACCCACCGGTGCCCGGTTTGTCACCTGAGGTCGAAGTCGTCACCCGACGGTTTGACTTCATCCACTCGCAGTAACGGTCCTCCGGGCAGGCCAAAGGCGTACACTACCGGCCTTTCACTTCAACGTCTAAATCCGGTCCGGCACGGGATTGCCCGCGGCGGCCACGGCGGCCCGTACGGGCACCCTCGCCAGGAGCACGGAGCCGAGCACGAAGAAGAGGACCAGGGACAGGATCGCGTCCCGGTAACTGCCGGTGAGCTGGTAGCCCAGACCGAAGACCAGGGGCCCCAGCCAGCTGAGCCCCCGGTCGCTCATCTCGTAGGCGGAGAAGTACTCCGCCTCCTTCCCGCGCGGTATCAGGTGCGAGAACAGCGACCGGGAAAGCGCCTGGCTGCCGCCCATCACGAGGCCGATCGCGGCCGCCAGAGCGTAGAAGAACAGCGGCGCGCCGGCGGGCAGGACGTAGGCCGCGGCGAGAATCAGCGTCCAGACGGCCAGCGAGGCGAGAATCGTGCGCTTCGCTCCGTACCGCCGGGCGAGCCGTCCCGTCCCCAGCGCCCCCGCCACCGCGAGCACCTGCACGAGCAGCACCGCGGTGATGAGGGTCGTCTGGTCGAGGCCGAGCTCCTCGGAGCCGTACAGGGATGCCTGGGAGATCACCGTCTGGATGCCGTCGTTGTAGACCAG
>NZ_DATMVN010000591.1:0-8303 GCF_035563135.1 Streptomyces sp.
ATTCGACGGCCCGGCAGCCTGGGGCGCCTCGGCGGCGGCCGCGGTGCCGGGGGACGGCGCTCCGGCCGGTGGTGTGCCGGCCGGAGCCGGAGCCGTGTCCGTCACGGAGTCCGCGGGCCCGTCGGTCTTCCTCTCGGCCGGCCAGTCGTCCGTCTCCGGCTCTTCGCCGGTCACCTGTGCGGGATCCTGCGAGGCGTCCGCCTCCGGGGCACCGGTCCCGTCGGCCTCGCCGGGATCCGTTTCGCCGGCCGGACCGGCCGGGACCGCGCCCTCGTCCGTGCCCCCGTCCGTGCCCTCGGGGGCTGTGGCCGAAGGGGCGGGCTCGGCGGAATCGCCGGAGCCGGACGCGGCGGCCCCGGCCCTGGCGGCCTCGTGCTCCGCGATCTCCTGCTTCAGTGCGGCAGGTGAGAACCGCATGGTGGCGCCGCTCTCCACATCGCCGCCACCGAACGGGCCGGGCGCACCGCCCACGGCGTCAGGCCCTTCGGAGCCCGCCGAGGGGGAGACCGGAGCCGGAGGTGCCGCGGGGACGGGCGCGAAAGACGGCGAGGGCGGCTCGGAGGAGGCGGCCGACGCGGCTTCGGACGACGCTGCCGGAGCCGGCGGCCAGCCGGGTTCGAAGCCACCGGAGGACTGCGGTCCCGGTACGGACAGCGGTGCCCCCTGCGGCGGCGGGGGCGCCAGATGCGACCCCGCCCCTCCCGACGAGTCACCCGGCGCGTTCTGCGTGTACCAGGCGGGAGGGGTGTAGTCGATGGTGAACTCACCCGTCATCTCGGCGGGATCCGCGTCGGACGACTCGTCGACGGGCGTGTTCCATCCCCCGCTGATCTCGTCCCGATCGCCGTTCACTTTGCCTCCTGGTGTGGTCGAGCACCCTTGTGCCGTGGTGGGTGGGGGCGACCGTTCCCGTTGACCGGTCCGCCCGGCTCTCCCCCTTGCGACGCGCAGTGCCTGTCCGCAGGTTCCTCTGCCGCGCCCCACCCACCCTAATCGCCATGGGCCGTACTACGGCAGGCCGTATCGCCCACGGGCGGCTGTCCCGTAGGTCACGTCCGGCCGTCGAGTGTGACGAGCGGGGCAGAACACGGAGGAAGGGGTGGTACAACCGCGCACCGGACCACCACCGGGCACGATGAAGGGGCGGCAGTCCCTGACAGCCGCCCCCGCACCGTGCCATCACCTACTTGAGGTCGAATTCACCGTCCCGCGCGCCCAGGACGAACGCACGCCACTCGGCCTCCGTGTAACGCAGTACGGTCTCCGGGTCCAGCGACGAGCGCATCGCGACCGCGCCCCCCGGGAGGTGGGCGATCTCGACCCGTTCCTCGACCTCCTCCGTACCGGGTGCGCTCAGCCACTCCACATCCGAGATGTCGAGAGCGTAGAGCTCGTCCTTCTCCTGCTGGGTGCCCATGGGCACGTCCCTTCGGTCGAACCGTGTCGTTCCCCGCCATGATCCTGAAAAGCGGCGCAGTCCGGGGGCGAACGGGACAGGATTCAGTCCATCCTGCGGGCAGTGCCCAGCAATCCGGTCTCGACATCCGTCGCGCTCGTCATCACCCAGTGGCGTTCGCGGCCCGCCACCCAGAGCGTGACACCGTCCGCCAGGGTGGGCAGGGCCTCACTCTCGGTCCGCGTGAGCCCCAGGATCCGGCCGATCTGCTCCGCCTCCGCCGGCGACACCCGCTGAACACCCACGAGCGTCGCCGCCCGCATCAACCGAGGGGCCACCGGGCTCAGATAAGGCAGCAGCGTCAGCACCGACTGCCAGGGCGAGGACACCACCCGGCCGCGAGGCGGACGCATGCCGCAGTCGCGCACCACCATCACCGGGCTGCCGACGGCCGCCCCGGTCGGCGGCACCCGGCCCACGTCGTGCAGCGAGACACATTCGAGGCCGGCGCCCGCGGCCTGTGCCAGCGTGGTCCACGCCTGGGTGCGCCCCGTCTCGACCGCCACCCGCGCGCCGGTGGCGGCCGCGCGCAGCGCCAGCACCTGTGCCGTCCACAGACCGCCGATCAGCAGGACGTCGTACGGCGTGGGCCGGTGGAAGCCGATCATCTGCGGGCGGCCTTCGGCGTCGTCGCCGATGATCACCCCGTCGTCCCCCACCGGCAACGGCAGTGCGCCCAGGTGATCCGCCGCCAGGGTGTGGCCCGCATGACGGGGGCCCAGCAGCCCCCGCCTCGGAGCGATGCGCTTCGTCACTGCGCGCCTCCCAGCGGAAGCGTCGCCAGGACGCCCGGCAGCTGTTCACGGTCCAGCCGTACGAGGCCGACCTCGGCGTGCCGTGCGGCTTGCTCCAACGTCCTTCGTACGCCGACCAGTTCGGTGTCGGAGCCGCCGGTGATCCGGACATGGCCCCGCACGGACACGTGACCCCGGTGCGCACCGCGGCGCACCGTCAGGCTGACCGTCGTCGCGTACGCGGGCACCGAGGTCAGCAGCGAGACGAGCCGCGGGAGCGGGGTGGCCCCCCGGCCCAGTTCGGGCCAGCGGTCCACCGCGTAGGTGGTGTGCCAGCGGTCGTCGCAGCGCCAGACCCGCGGCGTCTCCGCCGTCCGCCGCTGCGGCGCGGCATCCGGACGCCCGACACGCGCCGACAGGAGGGGACTGGCACACGCGGACGTCGCCACGGCGGAGTTCAGCTCTTCCTGGTCCAGCACCGAGGCCCGGAACCCGGCACCGGTGATCCGGCTCGCCACATGGTCCGCGACCCGCACCAGGCAGCGCTGAGCCCCTCCGATCCCACCACCCCGGGCCTCCACGGCCTCCCGGCACAGTTCGGGGTCCAGTTTCACCGCCACCCAGGTCATCCGGAGCGCGGGAGCCCCGGTCCGGTCCTGGAGGGGGGCGTACGAGAGCCGGGCCACCGACCGTTCCGGCAGGTGCGGCGCGGGAGCGGGCCGTACCTGCTGCACGAGCTGCGCGGACTCCAGGACGATGTCGTCCACCGCGAGCGCGTCGCCCAGGAGGGACAGCGGGAGCGCCCGGGCCCCCATCGCCTGACGCAGCGATTCACCGCTCGCCTCGACCCGTACGACCGCGGTCAGGAACGTGCCGTCCCCGACCATGCCCACCGTGCGGCGGGCGCCGTCCACATAGATGTACGGAGCGAATCCGGGCACGTTCTCCGCCACGGGGGCCAGCTGGGGCTCCGTGGCGGCGGGAGCCGCCGCGGCCGTCCGCCTGCGGCGGCGGAGGGACGCCACCGTCGACAGCCAGTCCTGCACGGCCCGGCCCCGGCGGCGTACCACCGCGAGGAGGATCAGCGGACAGGCGATCACGCCGGCGGGAACCAGCCACACACCACCGAGGGCGGCGCCCACCACGGCGACGGCCAGAGCCGCCTCGACGAGCACCATCTGACGCAGCGCGGGCCCGACGCGACCGGTCCTGGAGATCGAACGCAGAATGGTGGCCGCAGGGGCGTCCGCCGACCGCTGGGGAGCCGTTCCGTCCGGCCCGTTGCTGCGTTGCCTCCGGGAAGGGCCGGGCGTTCGGTGGGTGGACCGCCGCGCGCGTTCCCCCGTCGCTGCACCCATCGCCGCGTTGCCCCCTCGTGTCCTTATTCACCGTTTTTTTCACGGGCGTTGATCGGGCGATCACCCTACCTGAGCGGGGAGAGCCAAGTGCCAACAGGCATAGTAGGGGTGCCGGTCGGCAGCAGCGGTCCACGGCCGGTGTGGGAACCTGGTCGCCCACAGGGGAGAAGGGGCAGCGCGCACATGGCATCACGGCGGGACGAACTCAACGCCTACACCTTCGCGAAGCGGAGGTTGGTCGCTCAGTTCCTGCAGCCCCACCCGTCCGGCTCGGAAGAGGGGGCGCCACGCCCTCTTCGCGCGGTGGTGCCCGGAGCGATCGTCGGCGTGGTGGTCCTGGCGGTGTTCGGAGCCTGGGGCATGTTCAAGCCCGTAGCACCCCAGAACTGGGACACGCCCTACGAGAACGTCATCATCGCCAGCAAGTCCACCACCCGCTACGTGGTGCTGAAGACCGACGGCAGGACCCAGCTCCACCCGGTGCTGAACATGTCCAGCGCCAAGCTCCTCCTCGCTCCCGACAAGGGCAAGGTCGTCAACGTCGACGAGTCGGTCCTCGACAGCGGCAAGATCCCGCACGGGGCGACCCTCGGCATCCCGTACGCCCCGGACCGCCTGCCCGACAGGAGCGAAGCAGGCTCCACGAAGCGCTGGGCCGTCTGCGAGCGGCCCGGCGAGGGCGGCCGGGCCATCCAGAAGGCCGCATTCGTCTTCGCGGAACACGAGCAGAAGAAGACCGAGGGCGCGGGCAGGCTGCGGGGCGGCGAGGTGATGTACGTCGAAGGCCCGGGCCCGGACCGGACGCGCTACCTCGTGGACGCCACGGGCAAGGCGTATCCGGTGGAGAACGACGAGCTGCTGCTGCGCACCCTGGTCGACCAGGCCCGTGACCCCCAGCGGGTGTCCGCCGACTGGCTCGCCACGCTGCACATGGGGGACGAGGTCACCTTCCCGGTCATCGAGGGAACTCCCGGTACCGACGCGGGAGTTCCAGGGAAGCTGCAGCCCGAGGACGACAAGGTGGGCATGGTCCTCGCCGCGACCTCCGGCACGAGGACCCAGCAGTACGTGGTCCTGCCGGGGAGGGTCGCCCCCGTCTCCGACTTCGTCGCCAAGCTCCTGCTCAGCAGCAGCGCCCTGGTCGGCCTCGATCAGGACGGCAAGGCGAAGCCCGTCAGCGCCGGAGCGTTCGAACCCGGCGAGGCGTTCGGGCAGGAGAGGGACTGGCCCGCGAGCGAAGCCACTCCCGTCAACTCCGCGAGCGCGGAGAGCGGAAGCCGTAACACCGTGTGCAACGTCCTGCGCGGCGTCTCGGAGAAGAGCGGTGCCGGCACACTCAGCACCTGGGTGGGCACGAGCTTTCCCGCCACGCTCCCCACCGGTTCGAGCAGCGCCTACGTCACCCCCGGCTCCGGCCAGCTCTTCCGGCAGTTCAAGGGATCCAGCCCCGGGTCCGGCCCTCTGTTCCTGGTGACCGACACCGGCCTGCGCTATGCCATGCAGTCCAACGGCGACAGCGCGCAGGACGACGCCGGCATCGGTGAGTCCGGCACGAAGGAGGAGAGGGAGCGGAGTCAGCAGGAGGCACAGCAGGCGCAGAACCGGCTCGGGTACAAGGACGTCGATCCCGCACCCGTTCCCGCCGCCTGGTCCGCCTTCCTGCCCACGGGCCCCCGCCTGTCGACCGGCGCCGCGCGCCAGCCGCAGGGTTCGTGAGGAGCGACACGTGACCACGCCCCCCACTTCCACCCGCTCCCGGCGGCTGCTGACAGCCGCGGCCGCCACCGGAGTCCTCCTCGCCGCACTGCCGGTGCCCTCGGCTGCCGCGGACGACTCCACCCGGTGCACCTTTCCCTCGAAGAAGTACGCGGGCCGTCCATGGGCACTGCAACGCGTGCTGATGGACGAGCTGTGGGAGCAGTCCACGGGCAAGGGCGTACGGGTGGCCGTCATCGACACCGGCGTCGACGTCAAGAACCCTCAGCTCACCAAGGCGGTGGACACCGCGAGCGGCCGCAACTACCTGCCGGAGAACCTCAAGGACGAAAACGGCAGCACGATCGAACGCGGCAAGGAGAACGGCACCACCGACCTGGTCGGCCACGGCACCAAGGTCGCCGGCATCATCGCCGCGCGCGAGGCGAAGGGCACCGGTTTCACCGGCCTGGCCCCGGACGCGACGATCATCCCGATCCAGCAGAACGACGCCGACGGCCACGGAACCGCGGAGACACTGGCCGATTCCATCCGCTACGCCGCGGACCAGGCCGACGCCGACATCATCAACATCTCCCAGGACACGGCCGACGCGGTGAAGCCCACACCGCGCCTGGAGCAGGCGGTGAACGCCGCCCTCGCCAAGGACATCGTGATCGTCGCCTCCGCCGGCAACGACGGGCTGGGCGGAAACGTCAAGGAGACCTACCCGGCCTCCTACGCCGGCGTCCTGGCCGTCGCAGCCTCGGACCGCAACAACGAACGGGCGGCCTTCTCCCAGTCCGGTGACTTCGTGGGCGTCGCGGCGCCCGGGGTGGACATGATCTCCACGGTTCCCGGCGGGGGGCACTGCTCCGACAACGGCACCAGCTTCTCGGCCCCTTACGTCGCCGGGGTCGCGGCCCTCATCAAGGCCAAGCACGAGGACTGGACGCAGGAGCAGATCGTCGCCCAGATCCAGCAGACGGCGGAACGCTCGATCGCGGGCCACGACCGGCTGGTCGGCTGGGGGGTCGTCGACCCTGTGCGCGCGCTGACCGAGGACGACAAGCCCATCGAGAAGCCGGTGGCACACGAAGGACTGAACAAGGGCGAGGCGCCGGTCCCCGCAGCGGTCCACCTCGGCGAGACCGCTGACCAACGCAACGCCCGGCTCGCGACCTACGTCGTGGTGGGCGGAGCAGTTCTGGTCGCCGCCATAGCGGGAACAGCCGTGGCCGTGCGCGACAGACAGAAGCGGCAGGGGCAGCCGGGCGGCAGGTGACGCCGGGGAAGTCAGGCGATGGACAAGGCGGTTGGTGCCGTCAGTGCCATTGGCTAGAGTGATTTGATGAAGCCAGCGCTGTTCACGCGGGTGCGATAGCAACGCGAAGTGGACTGTGCAAACGGGGGAACGGGGAAGGGCAGCAACGTGGGTGAAGGCAAAGGGGATCTCCGCAAGGGCGTAGGCGCCCTCGAGGCGTTCCAGAAGAGCGTGAACGCGTTGCTGGCAGACCTCGAGAGTTCACCGGCCGGCAAGTCGGAGGTTGCGGCGCAATCGGTGTCGCGTACCTCCTTCAGTGGCCAGAACGCATGCTTCGCAGAAGCGGATGGGCTTTACACCCAGTACAACCGGGTCCATGAGTCACTCGTCACGCTCTCGAAGTCTCTGAGCGACCAGATCGAGTACCTGAACCTCGGCGTGCACGCGGCGGCGGTCGGCTTCGACAACGTGGACGACGACACGCGACGGCGGTTCTACGAGATCCAGACGCGCCTGGGCACGGAGCGCGAGCGGGCACAGGGCGAGAAGAAGGACAAGCCTGAGCAGAATGCCGACAAGCAGAGTGACGCGGGATGGGCAGCCGAATGAGTGAGCCGAAGCAGCCGGAGACGGCTTCCGGGACGCAGCCGCAACTGACCCCCGCGGAACAGCAGCAGCAGGACGAGACCCGCGTCCAGGGGCAGTTGCTCGTCACGGACGTCGGCCGCGTGATGCAGGGGGCGATGGAGTTCTTCGGGGGCTCCGGTTCCTCGGGCAGGACTTCCTTCGAGGGTCATCAGCTCAACGCGATGATCGACCTCATCGAGAACTCCAAACCGGAGGATCTTGAGAGCGCGGGCGAGGCACTCTGGAAGGCCAGGGACGCGATCAAAAAAGCGGCGGGGGAACTGCGGGGATTCATCGAGTCCGTCGACTGGGAGGGCGATTCCGGAACAGCCTTCCGCGACTGGGGCAGGGGCTTGGCCACCCATGCCGAGAAGTTGGGCGACTTCGCGGACGTGGCCGGGACACAGATCACGGTCGCGGGTACGGGCCTCGCTTCGGTGCGCAACTCCCTCCCGCCCCGCGACAACCGCGCCGTCCGCAAGTCCCCCGACGAGATCGAGACCCCGAAGCGGATCGAGGGCAACGCCGAGTACGAGGCGGCGCTGAAGGTCGAGAAGCACCGCCAGGAAGCCATCAACCAGGCGAACCGGCTGGCTTCGTACTACGCGGTCTCGGAGGAGACCTTGGCGGCACAGGAGCCGCCGCGCTTCGAGAAGAAGCTCGATGTGGCTATGCCCCGGCCGCAGGGCGACGGACGTCGACCGGTCGGGTCGGACTCCTCATCGTCTCCCGACTCCACCTCGTCGGGCCGCGAGGTTTCCGTGGGCGCGACGGAGCACGTCGTGACAGGCAGCCATGGTTCTCCGGCGAACGGCCATGGCTATGAGACGCCAGCGGCGGTAACACCTGTTCTGGACACGGGCACATCGACAGAGATCAACAGCGTCGCCACCCCGCTGGTTCCGGCGACCGCGCCGACCGCGCCGTCGCCCCAACCGGGTCAGAGCCCTGTCGTACCCGGAGGAGGCTCCACTCCGCCCCTGGCGACCGGATTCGTGAACCCGGTGACCGGTAGCTCACGGTCGGCCCAGACAGCACGTGGTGGGCCTGGAGCTGTCGGTCAGGCAGGGGGCGGTACCCGAACAGGTGGTGACCCAGCGGCGAACGGCCGCGCTGCCGGGCCCCCGGTGGGGCGCCCCGCTCCTATGAACGGGGGCTCGGCCTCCGCC
>NZ_DATMVN010000592.1:0-4998 GCF_035563135.1 Streptomyces sp.
CCTCGGCGTACGGCTCAAGACCGAGTGCGGCGCACGCGGCCACGTAGTCGTCCCCGAGCACACCGGGGAACCGCGCGGGAGTCAGCAGTACCGCGGTCAGCACAAACAGCGTGTCACCGTCGGTGACCGTGTCGTCCGTCCCTGCCACAGCAGCCACCCTCGTCCCTGATCGCTCGTACCGTCGGCGCACCTTACTACTCGGTAACCGTGTCGTCGAGGGCCTGACAAGCGTCAACGGACACCTGCCCGAGGGGGCGCGGCCGGCCGCGGGCACCCGCCACGAGACCCTCGTACCGTGGTGCCGGTCTGTCCGGCACACGTAGGGTTGTGCCTCCGGCCGACGAGGGGGACAGCATCGTGAAGCGGTACCAACGCCTGAAGGAGATCCAGCGCCTGGATCCGGAGCGGGACTTCCTGGAGATCTACCGGCTCACCGTGTCGTACGAATTCCCCTGGGACATCACCCGCGCACTCGAACTCGCCCTGTACCGCACGTACGCCGTTCCCAGCATCGGCCGACTGCTCGCGCGGACCGGGGAACTGACGGAACGTTCACAGAAGAGGTACGACGACACCGCACTTCTTCTCGACACCGTCGTCGAGCACGGCTTCGACAGCGAGGCGGGCCGTACGGCGGTCCGGCGGATCAACCGGATGCACCGCAGCTATGACATCAGCAACGACGACATGCGCTACGTGCTGTGCACGTTCGTCGTCACCCCCAAGCGCTGGCTGGACACGTACGGATGGCGCGGACTGTCCGGTCACGAGGTGCGAGCCTTCGCCGCGTACTACCGCACCCTCGGCGCTCGTATGGGCATCCAGGACGTGCCGCAGACCTACGAGGACTTCGAGCGGACCCTCGACTCCTACGAGAAGGAGCACTTCGGTTGGGACGAGGGCGCACGCACGGTCGCCGACGCCACGCTGGCCCTGATGGGCTCCTGGTATCCGCGCCCGCTGGCCCCCGTGGTCCGCAAAGCCAGCCTCGCTCTGCTCGACGACTCGCTGCTGCGGGCGTTCCGGTACGAGCGGCCGGGTCCCCTCGCGCGCGGGCTGACCCATGGCGCCCTGCGCCTGAGGGCCCGCGCCGTGCGGCTCCTGCCGCCGCGCTCCACTGCTCATTACGCCCGTCAGAACCCTGAGATCAAGGGGTACCCGGACGGCTACGAGGTCGCCCGGCTCGGCACGTTCCCCACTCCTGGCGTGCGCGGCTGCCCGGTGCCGCACGGCAGGACTTCGGACGCACCGGCTGAGGGGACCGGGGCGGCCGGCTGAGCAGCAGCGGTCGCACAGCGGGGACCGCGCGACCCGGAGAAACGGACGCTGCTCAGCTTGTCGTTCAGCGTCTCCCGTCGAACGAGGCCCGTACTTGGCCGGGGTTCTCCCTGTTCACCGGACGTGTGCGAGGGCGGGGCCTCTCATTGAGGGCACCGTGATCCGCCTGACGGCCGAGAAGCTGCCCAGTGGAGGGGTGAACAAGCCGGTCCGGCTCTGGTGCTCCGGTACCGGCTCCGGCTCGCCCGCCCCCTGGCTGCCGCCCTTTGCCGGTCCTGGGAGAAGCCGGCTGAACCGAACAGGCCCAGGCAGGTCCGGGTCCTCCAGGGAGTTCAGAAACCCGCGCGTGAAGGTGGGCTCCCCAGCCGGTGCACCAAAACCTTCGCAGTCGGGTCCGGGGCGGCCTCCGGATCCGAAGGGCCAGCGACCGGCACCCCCGTCACGAGCCGGGTGAGTCCTTGCTGCTGGCGAGGCATACACCCGGTCGGTCCGCCAGAGGAGGGCTGATCTGTAGCGGCAGAAGCGTGGCACTTCACCACACACCAGACATGGCACCTGCTCGGCCGGACCGACATGGGCCGGCTGCGGAAAGTGCTGACCGGGCTGCCGCTGCCGCGTTTCCATGGTGGGCGCCTGGTACTGGCGGTCGATGTATTGGTGTGCCGCTGTGGCGTCGTTCGGACGCTCCGTACTCGGCGGAGCGGCTGTTCCGCCATGTCTACGGCCGCGGGAAGACGGCATCACAGTCCATCCCGGGCCGGCCCTATTCGTTCGTCGCTGTGCTGGAGCCGGGCGTCACGTCCCGGACCGCCATCCTGGACGCGGTCCGGCTCGGCCCGGCGGACGACGCGACCGCGTGATGCGTCTGCCGAAACCACCGGGAACGCACGGCGTCAACGGTCGACCGTCCAAGCACGGCCCTGGGTTCTGCTTCACCAAGCCGGAGACCCGGCCCGAGCCTGCCATCACCACCGCCGCGGAGACCACCGACTACGGCAAGGCCGAGACCCAGGCGTGGGACCGGGTCCACCCAAGGCTCACCCATGGCTCGACCACGAAGATGAACTGCGATTCGTGAAAGGTGTGTTGATCAGGCTGAAGGTCGAGCATTCATCGAAGGACCGGGATGCCCCGCCGGTGTGGTCGGTCCCCAGGACGGGCGCCACCCTGGAGGACGTGGAACGCTTCTGGCAGGCATTTCTCCGCCGTTTCGATCTGGAGCACACCTTTCGCTTCGCGAAGCAGACTCTCGGCTGAACCACTCCGGAACTCCGCGCTCACCCCGCCTGCCCGACCTGTGTTCCCGGACCCCGAGGAGCAGGCCCCGGACGGCCATCCGGCGCCAAGGACGAACATCGAGCACCCCGCTACGACGTCGGCAGGACCGTCAAACGCCCGAGACCCTCAAGGCCATCGGCAGGCCCGGAAGATCTTGGTGGATAAAGACCGAGCTCAGCCGGTCCGTACGGCCAGTGCCAGGAAGCGGCTGTCCTCGTCGGTATAGGTGTCCAGCTGCCAGCCCGCCTCTGCCAGCAGCGGCGCGAGACGGGGCTCGGCCCTCAGATCGTCGCCCGAGAGGCACCTGCCGTGGCGCGCGGCCAGCGCTGCCCGTCCGACGGGGTGGAACAGGGCAAGCCGCCCACCCGGGCGCACCACCCGCGCCAGCTCCGCCAGCCCTTGCTCCGGACGTGGCAGATGTGAGATCAGCCCTGCAGCGAAGACCGCGTCGAGTGTCCCGGCGCGCAGCGGAAGACGTACGACATCCGCCATCAGCAGAGCGCCGCTGGCTCCTCTCCCCGCCCGCAGGGCCGCATGCAGCATCGCGGGCGTCAGGTCGGCCCCGAGCACCGTCCCACCGGGCCCGACCGCTGTGCGCAGGGCCTGCAGTGCCCGCCCCGTACCGCAGCCCGCGTCGAGCACGGCGCCACCCGGACGCAGACCGAGCTCGCCGACGGCGGCGGCATAGGCGGGGCCGTCGTCGGGGAAACGGCTGTCCCATTCCGCCGCCCGAACGGAGAAGAAGTCCTGGACGTGTGTGTGATCGTCGGCCATACGGACATGATCGCGCAGTCCGCACCCGAGCGAAACGACACGAAGCGCCGCACAGGCTCGAACGTTGCCTGGCCGTCCGGAAACCTCCCGGGCGCCGCCCGTCCTTTTCGATCCGGTCGGCAGGCCCTACGTGAGGCGAGGCCCCCGAAGCGCTGTTCATATCCAAG
This sequence comes from Streptomyces sp., assembly GCF_035563135.1. GTDB lineage: Bacteria > Actinomycetota > Actinomycetes > Streptomycetales > Streptomycetaceae > Streptomyces. The sequence goes on from NZ_DATMVN010000592.1 coordinate 3,498, forward strand.
TCGCGCTCCGGAAGCGGGTATTCCGCGGCGGGTGGTCCTGTGGCGCGAAGCAACGCCCCTGGAGCAAGGAGGCGCTTGCCCGCAGGAGAGCCGTACGCAAGGCTTACGACGAAAGCGCGGGACACGGGGAACGGATGAACGGGGAGGACGAGCACATGGCGCTGGACCGGGGACTTGACTGGCTCCTTGACGATCTCACCAGCCGGGTGGAGCACATCCAGCACGCGCTGGTGCTGTCGAACGACGGGCTGGTGACCGGCGCCAGCACAAGCCTGGCCCGGGAGGACGCGGAACATCTGGCGGCGGTCTCGTCCGGACTGCAGAGCCTGGCTCGCGGATCGGGGCGGCACTTCGGGGCTGGAAGAGCACGCCAGACCATGGTGGAGTTCGACGAGGCGCTGCTCTTCGTGACCGCGGCGGGGGACGGCAGCTGCCTGTGCGTACTCACTGCCGCCGAAGCCGACGTCGGCCAGGTCGCCTACGAGATGACCCTGTTGGTGAACCGGGTGGGCGAACACCTCGGCGTGACGGCACGGCAGGACGTGGAGAGCGCCGACCGTATCTGACCTGCAGCTTCTGTGGACGCGAAGTTATCCACAGGCTCGGCGAGCGATTCCTCCCTGCTTTACCGTGGTCACACAGGGTATTCGACCTCACGGGGGAGGAAGTCATGACCGTTTCGGAAGCCGCTCACCCGCGCACCGGTGGCACGGCGGCATCTGTGTGCGTGTCCGCGGGACGCGCAGCTCAGGAACTGGGGTTGAAGCGGGGTGAATTCGATCTCGCCCTCCACCTGGGCCTGATCGGGACGGAACCGGCGAAAGAGGGGACGAGGCCGCGGGTGCGTCAGGAGGAGATCGACCGGTTGCGCGCACTGCCGGGGTTCCCCGAATCGCTTCGCGACCAAGTGCGTACAGCGGGCACGGCGGAAGGCGCCACGCTGCTCGGAGTCAGCCCTGTGCGCTTCACCGGCCTGGCCCGCATCGGGTGCGTCTCGCCGGTGGCGTTCTATCTGAACCGCTACCGCGCGGTGGTCTGGCTCTACCTGGTGGACGAGCTCATCGACTTCGCCGCGAGGGAACCTGAGCTGGTCGCGGGGAAGAGTCCGGTGGGGATGCGGACGATGCTGGAGGCCGGTACCGACTGGCGTGCGCGTAACTGGCGTTCACGCAGGATCGACCGGTTGCTGGGCCGTGCGGAGGACCCGTGGGCACGCGCGGCCCTGCAGGCATCCGCTCTGGACCCGGTCCAGCTCGCGGAGGTGGTGGAGGATCCCTACGAGCGCGCCTACCTGGCTCGGATGCAGCCAGGGGCCGCCCTCGGGCGCCCGGGCTCCGTATCGGGGAGGGAGGCCATGGCGAGGCTGATGCTGGCGGACGATCCGGACGAGATCCTCTGGCGCCGGGTGAATCTGACACTGGAGTTGGAGCGAGCGCGTGAGATCCGCCCCGCTCCATGTCCTGGATACGACCCCGCGTCGAGCCTGGCTCCGGACCGGCCG
>NZ_DATMVN010000593.1:0-2490 GCF_035563135.1 Streptomyces sp.
GGTTCCGGGGGTCGCGCCGGCCGGCGAGGGCGGTCTGCTCGGCCTCGCCGTCGCCCCGACCTACGGCTCGGACCACCTGATCTACGCGTACTTCACCACCGAGTCGGACAACCGCATCGCCCGCCTTCTGTACGACGACAAGAAGCCCGCCGGTCAGCAGCTGGGGGCACCGGACACCATTCTCCGGGGGATCCCCAAGGGCTCCATCCACAACGGCGGGCGGATCGCCTTCGGACCGGACCGCATGCTGTACGCGGGCACCGGCGAGACGGGTGAGACAGGGCTCGCCCAGGACAAGGCGTCCCTCTCGGGCAAGATCCTGCGGATGACTCCCGACGGGGAGCCGGTGCACGGCAATCCCGAGGCCGATTCGCTGGTCTATTCGTACGGGCACCGCAATGTGCAGGGCTTGGCCTGGGACGGCGGGAAGCGGCTCTGGGCGGCGGAATTCGGCCAGGACACCTGGGACGAGCTGAATCGGATCGAGGCGGGCAGGAATTACGGCTGGCCCGATGCCGAGGGCAAGGAGGGCAGGTCGGGATTCGTCGACCCGGTGGCCCAGTGGAAGACGTCCGAGGCCTCACCGAGCGGGATCGCGTATGCCGAGGGGTCGATCTGGATGGCGGGGCTGCGGGGTGAGCGACTCTGGCGGATCCCCCTGTCGGGCAAGGCGGACCGGGAACCACTGGCCGGTCCCCAGGCGTTCCTGGAGGGGAAGTACGGGCGTCTGCGCACGGTGCTCGCCGCGGGTGGGGACAAGCTGTGGCTGGTCACGAGCAACACGGACGGCCGTGGCGCCGTGCAGTCGGGTGACGACCGGATCCTGCTCCTGAAGGTGCGTTGACCGGCGGCGGGGCCCGTCAGGGCCTGTCGGCTTATCGTCGCCGGCGGGCGGGATGCCGGAGGGAGCACAGCAGGTGTTCAACTTCTTCGAGGAGCTTTTCGCACCGGGCCGGAAGCACACTGCCGAGGAGCAGAAGCGGCTGGAGCTGAGCCGGGTGGACCTGGGCACCGGTGACCCGGCGCGCGGCCCGATAGACCTCACCTCCGGAAAGGTGACGCTTCTGCGCCCGCCGCCCGGGCCCGGCCGGCCTGACGAGGGGCCGGGGCCCGAGGACGACCAGCAGGACCGCCCTCGGCCCGAGGACAGCCGGGCCGAGGACAGCCGGCCCGAGGACAGCCGGGCCGAGGGGCATCAGCCGGACGGTGTCCGGGCCCGGCCGCATGCGGGCCCGGCCGGCGATCGGGAAGAGCGCCCCCCGCGCACGTAGTCCGGTCTCATCCCACCGGGTACAGCCGGAAGCGGTGGGCGAGGGCGGCTGCCCCGCCACGGCTGGAGACGCTCAGCTTGGCCAGGATGTCGGACACGTGCACGCTGGCGGTCTTCGGCGAGACGCACAGCTCCTCCGCGATCCGCCGGCTGGTGTATCCCGCAGCGACCGGCCGGTGCATCTCCTGCTCCCGCGCAGTACGGACGAACCAGCTCCGGTTCTTCCCCGCCCGCCCTTCGGTGTCGTGTCGTTCTGCGCGGCGGGCGGCGCGGCGGGCGAGCGCCACCCGGCGGGCGGCGCGCTCCTCCTCGTCCCTGCGGATCAGCTCGGCGTAGTTGAGCTGGTGGAGTTCGTATCCGTACCTCGTCTTCTCCCCGGTGTGGAGCGGGAGTGGAGGCACGGCTTGTCGCCGTGCCTCCACTCCCGTTCGCCAGGGGGCGCCGCCGCATCGGGCGAGCGCCGCGTCTTCGTGGGCGGGGGTCTTGGGTCCGCGTGACGGATGCCTTAGGCGGCTTCCCGCGGGGTCTCAGCCTCCGGCGGCGGACGGCAGGGCGACGAAGAGGTCGAGGTACATGCCCACGGAGATCAGCAGGCCGAGCACTCCGAGGGCGATGCCGGCCGTGGCGACGGAGCGGACCCAGCCCGCCTGCGGGTGCAGCGAGGGGGCACCGAAGGCGGGCCGGACCAGGACGAAGACTCCGACGATCAGCGCGAGCAGTGCGAAGAGCCCGTTGACGAGGGCCGTGCTGTGCCAGGCGTCGCCGTAGATCTCGGAGATCTGCTGGGCGGCGCTCCCGCCGCCGGAGGTCTTGATCTGGCCGATCAGGGTCTCGCGTTCGGCGGCGACGCGGCCGGTCCACGCACCCGAGAGCGAGACGATGCCGAGCCCTGCGGCCACGACGGCTGCGGCTCCGGTACCCACCCCGGCGGCCGCGGTGGCTTCGGCCTCGTCGTAGGGATCGGGCTCCAGCTCGGCCTCCGGGCCGTCCTCCGCGGCTGCGTCCGTCGCCGCCACGTCCATGGCGGTCACGTCCGACGGGGTCACGCCCGGTGCCACGTCGGCCGGCACGGCGTCCTCCGCGAGGCCGGCCTTCTTCGTCGCGTCCGGCGCGGCGGCGGTCCGGTCCGCCGCGTTCTTCTCCTCGGTGTCGTCGGTGGTCGGGGTGGAGGGGGAGGTGTTCATGCGCCGCACGCTAGGGGGCCCGGATGAGAACCTCCT
>NZ_DATMVN010000594.1:0-2310 GCF_035563135.1 Streptomyces sp.
GAGGACCCTGGTCGCCCCCGGGAGTCGTCGTCGCCCCATCACCCGGTCCGCTGCTCATGTCCACCACCCCAAATATGGCAGCGGACACGACTCCCCAGATCCCTCCGCCCGCCGTGCATCTCCGACGTAGGGCACCAAGCCTCCTCGGTCCGAGCAACCGTGGGCCTCAGGCTGACAGGTATCCCGAACGCGTGCTACCCGTCGCTGGGCACGGCAGTCCGGCACTGGTAGAAGCCACGATGAGCCTCGTCGAAAACCTCGCATGCAACTCCTCCCGCCCCCACGGGTGTTCCACCAGGCGGCCGGGACCCCCACCTTCTACGGAGGGGTGACTGCATCTCCGCCCTCAGGACGAGCCGTCGCTGATGTCCTAAAGCGGCCGGCAGTACCTCGCTGTGCGCTACACCCAACGGCTGGCCGAGGCCGGCGCGGTGGCCTCCGTCGGCTCCACCGGCGACTCCTACGACTGTGAGACTTCGCCTTGCCGTCCGGCGGCCTGACTCTTGCTTATGACTGACCCCGAGGTCTGGGTGTCCTTGCTGTTGATCTGTCGTCCGCCGGGCGGTGCATCAGATGGTGCTGGCCGGGCGGGCAGTGACCTCATAGGAGCCTGATCGCACTCAGTCTCGTCACAGTCCCGTCCACCCGACCGGCCAGCACTGCCACCGTCCGCCTGGTCTGTTGGAGGTAGCAGTGACGAGCATGATCCCCACCTCGGAAGTCGTCCAGCGAGAGGTTGACTATCGGCGCCACCGGGTTGTGGTCGGCGTGGACACGCACAAGTACGTGCACGTCGCGGTCGCCCTTGACGAGTTCGGCGGACTGATCGATTCCAGGAGCTTCGCCGCCGACCGGGCCGGCTACACCCAGTTGATCGACTGGGCCGTCGGTCTGGGCCCAAAGCTGACGTTCGCCATCGAGGGCACCGGCTCCTACGGTGCCGGGCTGACCTCCGCGGTCCGCCGCCGGAACATCGGCGTCATCGAGGTGCTGCGCACCGACCGCCGAGACCGACGGCTGCGCGGAAAGAGCGACACCCTCGACGCCGAGAACGCCGCCCGCGCCGTCCTTGGCGGCCACGCCACCGCTGTTCCCAAGTCCAACGACGGCGTGGTGGAGATGCTGCGGCAGATCAAGGTCGCCAAGGACGTCGCGGTCAAGGCCCGCACCGCGGCGATGATCAGCTTGAAGGCTGTCATCGTGAACGCCCCACCGGAGCTGCGCGAGGCCCTGCAGCCGCTGTCGAAGATGGCGCTCATCGACCGCTGCGCCGGCCTGCGCCCCGGCCCGGTCACCACCGTGGCCGCGGCCACCAAGCACACGCTGCGGTCGATCGCCCGCCGCTGGCAGCAGCTCAACGACGAAATCAAGACCCATGAGACGCTGCTGACCGAGCTCACCGGCCAGCTCGTGCCGCAGCTGGTCGCCGCATTCGGCCTCGGCCCGGACACCGCCGCCGAGCTGCTCATCGTCGCCGGAGACAACATCGACCGAGTCCGCTCCGAGGCCGCCTGGGCCCGCCTCTGCGGCGTGGCCCCGGTCCCGGCATCTTCCGGCCTGACCACCCGGCACCGGCTCAACCGCGGCGGCCACCGCCAAGCCAACGCCGCTCTCTACCGCGCGGTCATCGTCCGCATGCAGCACCACGAGCCCACCCGTGCCTACGTCGCCCGACGGACCCTCGAGGGCAAGACCAAGGCCGAGATCATCCGCTGCCTCAAGCGGCTACTCGCCCGCGAGACCTGGGCACTCCTCCGACCGCTGCGCAGCGTTCCCCGGAACGCTCCCGCGGCCCCTTGACGGATATAGGAGCGTCAACGCCGCCGCCGAGTCCCTCATCGGCCTTTACAAGACCGAACTCATCCGCCGCCGCAGTCCCTGGAAGGGACTCGACGACGTCGAACTGGCCACCCTGGAGTACGTCGACTGGTTCAACCACCGCCGCCTCCACGGCGCCTGCGGCGACATCCCACCGGTCGAGTTCGAGGACAACCACTACCGTTCGATCGCCGGCCTCACCGAGGACTCCCCGGCAGAACCAAGCCTCCACTGAACCCGGGGCGGTTCATACCGGAGTAAGTGAGCTATTATCAACGGATTGGCGGCTGACGCCGTCCTACGGCCCTGAAGTAGCAGCTCGCCGGCGCGGGAGGTGTGTCGCGGCATGAGGCGCGGGGCCCTGCGCCTCAGGATCGGTTCTGCCTAAGGAATCGATCACCAGCGCGAGGACCCCGCGTGATCACCTACTCCGCCACGCTCGACGTTCCCGCCGACACCGCCACGCTGCTGACCGACCTGCTCATCGCCGAA
>NZ_DATMVN010000595.1:0-8029 GCF_035563135.1 Streptomyces sp.
TGGGCGTCGTGTTCGGGCTGACCCTGGTGGCGGCGGCGACCCGCGCCGCCGAACCGGGCGGGAACGGCCTCTCCCGGTGCGGCCTCGAACCGTTCGCCGCCGAGGCTGAAGCTCTTGGCCGCGCACTGCGCCACCACGGCCGGGGACAAGGGATCGTGGGACGGCGTGATCCGTGTGGCACGGCGGTGTGTACGGCGCCGGGAATGTCGTCGATCAGCTCGCGCAGAGCCAGGGCGGACTCCTCGCACAGGGCCGCACGAGGCGCCCGCGCGCACGGCCGGCAGGTCTGCGTACGCGGTCTCCAGCGCGTCCGCCCGCGGGTACACGCCACGGGACGGTTCGTCTCTCCTCCGGGCCTACGTGCCTAGCACTCGATGATGTTCACCGCGAGGCCGCCGCGGGCGGTCTCCTTGTACTTGACCGACACGTGGGCCGCTTTCGATTAAGGGTGTGACCTGCGGGTTTGGCACAGGCAGGTCCGACCGGGGTCACGTCAGGGACTTTTCCGGGACCTTCATGCCGACAGTTGGCTACAAAGATATCCAGAGTACGTGTCGGTCAGCGGGGTTGGTAGGGCGCCGGTGCGTCTCGGACTATTGGTATGAATCGGTGATGGGAGTACGTACTGCTACTTCCAGAATCTGAGGACCAACGCGAACGGTGGTGCACTGGCAGGTGTACATGTCCGCCCTGCCTGCCCGATCGGCGAGACCCTGTAGGCGGCATTGCCCACCCACTATGTTTCATGGGCATTCGGTCCACTGCACATGCCCCGTCGGCGCTAGTGTTGCGTGAGATTGTCGGCTGAGTCCAAGGGCAGGGTACGTGGAGCCGAGTTCAGACGTAGTAGTTCTCACCGCACTACCAGTTGAGTTCCGGGCCGTGTTGCACTTGTTGCGCGACCAGTCGACGCTCGTTCATCCGCAAGGCACGAGCCTCGTGAAGGGGACGCTTCCCGGACTTGTGGGGACCGTTGCCGTCGCACGAATCGGAGCCGGCAATCTGACGTCGGCCGCCATAGCTGAGCGTGTCCGCCAGTGGCTGCGCCCACAGGCGTTGCTGTTCGTCGGCGTTGCGGGTGGACTGAAGCCTGAGGCCCGACTCGGTGACGTCGTGGTGTCGACGAAGGTTTACCACCTGCATCCGGGCAAGGAGACACCCGAAGGCTTCCACGTCCGACCGGTGCCAGGGGCTGTGTCGCACAGGTTGGAGCAGGCGGCAGGAATCGCCTTGTGCTCGGAAAGCTGGCGCAAGTGGGTTCCTGATGAGGTGCGAGCGACCTGGCAGGAAGGCGGTCCGCACGTTCACTTCCAGCCCATCACCGCTGGTGAGGTCGTCCTGAATTCCCCGGTCGCTCCTCTGCGTGACCAGATTAGGTTCCACTACGGTGACGCCCTGGCCATCGAGATGGAGTCCGCCGGCGTTGCCCGTGTCGCTGACCTGTCTGAGGACCTTCGGATCCTCACCCTGCGAGGCATCAGCGACCACGCCGATGCCAACAAAGGCGAAGCCGATGCGTCGGGTTCGCAGCATCGGGCGTCCGCACACGCCGCCGCCGCGTCGGCTGCCCTCGCGTGTGAGCTGCTGCCGGAGACGGCTGGATCTGGCGGATTGAGCCTCGCCGCAGGCTTCGCGGGAGCCATTGGCGAGGCATCAGCACCGGAGGCCGAGTGGGTGAGTGCCCTGATGGCCTTTGACGACATGGGCAGAGGGGATTTCCGGCACAGCCTTCTCATCGACATGGGGCGCATACTCGGCCTGCCTCGTGCCTTCATGGCGACGGAATCATCGATGGCGCGTGATCATGTGCGGGAGATCGTCCGCCGGGTGAACGCCTACCGGGATCCTCCTGCCGCACGCAGGGCCCTCTACTCAGCTCTTGAGTGCGCTCGTCCTGACGACGGGGCCCTCGAAGGTCTGAGCCGGTTGTTGTCATGACGAATGAGGTCTTCACCGTGCAGGCGCCGCGTTGGTGCCGAGTACGGGCCGACAGCTCTCCTGACGGGGACTTCTTCCCGCTGGACGACGACGGATTTCTGGGCAGCGAGCACATTGTGGCGCCGCTCGGGTCCGAGGCGACTGCGGGTCTGCTCGTTGCCCCGGGCGATGTCGCCTGTGAGGGGGCAACCGTGTTGCTGGGTGAGCCAGGTGCCGGAAAGACCTCGGTGTTCAGGCTGATGGTGGAGGGGCTACCGATGTGGGACGACCCCTTCGTCCCAGACGGGGCGGACCGTTGCGTGTGGGTCGATGGCCCCGACCTGACAGCCGCTACCTGGGACGAGGTCTTGGGGAGCCACCTCAGGGGGCTACCAAGCGTGGCAGTGGGCCAGGGGCCGCCGCCGAGCGGGAACCTGACGATGGTGATCGACCAGGCTGACGAGAGCGAGCTCTGTCGCCATCTTCCCTCCTACCTGAAGCGTTTCCTGAAGAACAGAGACGTGCGGGGTCTCAGGCTGCTGCTCGCCTGCCGGACGGGCGACTATCCGTCCGGTCTGACATCCGTTTTCCGTGAGGCCTTCGGTGGTTGTTCCTTGGTGGACCTCGCCCCGCTGTCGCGGTCCGATGCCGTGGCGCTCGTGGAAAGCGCTGGTGTAGGTGGGGAGCAGCTGATCTCCGAGGTGGTCGCCCTCCGCGCGGGAGCTCTCGCCAGTGTGCCTCTCACCCTCGAACTCATCGTGCGTGAGTACCGGGCACACGGCTGCCTGAGGGGCGGCGCCAAGGAGCTGTTCGAGGACAGCGTTCGGCTGCTGTCGCAGGAGTACGACCCCGACCGTCTCACCGTGGCCGCACCGGCGACGACATGGCCGCAGCGGCTGGAAGTCGCAGGTCGTATCGCCGCACGACTGGTGCTTTCAGGTCGGCGCACCCTGTGGCGGGGGAGTCCGCGCGAGGATCGGCCACGGACCACCGACCTGGATGTGTCCACCCTCTCCGGAGGCAGCGAACAAACGTCAGGCTGTCAGACCTTCGAGGTCACCCCGACCGTCGTCGATGAAGTGCTGTCCTCAGGCCTGTTCACCGCGAGCGGCAACCACAGGTTCGCATTTCGTCATTCGTCGCTTGCGGCCTTCCTCGCCGCCCAGCACCTCATCTCCCGATCCGTCCCGGACGCAGCGCTCCGCCGCCTGTTCCTGGTCGAAGCGCCGGACCAGGAAGCGGCTGGCATCCCTGTGTCTCTGCGGGAAACTGCTGCCTGGCTGGTGGCTTTGGACCCCGACCGCACACGATGGCTCGCTTCGGCCGACCCGGAGAGCCTGACCATGCACAGCGGACTCGTCCGCTCGGACAACGTCAGGGAATTGATCGTCAGGCGCTTGCTGGAGCGCGCCGCTGATGTGGAACTCGGTGAAGCCAGATGGCATCAGACCCGCTGGGCGCTCGGTCATCCCGGTCTGGCCGGCCAACTCGCCCCGGTTCTCGCCCTCGATCCCGCGGACTTCGGTGACTGGGAGACTCGTGCTCGGGCCCAAGTGGCGATTCAGTTGGCGGAGCAGTGCCCGTCGCCAGATCTCGCACCGCTGCTTCTGAAAGTGGCGGCAGATTCTCGGTGGCCGGCCGACAACCGTGCGAACGCCGCCAGAGCCGCCTTCGCCTGCGACGGGGCGGTGGCCGCACCTGTCCTCAAGGAAGTGTTGACCACGCTCGGGCCGGGAAGGGAGACAGATCCGGGCCTGAGACTCCGGGGTGCTCTGCTTACACTGCTTTGGCCCCGCTTCCTCGACACGAACATGATGCTCAACGCACTGAGCGCGACACCGAGCGATGACCGCTACGGGGCGTACGAGCATTTTCTCGCAGAGATGCCCGCCAAGTGCCCCGCGGAGGATGTGCACCGCATCGTGGCATGGCTGGCGCAGGGCGTAGAGGACCGGACAGCGAGACCCGAAGGTCGCAGGAAGCCATTTGCGGAGGACAGGCTTGTCTCCGGCACGGTCGGCAGGGCGTTGAGTGTTCTGAGTGCGGAGTCACTGCTGCCCGACATCGCCCAGATCCTGACGGCGCGCATATTGGGTCATGAGAAGGTGGAGCTCCCCCACGTACTGAACCCGGTCACGCCCGATGGGTTCGAACCGGTCCCGGTACGCGATCTGCGACGCAAGCTCGCCGCCGCCCTGCTCTCACGGGGAATCGCGGCGGGGCAGAACATGAGGTATTTCGGGTGGCTCGTTGTGCGCGAATGGCAGTCCCCCCGCACGTGGTTCGGCGAGCCCGAAGGATTGCACGGCGACCGGCACAACCTGCTCGACTCAGGTGACTTCGCCTGGGCGTTGCAAACGGCCGCCGACTGCGCCGAGCGGGCCGATCAGGCAGACGCGTATGCGCAGCTCGCGGAGATACTTTTCGATCAGGGGAGCCAAGAACACTTTGAACTGGCCTATGAGAGCCAGGGCAATCCTGCCTGGCTGCATCTGCGATGGTTCTACGAACCGATTGATATCCGTGGTGACTTGGCTGACAGCTGGCGCATGAATCACAGCGCCTCATCCCCGCCGACCTGGCCCGAGAGCGCGAAGTTCGTCGCACGACAGCGAGAGCGTCTACAGCAGGCACGTCAGCATGACACGGACAGCTTCTGGGCTCTGCTGTGGAACCTGCAGATCGATCCGAATACCGGAGAGGGGCAGCATCGCTTCGACGACGAGATCGGCGATTGGCCGGGATGCTCCGTGTTCACCGCCGAGGAACTCGCCGATCTGCCTGACTGCGCCCTGCAATACCTGCGGCTTGAGAACGACCACGCCGATGAATGGCTCGGACTTGAGAAACAGGACAAGCGCGCCTGGGCCGGCGTCCTGTCGCTGTCGCTGCTCCACGACGCGGGTCGGCTGGACGACCTCGAACCAGATCGGTGGAGTGCCTGGGTGGGCGCAATCGCTGACCCGTGGTACATCCTCTCGTCCACGACGTGGGGGCTGCTGCTCCAGAGGGCGGCTGTCAATGACCCCCAGGGTCTTGCTCGTGCGATCGGGACAGCTGCCAGGGCACAACTGGCAGACGGCGTACAACCGCTGGTTCTGGATCGCATCGAGGCGACCTGGTCTTCGGTCGTCACCGAGATATGGGAAGAGTTCCTGGCGGCGCTGTCCGCCGCCCTTCTGCCCGACTTCCGCTCGGCTCGCCCGGCGGGGGCGTGGTCGGTGGCCGCAGAGGCATTCGAGAAGGGAGAGGAGGGTCGGGCAGCGCTGGTTCGTACGTGGTCCGGACTCCTCGCCGGCCTTCTTACCGTGGAGAGCGCCCTCGCACGGTCTGTCGCCGAGTTCGCACTCATGGCAGTGGAGCGGGACAGCGAAGCCGGGGATCTTGAGCTACCGGTGCTCGTCGCCTGCGTTCTGGTGGGGGTCGACGGTTTCGAGGCGTGGACCGGTCTCAGAGAGCTCATTGACGCATCGGCCTACTTCAGCCGCGCTCTCGCTCTGAAATGCGCAGGGCGCTCCGAGCGTGGGCATGTCGAGGTACACGCCGATGAAGGGGGGTTGAGCGCGCTCTATCGGTGGCTGAACACGGTCTTCCCTCAGGACTGGAATAGCCGACCGCTCGGGGTACATACCGTGACTCCCGAAATGGAGGCTCTGGACTGGCGTGAGGCGTTGCCCGGGACGCTGAGCCGCCGTGGCACTCCGGAGGCGGTCGACCAGCTGAAGGCGCTGGCAGTCGAGTTTCCCGCGCGCTTGAACCTGCGGGCCGCGCTGGTGTCGGCACGGGCCAACTGCCTTGCGGCGACGTGGACTCCAGTTGACCTGGACGAAGTCGTCGCCCTCCTGGCCGGCGTCGCCACCTCGTCTGAGTCCAAGCTCGTCGAAACCCGACTCGTCGACGTGTTGGAAGCTTTCCAGGACATGGGTAGCCATGAATTTCGTGGGGGGATCGTGACGGACATGCAGCGGCTCATGAATGCGGACCGACTCCTGCCCATCGCGGACCACAACATGGCGCGTGATCATCTGCGAGCGATCGCCGGATACGCCTACGGCGAGGGCGGCCCGGAGGCCAGGCTCGCCCTGCTCGCAGCACTGGAACAAGCCCGTCCCGATGAGAAAGCTGTGGAGCGCCTCAGGGATCTGCTTGTGGTGCGCGAGAGCTGATCGGCTTGCAAAGCCGACCGGGTGGAACGAATGGTGGCAACGGGGATGAGGAATGGAATTTCTACGCGATATCGGCACGTCACTGCTTGCCAGCGCTCTCTTCTTGGCGCTGGTATGGGTATTCTCGAAGACTGCCCGTCGCCTTATACGTGGCCTTGCTGCCCATCTGCTGCACCTGGATGTGGAAGAGGTATTCGCCAACAGTCGAGATGCGGCACACGACATCAAGCGAGAACTGGGTCGGGCGAGGGAGGTGTCCGTTCTGACCGGCCGCGGTAATGAACTACAGCGCGACTTGTTCGAGGAGCTGTTCCTTCGCTGTCGGGCTCGCCGCTCCCGCTGCCGCATACTGCTACCGAAACTTGATGTCTCCGCAGGAGAGCCGGACTGGATCACCGACCGGGAGGAGGAGATCCAGGTTTTCGACTCTGCTTTCGGCGCCGGTCTGCTGCGCCGCCAGATCGCGGCGACCTACGACTACCTTGCTCCGCTCAAGGTGGAAGGACATCTCGAAGCGCGTGGTTATGGCGTTCCGCACATCGGCCGGATCATCGCGACCGAACGGGTCGTCTATCTGACTCCGTACTCGGCGGACCGGCATGGCAGGGAATCCCCCGTGATCAAATACCGCCGTGGAGAGACATACGATGTCCTGCTGCGTCTGATTGAAAAATTGTGGGTGGGCGGGCCGGCCTGACCGCCGGGCACGTTGTTCCAAACCGATGTAGCACCGGTTCGTAACGTGGGCCTACGGATGGGAAGTTCCCGCATTCCCTGGCGTCGCGAACGATCGGGCATCCACCACTTCGTGTGTCGGGCGCACCTCCGACAGTCAGTGACGGGATGTCATTGACGCTTCGGTGAGTGGGGCATTTTTTGCGGTTTGCGTGGGAGCCGGGTCACGTCCACGTAGTGGCTGAGCTGTTCCAACTACGTGTGCCGACTGTCCCTGCGAGCAGTGGGTCTGCGAATGCGATGACTAGGCCGACCACGTCAGTGAAGAGATTCGGATAGCCAGCAGAGGAGGGTCCCTGGCGACGGCGCCAGGCGGCGTAGGAGGATTGGCGACGCTCGGCGAGGTCGGTGATCGCGGCGCTCAGGGGCTTCAGCTCAATGTCGCGGTGGGTTGCGGTGGCCGTCAGCGCTGCGGCCAGTTCTTTGCCGTTGAGATTGTTGAGCGTCAGCAGGCGGTAGAGGTCCGCGTAATCCCGGTCGCGGGTGTTGAGATCGCCGAGCGAGATGGCGGTGGAGAGCTTCTCGGCGATGACAGTGGCGAGCGGGTAACCGAAGAGTTGGAAGCTGTCTGTGGTGAGCTGCTGCGGGTAGTTGATGGTCTGAGGTCCGGGAGTGACGGGATCGCCGAAGCTGATGTCCAACTGGAGCTTGAGACGTGCACGGGCGATCGATGCGGCCATGGACAGTCGTACGCCGTGATACTCGTCCTCCTCTCGGATGGGTACGGTTCTGAGTGTGGCGGAGTCGTATGCCACGCCGTCGTCGACCTCAGTGGTGGCGATCGCGGCGATTCTGCGGATGATCTCGGTTTCCTCGCCGGAAAACGCGCGGCCAAGGATGTCGATGTCACGGGTCATCCGGCGGGCGCCGAACTGGGCGAGCAAAAGGCCGCCCTTGAGGATGAAGTGCTCGCGGCCGAGAGGGGATGCTGCCAGGCGGTAGAGGAACCGTTCGAGTACGTACTCGACCATGACCTCGTCCGTCGAACGGCCGTCGCGACGAGCCAGATTGCGCAGGTCGTTGTAGACGCGGCCTGCGGTGGTACCCCGATTTGGGTTGACCATCAGGCAAGCACCGCCTCAACAGCGGGACGGATGACGGAGAGCGCGCCCAGCTCGCGGGCGATGAGTTGGAGTTCGCCGACCCCGCTCCGTCCGCTGCTACGCAGGTAGCGGCCAAGTGCGGACAGGGCCATGGTCTCCCCGATTTTG
>NZ_DATMVN010000596.1:0-4717 GCF_035563135.1 Streptomyces sp.
TTTCACCTCCGGCACGGCGATCGCCGGAGGGTCCTGCCTAAAGCGGAACGCCAGCACGTCCGTGCCCTGCACGGCCTGCGCCGGGGTCTGCTTGTAGCGCAGCTTCAGGACCGGGACGCACCACCGGCGCACCTTGCGGTAGAGGGCGCCGGTGACAATCTCCCCGAAGTCCCCATGCCGGATCTTGCGGTCCACGGGGAACTTGTTCTTCCGCAGGTAGCCCGCGACCTCCGGGGCGCCTAGGTCGTCGAAGACGTTGGCGAGCTCGCCGGGGACCAGGTAGTTGCGCATCACCTCGTGGCCCAGCTGTTCGACAAGCTCGTCGTCCTCGATCAGCCCTTCATCAGCGAGCAGCTGATACTCCAGCAGCCCGTCCGACTGTTCCACGTCCTGCGGCCTGAGCCACTTGTCAAACACGCGTCCTTGCCCTCCCCCGGCGCTGCACCTGGTCGGCGAGCGCGCACCTGGGCCAAGGCTAGGTCAGCACGCGCCGTCCGGCCCAGGCGACCGGTAAGGCCGGGTGCGAGCGAGGTCTGCACGCTTGCGTATACGCGCGGGGCGCGTGAGGAGGATCGCCGTCGGATCGCGTCGGCCTAGACTGCGCTCATGAGCGATCAGCCAGTGATCATTGAGGCCGGGGCTTTCCCTCTCACTGCCTGCCTGGGACCGCAGCTGATGTTGATGCAGCCGGTGGACCGGAACGCCGTCGAAGGGCTGGACGAGGCGTACACAGAGGCATGTCTCGACCTCACCACAGGAATTCAGAGCACTGGTACCTCCATCGACGCGCGGTGGAGGGTCGCGCCTGATCACAGTCATGTTCTGCTCCTGCTCTATGGCAGGACGCCCAAGCCCTTCGAGCTGGCGGTCCGCTTCACGCTCGAGACCGCCCAGGAGCGGGAGTTCTTCGTGGGGGTGGCCGAACACGCGGACACCGGACCGGTCAGCCTCTGGATCTACCCCGACAAGGAAGATGTTGCGCGCGCCGCGGTCGCGCTGCAGAAACAAGACATGGCGCTCTTCGGCGGCTTGGGCATCGGTGTCGAAAGCGAGCTGCACTGCCGCACCCTGCACCGCCTTGGCCGAAAACCCAGCTCGGCCATCTGACAGCCACTCAGGGTCGGATACCAGGTCGTTGGGACTGCTGCCCCGAGGCAGGAGGCATGCGGACAACTCGCCTCGAGCCCTGCAGCACGCTGAACGCATGCCGACGCGGCGCGGTTCGCCGCCTGGTGTCCCGGGGGTTTGGTCTACGAGTTGGCCGTGCCGGCGTACGCGATGGTGAGGACGGTCATCGTCGCTGTGTCGTGGCCGAGGAGGATCACCGCGGTGACGTGGCCCTGGGCGACGGTGCGGATGATGCCGTCGTCCTGCCCGTAGGGCTCCGAGTACGCGAGCGGGTCCTGCTGAGCGTCGACCAGGGCGAGCGCGAGGTCTCGCCGGGCGAGCTCGGGGAGCTGCTTGTACGTGTCGAAGACGTCGGTAGGGAAGTGGAGCCGGTAGGTCACGCCGCTCCCTGGCCGCGGTCGTCGCGGTTGTTCTGGCGCGGCTCGGCGTCCCTGAGCACGTCGGCGGTGACGTCCCTGGTCTCCAGGTCGTCCGGAAGAACACCGCGCAGCTTCATGTGGGCGCGAGCGGCCTCGATGAGCGGCCGGGCCGATTCGAGCTGCTCGGCGGCCGAGGCCCATCCTTCGAGCACGACAGGCAGGTCCTCGATCGGGGTGAGGTTGACGTCCTGGAGCAGCTGCTGCCGGGACGCCGAGTGGGGCAGTGCAACGTGCAGTCGGTCCACTGTCCAGTCCTCGTGCGCCATGTGCCCCTCCTGCGGTCACGCTCGGAGTGTCAGAGTAGCGTCAAGGGGGAGCGTCGCGGAGGCGCTCGTGCGTGCTAACGCGCGGGCGCGGTGCCTGTGGAGCAAGCACGAGAGGGCGTACCCCCTGTTCGCCGAGACGGTGTGGTTGCACCGCGAGTTCAGCGAGGGCGCCGGAACGGAGCACCAGGCCCTGTTCGCCGGCCTTCCGCCGATCCCTTCCGACATCCTCTTCCGGAAGATCGCGAACTCGTCCGCGGTGGCATTCCGGAAGCTGACCGAGACCCAGATGACCGAAATCCTCCGCAAGGCCCCGAACGACTACGCGGCGATGCGGTAGGGGTGCTCCTGGGGGTGACGGCTCCGCAGGTGTGCGGCTGATCGAGTCGCACGATTACCCGGATGATCCCGAGTACGACATGAGGGTAGGCGGCATGGCGCTGTCGAACACGGTGCCGGATGCCGCAGGACGTCGCTCCTTGGTCGAGCCTCGCGCGTATTGGCCGAAGCAGTCCCTAGGCCCGGGGCGGCCGTCCTACGATGGGTGCCTCCGTCCATGCCGGGAGGCTGCTGTGTCGCCACACCGTCCCGACTACCCGCCGAAGACCCCGCCGCCGCCCAAGCGGCCCGTCCAGCCTCTACCACCGGAGCAGCAGACTGCCCCGCCGCCCGCTGCGGTCACCATCCGCGGCCGGTCCGTGCGGAACTGGGCTGTCACCCCGAGCAATGGCGCCGCCGCCCGCGTGGGCCAGGAGGTCGCCACGGCATTGCACCAGTGGGGCTACCGGCCGAAGGACGATCAGCCACAGCAGGCCGTCGAGCTCCTGCTCCGCTCGGCCGCTCAGGATGGCGGCCGACGCGTCTCGCTGCACCTGGCCGACGACGAGGACCGGAACCAGGTGATGCTCCTGGCGCTCAGTCACCGCCAGGACATGCCGCCGTGCAACGACGACCAGGCGCTCCGGGACGCCGAGCACATGCGCGCCCTGGCCGCGCTCGGGATCCGCGATGTCGGTATGGAGACCGCGCCAAGCGGGCGCCGCTGGTGGGCAGGGCTCGACCTTCCCCGCCCCGGCCAAGCCCTGGAGCTCAACGAACAGCGGCCTCGTGCGCTCTCTCGCGGACCCAGAAAGCTGGAAGGCCCTCCGATCGGCGCGTAGCTCGCCCGCATAGTCAGGCGCTCAGCTTCCTCTGCACCCGTACCGTGGGGCCTCCGCGCACCATGCCTCGAACCCGTTCATCGCCGTTTGCCTCGGGCGCCAACCCTGCAGCTGCCCCAACACCCGTCCGCCGGCCACTCCTGGGCCTCCAGCGGCCCGGGGCGAGTTCCGCCGCAGCGAGCTGCCCTGAGCCGAGTTCGGCGGCCACCTCCCCGAGCAGGCGCAGTTCCTGCCGGGAGGCCAGGCCTGACAGCTTCACCCCGTCCCAGCGGCGGCGCCGTTCCTCGAGGGTGAAGCCCTCCCATTCCGAGAACACGGTGCCGCTGGCCTCTTTCTGAGGGGTCGCGGCCAGGGCGCGCCGGGCTTCGCTGAAGGGCACGGCGTGCTGGGCCATGTAGGCCCGCACGGCCCGGTCGTGCTCGCGGGTGGTGTTCTTGGACATGCCGATCCTCGTCCTCGGCCCGACACTCCACGCCTCGCGAGCCGCTGAAAGACCAAGCCGTCCGACAAGAAGAACTGCACAGTGGTGTGCGCGTCGCAGACTCTTGGCCTCAGGGTCCCCCTCGCGGCGTGGGCACGGGAACGGGGCAGCAGGCCGGCGCACCGGCCCTGTGCCGTCCATCGTAACGGCCTGGGGAGCCCCCGGCGCGGAACGCTGGACTTCTCGGACCGGGGAGATGGCGGTGCCGCGTACCGCACGGCGGGCAAAATTCTGGACAATGTACGGATTTTTTCGGCTGTGATGCCCTGGGCCGGTGGCTGGGCACCGGGTTGCTGGCCGTGCTACCAGCGCATGTTCGGCCGGGGCCGAGGAGACAGTTCAGCCTGCTCAGCGGTGGCGAGGAGACGCTCGGTGGTTTCCTCGCCGACCGTCTCGAGGAGTCGCTCGACGCTGGAGGCGACCAGGATCCAGGACCGCCCCGGCAGTCGGCTCAGGCGGTCGACGGCGTCCGTCAGGGCTCCCGCCTCCACTGCCATCAGCGCCTGGATGTCGGCGGAGTCCGTCTCCAGCGGCACCGTGGCCTCGCGCACCAGGTCGACGGAGACCGTCACGTCGTCGATCACCGTGACCCTGGGTGCGTTCTCGATCATGCCGGGCTCGTAGGTGCCTTTGAGCTCCATGGCCTGGTGAACGGTGATGTCCGCCGCGGGGTACCCGGCGGCCAGAAGGCGGCGCAGCGCGGCATAGGCGGTGTGGGACTTGCCGGACCAGTGCGGCCCCAGGAGCAGCAGGCGGGCGGTGTCGCCGGTCAGGATGGTGGTGCACCACTGGGCGATGGCGGGGTGGTCGGTCTCGGCATCGCGGAAACGGGCGGGTATGACGGACATCGGCCCAGCGTAGCCGTACCTGTTGTGCGGCAAGGAAGGTTGGGGGTTCCTGGAGTCCGTTGGGGTGGGGGCGTGGACGGAATATTGTCCTCGCAGGGTGTGACCTGCGGCCTGTCACGGACGGGTGTGTACGCCTCTTCGGGGTTGGAGGGAAGCGGGTCGCACGGAGCCGGTGAGCGCTGCCACGATCGGTGTCACCGCGCCGGGCGCTGCCGCCCGCGGGTGTTTGTCCGACTCCCTGCTGCCGATTCCGAGGTACCGCCATGTCTCCTCCCCTCTTCCTCTCCCCTCCCCCGTCCGCGGGTTCACCGGGCTGTTCCTGCGCCGGGGGCCGTCTCGGCGTGGGCGAGGCGGCCGTCGCCGTGGTGCCCGTCGTCTGCGTCACGGTGCTCGCCGCCCTGGAGCGCCCTCTGCCCGG
>NZ_DATMVN010000597.1:0-3912 GCF_035563135.1 Streptomyces sp.
GTGGTGGTGGCCCTGTGCGCGGGAGGCTTCCTGCTGCTCCCGGCCGGACGGCATCTGTTCGAGGACACCCGGGACAAGCTCGGCAAGCCCAAGCCGGTGACCCCGTCCCGCGTCACGGCCACCGCCCAGCTGCCCGGCCACCCGGCGGCCGACACCACGGACGGGCTCAGCAACCGCTACTGGGCAGTGCCCGGACCCGGTGCCTCCGTGACGTACACCTTCGGCAAGCCGTTCCGGTTCGTCGACCTGATCATCACCAACGGCGCCTCGAAAACCGCCGAGGAGTACGCGCGGGAGGCACGCGCCCTGCGGATGGACATGGAGGTGACGGCACAGGACGGGCGCGTGCACCGGAAGCCGATCGCTCTGAGCGACAAGCCCGGCCCCCAGACGGTCCCCGTCGGCATCAGTGACGTCACGGCCGTCCGGCTGACGCTCAGCGCCCCCGCCGGACCGGCCCGGGGCCGCCACATCGCGCTCGCGGAGGTGGAGTTCTTCCAGCGCGGGTGAGAAGGGACCGCCGGACGGCCGGCGCGGTTCCTGAGCAAGGACAGGAGTGCGGCGCCCCTGCCCGTCGTCCCGGAGCGGGACGACGGGCCCGGCGCACCCGCGGCCGGCCGCTCACGCCGGTCCACCGGCCGGGTTCGTGGCGGAGGCCCCCTGGAAGGCGCGGCCGACGCCCACGAACGACTCGGTCGCGCTGACGCCCTCCGCGATCGCCTCGACCGCGAACACACCCGTGGTCGTCGGCGGGTACCCGATGAGTTCGATCGCCCGGCTCACCGACAGCGGATTCCCCACCTTCGCACCGTCCCAGAGGTACACCGCGCCCCAGTAGCCCTTCTCGGCGTCCGCGAACCAGGTCTTCATCCGCATCCCCTTGAGCGTGGAGAACGCGTCCACCGCGTAGTCACGGAGGTACTCGCGAAGGCTTTCGACCGTCGCGTCCGAGTCCTTCAGGTTCCACAGGACGATGCTGACGTACATGCTCATACCTCCCAGGACGGTGAAGCCCAGCGCCGCAGCCGGTACGGCGCCCACCAGACGCCGCCGCCGATCCGGACGGCCAGGTGATGCTTCTCGAACACCGACATCACCGCGGCCGACACGGAGTCCGCCCCGTGGCCGGCCAGTAGCGACTCGACCGCGGAGACATAGGCGCCGTCCGGGACCGTGAGCCGGCGCAGACCTGCGTGGCGCCGGTCCCGGATCTGCAGGAATCCGGGGCCCCGGCGGAAGAAGCACCTGCCCACGTGGTACCTCGCCCGCCACAGGGCCAGTGCCTCGGCGCCGCGCGGCCCCTCCAGGACCGACGGGGGGAAGAGGTGGCTGAACACCCACCACTCGGGACCGTCCGGCGCCGTCATCTTCGCCCGCCAGTTCACTTCCACGCCGTAGCTGGTGAGTTCGCGGATGAAGGAGAGCGCGGGGATGACGTGCTCCGTCCCCGCTCGGCCACCGAGGTCGACGAGGGGCTCGACCGACACGAACCGTGCGCCGGTCCGGTGGATCCGGTGTGCCTCGTCCGCGACGTCTCCGCCGAGCACGCGGTCACCGAGGTGCATGCCCGGCATCGCGCGTACCGTCGCGTCGCCGTGGCGCCACATGCTGAACCGGACGTCGGACCCGTCACCGGGAACCGTCACGGCATCGTTCGTCGTCGGCATGGCAGCCTCGCCCCTCACACTGCTACGGATTCCGAGGAGGGCCGGCCGGCCTCCGGCAGCGCCGCCAGTCCCTGGCCCACCCGGATCTGCATGAACCTCTGGTTGCGGTCCTTCGTGACGACGTGGATCAGACGGCCGTCGTCCGTGAAGAGCAGGCCCAGCTCCATCCACCGGTCGATCACGGAGCTGACGTCGGACTGCCCGAACCGCTTCGAGCACTCGCGCTCGAGGTGTTCGAGCGTCCTCGGCTGGTCGAGCAGGCGGAAGAGCGTGAGTTCGACGTCGGTGGTGAGCTGGACGACGTCCCAGTCGAAGCCCGGCCGGGTGTTGGTGAGCGTGATGCCCTCTTCGGTCCCGAAGTACGACAGCTGGCTGCGCCAGTGCGCGTCGCGCCACTCGTCGATGCCGGCTCGCAGTTTCCAGGCCGTGTCGTTCCCGATCCCTCGGTGCGTCGCCTTGAAGATGTACGCGAGGTCGAACAGTTCCTTCTCGGGGAGGTCATAGGTGAGCCCGTACTGCGGGGCCGCCCACCGCTCGTGGAAGCCGAGCGAGGGGTTCTCGAAGTACGGGGCGAAGCGCTGGACCGCGAGCCGGTCGTCGCTGCCGGCCGGCTCCAGGTGGTGCAGCCTGGGGAACTGCTCGATGATCTTCGTGTAGTCCTCCACGGTCTCCCCGGGGAAACCGTAGAGGTAGGCCCACGCCACGGTCAGTCCCAGCGACTCGGCGTCCCGGAGCACGCGCACGTTCAGGCAGCCGGAGACACCCTTGTCCATGAGCTTCAGCACCTTGCTGCTCAGGCTCTCGATTCCGGGCTGGACGCAGACCACGCCTCCCTTCGCGATGGTCTCCAGCTGCTCGTACCGCATGTTCGCCTTCATCTCGTACATCAGCCGCAGGTCGAGGTCCGCCTCGGCGAGCCGGGGAAGAAGCGAGTCCAGATAGGACATGTCCAGGATGTTGTCCACGATCATCACGTCGAGGATCCGGTGCCGCTTCGTGAGCGTCACGAGGTCGTCGAAGAACTGCTCCGGCCGCTTGCTGCGGAACATCATGCTGGCGCCGTTCAGGCCGCAGAAGGTGCAGTGGTGCTTCTCGCCCCACCAGCAGCCGCGGGAACTCTCGACGACCAGCCTGGGCTCCAGCCAGAACCGGGCGTGCGACTTCGTGAACTGCTCGACGTACTCGTCGTAGTGGGGCAGCACCATCGCGGCGGGCGGCAGCGGCTTGGTGCTCACGGCGTTGTGCACCGAGGATCCGCTCCCGTCCCGCCAGCACAGCCCCGGCACGGTCTCGAAGGCCGCCTCGTCGGCGGTCAGCGAGTGCAGCAGCCCCGGCCAGGCCAGCTCCCCCTCGCCGCGGACCACGTAGTCGACGAAGTCGAAGTTGCGGTGCAGCGCCTCGCCCATCGGCCCCTCGCAGTTGGCGCCGCCGAACACGGTCACCGTCCGGGGCGAGAGTTCCTTGAGCCGCCGGGCGACCGCCATGGATGCGGTCAGGGTCTGGAAGGTGGTCGTGAAGCCGACGACATCGGGTTCACCGGCGGCGATCCGGCGGGCGAGTTCGTTGGTGAACTCCTCCACATGCTCGTGCAGCCAGAGCGTCGTCCGGGTCCGGCTCTCCGCGGTCGTGCCCTCCTTCCGGCCGGGCGGGCGGGCGGCGGGGCCCGGGTGCGGCACGGTGGACGGCCCGGCCGCGGCGTCATGGAGTGCTGCGCGGGAGGCAGGCGGAAGTTCGGGCCGGAAGGAAGCCACAGAGGGCTCGTACGAGTGATCATGACCCCAGGAGCGCAGGTGTACAGGGGTGCGCGCAATAACGTCGGCGCATGAACGACGATGCTTTCCCGGCCGTCGCGGCCGACGCGGCCGAACGACTGGCCGCGCACTGGCAGGCCCTGTCCGCCGCCGGACTGCCCGTGGTCCCGCCCGGGGCGCCGGGTACGACGCTGAAGCTGCTCCCGGCCGTCGCACCCGAACAGGGCGAGGACCTCAGCGAAATCCTCGACGACACCTGGCGCACGATCGTGCCGCAACTGGTCCACTGGCAGCACCCTGGTTTCCTCGGCTACTACCCGACCAACAATTCGCCCGCCTCCGTCCTGGCAGAGCTGGTCACCGCCGGGCTGGGCGTGCAGGGCATGATGTGGTCGACATCGCCCGCCGCGACGGAGCTGGAGCAACGGGTCTGCGACTGGCTCGGTCAGGCCCTCGGCCTGCCGCCGCGTTTCACCCATGCGTCGGGGCCGGGA
>NZ_DATMVN010000598.1:0-5571 GCF_035563135.1 Streptomyces sp.
CCTCGCCAGCAGTTCGTCGTGCGTGCCGTCCTCGGCGACTTCGCGCGCGGGTCGATGAAGAAGCTCTACCGCGAAGACCTGACGGAGCAGCAGACACTCACCCTGGTCGTGCAGGCGCTGTACGACGCGGCCGACGACGACTCGGCGACCGGCGGCCCGGACGTGGCCCGCCGGATCTATCCGATCGTCACCGTCATCACCGACGAGGGCTTCCGCAGGCTGGGCGACACGGAATCCTCGGAGATCGCACGCGCGATCCTGGAGCGCCGGCTCGAGCAGCCCGACGGCCCCCGCGCCGCGCTGCTCTGACCGGCCCGTTGCTTCTCCGATGCACTCGTCACTGACAGAAAGGGACGGATAGCCGGTGTCGACGCCGTTCTATGTCTCACCTCAGCAGGCCATGGCCGACCGGGCGGAATACGCCCGGAAGGGCATCGCCCGTGGCCGCAGCCTGGTTGTGCTGCAGTACGCCGACGGCATTGTGTTCGTCGGCGAGAACCCGTCCCGCGCGCTGCACAAGTTCAGCGAGATCTACGACCGGATCGGCTTCGCCGCCGCCGGCAAGTACAACGAGTACGAGAACCTCCGCATCGGCGGGGTCCGCTACGCCGATCTGCGGGGATACACCTACGACCGTGACGACGTGACGGCCCGTGGACTGGCCAACGTCTACGCGCAGACGCTCGGCACCATCTTCTCCAGCGCGGCCGAGAAGCCGTACGAGGTGGAGCTGGTGGTCGCCGAGGTCGGCGCGGGGCCCGAGGGCGACCAGATCTACCGGCTGCCGCACGACGGTTCGATCGTGGACGAGCACGGCTCGGTCGCGGTCGGCGGGAACGCCGAGCAGATCAGTACCTTCCTCGACCAGCGCCACCGTGACGGCATGTCGCTCGCCGAGGCGCTGAAGCTGGCCGTGCAGGCGCTGTCCCGCGAGGCCAACGGCAACGAGCGGGAGATCCCCGCCGAGCGGCTGGAGGTCGCGGTCCTGGACCGGACGAGGCCGCAGCAGCGCAAGTTCAAGCGGATCGTCGGCCGGCAGCTGACCAGGCTGCTGGACGCGGACGGCGCCGGGGCGACCCCGACGGACGCTCCGTCCGACACGGAGGAGCCCGAAGGCGGCAGCACGCCGGCCGCCGGTACCGGCACCCCCGCGAAGGGCACCGGCGGTCCCGAGGAGGGCACCGGCGAGGCCACCGAGAAGTAACCGGTCGGAGAAAGCCCTCCGGCCGCCGGACACGGCGGCCGGAGGGCTTCGTCACGTGGCGGGCGGGGGCGCGGTGGAGCCCCGTACCACCAGCTGGACGGGCAGATCGCGGTGCTCCGCGGGCCGGCCCTCCAGGACGTCCAGCAGCGCCCTCATGCCCCGCTCACCCACCTGTTCGGCCGGGAGCCGCACCGTGGTGAGCTCCGGTTCCACCGCCGTGGCGAGCGCCAGGTCGTCGAAGCCGGTCACGGAGATGTCGTCGGGCACCCGCAGTCCCCGTCTGCGCACCGCCTTGCAGGCGCCGGCGGCCAGGATGTCGTCGTCACAGACGATGGCCGTGGGCAGCGGGCCGGGGGAGGCCAGGACCGCCTCGGCCGCCTCGCGCCCGGCCCGTACCTCCAGCGGTGCGGTCACCGTGCGCAGGACGATGCCGGGGGCGTCCCGTACGGCCTCCCGCAGCGCCCGGGCGCGCACCGCGAAGGTCCAGGTGTCCACGGCGGACGCGAGGTGCACGATGCGGCGGTGGCCGAGGCCCAGCAGATGGCCCGTCACCTGGCGCATGCCGTCCGCGATGTCGAGGTTGACGCGCGCGGCGGCCCCGTGGTCCTCGGGGTCGCTGTCCAGCATCACCAGCGGCAGGTCCGCGCCCCGCAGCGCTCCCAGGGCGTCCGCCGCCATCGACGAGGCGATCACCCCGTCGAGCGCCGCACGCGCCGAGGCGAACGGGTCCCTCGCGGGGCCGGTGCCGTCGGGGGACGGATAGAGGACCACGCCGAAATCGTGCTCGGCGGCGACGGCCGCGGCGCCGGTGTACACCCGGGCGAAGAATTCGTTGGTGAGCGCGGGCACGACGAGCAGGGCGGTGCGGGTGCGGCCCAGCCGGAGACTGCGGGCGGCGTGATTCGGCCGGTAGCCGAGGTCCCGGGCGCTGTCACGGACCCGCTCGGCGGTCGCCGCCGACACCCGGCCCCGCCACTTGTCACCGAGCACGAGCGAGACCGTGGCCTGCGAGACGCCCGCCGTCCGTGCCACGTCGCGGCTGGTGGGCCGGGGTGGGGCGGGCTGCTGGGCGCTGCTCACTCGTGCCTCCGTGCCGGGACGCTCGGATGCGGTGGGATGGACTCCCGGCTGCCCACATGGTACGTATGAGCGCTGACGTTATACGTAAAACCCCGGGGCTGCGACACCGGCGGGGGAGAGGGGCGGACATGGCCGCGGGATATCTGGACATCCTCCGGACGCGGCACGCCGCCCGGTTGCTGGCGGGGACGCTGGTGGGGCGCCTGCCGAACGGCACCGCCCACATCGCGATCGTCCTGTTCACCCGTGCGGAGGGCGGCAGCTACACGCTGGCCGGCGCCCTCGCGGCGGCGTACGGCCTCGCCACAGCGGTGGGTCAGCCCCTGCTGGGCCGGGCCGTCGACCTGTACGGCCAGCCGCGCGTCCAGCTCCCCGCGGCGGCCGTCTCCGCGCTCGGCATGGCCGTGCTCGCGCTGACCGGTCTCGGCTCGCTCCCGGTCGCGTACGCGGCAGCCGTCGTGGCCGGCGTGTCCACACCCCCGCTGGAGGGCGGCCTGCGTGCCCTGTGGCCGTCGGTCCTCGGCCGGGAGGACCGGGTGCACCGGGCGTACGCCATGGACGCGGTGGCCCAGGAGATCATGTTCACCGTGGGGCCGCTCCTGGTGACGGTCCTGGTCTCCCTCTGGTCGCCGGCGGCCGCGCTCCTGGTCATCAATGCCATCGGTGTGCTGGGAGCGCTGTCCGTGGTCCTGTCCGAACCCTCCAGGGCATGGCGCTCGGCGCCCCGCGAGGCGCACTGGCTCGGGGCCCTGCGCTCACCGGGCCTCCTCGCCCTGCTGGGCGCCTTCTTCTTCGTCGGTGTGGCGCTCGGCTCGATCACGGTGGCCGGTGTCGCGTACGCCGACGACCACGGCCGGGAGTCCGTGTACGGCTGGCTGATGGCCGCACTCGGCCTCGGCGCGCTGATCGGGGGAGCGGTGTACGGGGCGCGGCAGTGGGCCGGGGCGCCCGAGCGCAGGCTGCGGGTCATCGTCGCACTGCTGGCGCTGGGCTATCTGCCGCTGGTGCTGACGCCCGGTGTGCCCGCCATGACCGCGCTGGCGGCACTCGCCGGAGTGTTCCTGGCGCCGGCGATCGCCTGCTCGTTCATCGTCGTGGACCGGCACGCGCCGCGCGGCACGGTCACCGAGGCGTTCTCCTGGCTCGTGACGACCTTCGGGGTGGGTGCGGCGGCCGGAACCGGTGTGGCGGGCCCGGCCGTCGAGCTGGGCGGGACGGCGTGGAGTTTCGCCGTCGCCGGGGCCGGCGGAGTGGCGGCACTGCTGGTTCTGCTGGCCACCGGAAGGGTCCTCGCAGATCCCGGGCGTGCGCCCGCGGCCGCGGCCGGTTCGGAAAATGATCGAAACGGTGCTGCCGAACCCGGTTTCAGCTCAGGCCATAAGGCGTAATGTTCAGTCATGGACCGCCGCATTTTCGGGCTGGAGAACGAGTACGGCGTCACGTGCACGTTCAGGGGACAGCGCCGACTGTCACCTGACGAAGTGGCGCGCTACCTCTTCCGCCGTGTTGTGTCATGGGGCCGCAGCAGCAATGTCTTCCTGCGGAACGGCGCCCGCCTCTACCTCGACGTGGGATCGCATCCGGAATACGCGACACCCGAATGCGACAACGTGACCGAACTGGTCACGCACGACAAGGCGGGCGAGCGCATTCTCGAAGGCCTGCTCGTCGACGCCGAACGCCGCCTGCACGAGGAGGGAATCGCGGGCGACGTCTATCTCTTCAAGAACAACACCGACTCGGCCGGAAACTCCTACGGGTGCCATGAGAACTACCTCGTGGCCCGGCACGGGGAATTCTCCCGGCTCGCGGACATCCTCATTCCGTTCCTCGTCACCCGTCAGCTGATCTGCGGTGCCGGCAAGGTGCTGCAGACGCCGCGCGGAGCCGTCTACTGCGTGAGCCAGCGGGCCGAGCACATCTGGGAGGGCGTCAGTTCCGCGACGACGCGCTCCCGTCCGATCATCAACACCCGGGACGAACCGCACGCCGACGCCGAGCGCTACCGCCGCCTCCACGTCATCGTCGGCGACTCCAACATGTCCGAGACGACCATGCTCCTCAAGGTCGGTGCCACCGACCTCGTGCTGCGCATGATCGAGGCGGGCACGGTGATGCGCGACCTGACCCTGGAGAACCCGATCCGGGCCATCCGCGAGGTCAGCCACGACATCACGGGACAGCGGAAGGTGCGCCTGGCCAGCGGCCGTGAGGCATCGGCCATCGAGGTCCAGCGCGAGTACTACGAGAAGGCCGTCGACTTCGTCGAACGGCGCGGCATCCGCACCGGCACCGTCGACCAGGTCCTCGAACTGTGGGGCCGCACGCTGGACGCCGTCGAGGCCGAGGACCTGGACCGGATCGGCACCGAGATCGACTGGGTCATGAAGTACAAGCTCATCGAGCGGTACCGCGCCAAGCACAACATGACCATGTCGAATCCGAGGGTCGCTCAGATAGACCTCGCCTACCACGACATCCACCGGCGGCGGGGGCTCTACTACCTCCTGGAGCGCAAGGGGCAGGCCGCCCGCATCTGCAACGACCTCAAGATCTTCGAGGGCAAGTCGGTGCCCCCGCAGACGACCAGGGCGCGGCTGCGCGGCGACTTCATCCGCCGGGCGCAGGAACAGCGGCGGGACTTCACCGTCGACTGGGTCCACCTCAAGCTCAACGACCAGGCGCAGCGCACCGTGCTCTGCAAGGACCCCTTCCGCTCCGTCGACGACCGGGTGGAGAAGCTGATCGCGGGCATGTGAGCACCGGCAGGCCCGCCCGGCAGCCTCCGCTCAGGGACCGCAAGGGTGCCTTCTCGGTCTCGCCGCGCCTGGTGCGGCCCCTGAGGGACGTGGGGCCGGCCGCCTGCGAAAAGGATCCACTGTACGCCGGGGTGAACCTGCCCCGGCGTACAGCTGTGGCGGTACCCGTGATGCCGCTGGGACGAAGTCGTAGAGTGACGGGAGTGCCCGGAGCTCCCTACTCGCGAGTTGGACTGATGAATCCCACGAAAACTGCCCGGCGCGCCGCCGCCGTACTGGTCGTGCCCGCTCTGCTGTTCACCGCCGCCTGCGGGTCCGACGCCGAGGACAAGGACGAACCGAAGTCTGGGGCCGTCGCCAAGGTGTCCGGGAAGTTCGGGACCGAGCCCGAGATCGAGGTTCCCAAGGGTGCCAAGGTGTCCGACGAGGTCCTGGCGGACGACGTCTTTGCCGGTGACGGCGCCGAGGTGAAGAAGGGCGACATCGTCCGGGTGGACTTCGCCGGCAACATCGAGGCGCTCGGTTCCA
>NZ_DATMVN010000599.1:0-4179 GCF_035563135.1 Streptomyces sp.
GCGGAACACGTCGGCCAGGCTCCCGGGCCCTGCCCGTCGAGCACCTTCTCGGCCACGGCGATCTGCTGGTCCTTGGTGGCCAGATCGGCGCGCGCGGCGTAGGCCGTGCCGCCGTAGGCCGCCCAGGTCGACCGGGTGAACTGCAGACCCCCGTAGTAGCCGTTACCCGTGTTGATGTGCCAGTTTCCGGTCGACTCGCAGGCGGCGACCTTCTCCCACACGTCGGCCGGGGCAGCTCCTGCCGAGGCAGCCGTGAGAAGCGGGAGCGCGAGGCCCGCGCCTCCCGCTGTCACCGTGAGCGAAGCGCGGTTGATCCGGCTGGGCTGGTATCTGCGGTGCCGACCGTTCGCGGCCATGATAGGGCTCCCCCACTGCAGTAGAACGCGTCGCAAGCGGCCAACTTATGGGCATACGACGGGTGGTGACAAGTGAACATTCTCCACCTGCCGTCCACGCGCCCCGGCGCGTGACCCCTGCGAACGGAACCGGCACCCCCGGCCGCCCCCCTCCGGCCCTGGCGGGAGAGCGCTCCCCCACTTGTCCGCCCGGTGCTGTGAAGGCGGTCATGACGGATGCTCCGCGACCGGCCGGCGCGGCCCCCACCCTGGAGGACGTGGCGTGGGCGGCCGGTGTCTCACGCGCGACCGTCTCACGAGTGATCAACGGGGTGCGCAACGTCGATCCGGCGATCCAGGAGGCTGTACGGCAGGCGGTCGCCGTCACCGGCTACGCGCCCAACCGCGCGGCTCGCTCCCTGGTCACCCGGCGCACGGACGCCGTCGCGCCGGTGGTGTCGGGAGCGGGGGCCGCGGGCCCGGAGGAGGGGGCCGGGCCCGCCGGAGAAGGGGGCTTCACCGCTCAGGTCTTCGCCGACCCGTTCTTCGGCCGGGTGGTGACGGGGGTCGTCACCATCAGCGGACCGCTGGACCTGTCCGCCGGACAGGAGAGGCCGGCGGGCTTCCGGGACGCGCTGGCGCAGCACGGGGTCTCCCGTGCGCCTGTCGTCGAGGGGCAGTTCACCCAGGAGAGCGGCGGGACGGCGATGGAGCGCCTCCTGACCGAACACCCCGATCTGGACGGGGTGTTCGCGGGGAACGACCTGATGGCGACGGGCGCCTGCCATGTGCTGCGGGAGCGCGGCAGGCGTGTCCCCGAGGACGTCTCCGTGATCGGGTTCGACGACAGCAGCGCCGCCTCGGCCTGCCGGCCGCCGCTCACGACGGTGCGGCAGACGGTGGAGGACATGGCAGCGGAGACGGCCGGACTGCTGCTGGACCGGCTGGCGGTGCCGGACCGGCCGGTGACATCGGTGATCTTCGAACCGGTGCTGGTGGTGAGGGATTCCGCCTGAGGGCCTGACGGCGGGCGCCCCGAGCACGAGTTCCGCCCCCCTGCCCTTCGGCCCCATGCCCTTCGCGCTCAGCCGGCCACGGTGCGGCCGCGGCCCGGCATCATGCGGTCCCGGGCCGGAGTGGCGCCCGGGAGGGATTCCGGCCCGGGGCGGGTGCCGCCGCGGGCCAGGAAGTCGGACAGGGGCAGAGTCGCCGCACCCACCGTGACCGCGTCCGGGCCCAGGCGGCCCAGATCGATCGTGGTGCGGGCGGCCGCGTGCCGGAGCGCGTACTCCCGGGCGTACCGGCGGATCTCCGGGAGCAGGTGGGGGCCGATGAGCAGACCCGCCCAGCCGCCGAGCAGGATGCGTTCCGGCAGGAAGAGATTGACCAGGTCGGCCAGGGCGGCGCCCAGGCACTCGGCCGTCTCGTCGAGGATCGAGACCGCCACCGGGTCCGGAGCACCGTCGGCGGTCCCCGGGTAGGCGGCCGCGAGCAGTGCGGCAAGGGCGGTCTCGTCGTCGGCGTCCGGGGGCAGCGGGCCTCCCGCTTCCTGCCAGCGCTCCCGCATGGCCTCCGCGCCCGCGTACGCCTCCAGGCAGCCCATGGAGCCGCAACGGCAGCGGCGGCCCCGTAGCTGCACCGTGGTGTGTCCCCACTCCAGGGCCGCGTCGGAGAGGTCCTCGTCGAGGATGTCCCCCCGGCTGACGCTCGCACCCACTCCCGAGCCGATCAGGACGACGGCGGCCGTGCCGGCGCCACGGCCGCCGCCGAACCGCATCTCGGCCTGCCCCAGGGTCTTCGCACCGTTGTCGATGAAGAACGGCACCTCCGGAGGTACGTCCACGGCCTCGCGGAGCAGCCGCTCGAAAGGAACGGCACTCCATCCGATGGTCTGGCCGTGGACGACCGCACCCGGGCCGCCCGCGGACTCCGGGGCGTCGCGTTCGATGATGCCGGGCACCCCGACGCCGATGCCGAGCAGCGTGCCGGGGTCGGCGCCCGCGTCGCGCAGGACGTCGGAGACACCCCGACGGACATGGCCGACGACGCACTCGACGTCGTATCCGTGCTGGGCCAGCAGGCGGTCGGTGCGGGCGAGTTCCGTCAGCGAGAGGTCGAAGAGCTCGACGCGTACCCGGGTCTCACCGATGTCGATGCCCACGAACAGTCCTCCGCCGGGGGCGATCCGCAGCAACGTGCGGGGGCGTCCTCCGTCGGAGTCGACGATGCCGGCCTCCTCCAGGAGGCCCTCGGAGGCCAGCTCGGTGACCACGTTGCTGATGGAGCCCGAACTCAGCCCTGTCGCGGGCCCCAGCTCCTGGCGGCTCAACGGTCCGTCGAAATACAACCGTTGCAACACCCGCGCCCGATTGCCCCTTCGCAGGTCACGCACCGTCCGTCTACTGCGCTCAGCCATGTCGCCCCCTTCGCCCCGGCAACATACCCCGGCTCTGGGCACCCAGTTATTTCATCTCTTTAATTAATACGAGGAAGATCGCGCGGGTCCCGGACCGCGTCCTCCCCGGAAAAGGGCCGCCCCGCATGCGTCGTCTCAGAGCCGCTGCGGCCACCGCCCTCGCCATGCCCGTCGCCGCCGGTGCCACCGGCTGCGGCGGCGGGGCACCCCCGGCCGGCGGCAGCGACGAGTCACCGAAGACGCCGGCGCGCCGGGGCGTCCGACCAGGGCCCGGGCATCGGGGCCGGCAGGAAGATCCTCACTCCCGGACCCAAGAACATCGAGAAGCGGAGCGGGACCGAGGTGAGGCTGGAGCCCGTCCCTGCTCGAACTCCTCATCCGCCCGATCCCGGTGACCGCCGGCATCGTGATGACCTTCCGTCAACTCACCCAGTTCTTCCTCGGCGACCGGGACACGGCTCAGAACGACGTGCACTGGAATCAGGCCGTGGCCACCCCGCTCGTCGTGAGCGTGCCGATGACGTGACCCGGCACCGCACCGTCAGGGCCGGGGGCCGGCGCCCTGCGGAGCCGCTCCGCGAATTCACCGACGACAGACCGCTCAAGACGGCCTGAGCCCTTCCCGGGTCCAGGTCCGAGCTCCGTACGCCGGCAGCCCCACCTGCCGGCGTACGGGGGGCATCTGCTGCCCGGCACACCACCGGCGGGCTGTCAGGCAGGCGAGACCTGACGCTTATGCTCACCGTATGGAGCAGAGCGAAGTCCTCAAGCGAGTGATCGGCATCCTCACGGAGGCGGGCGAGATGCAGCGCCACGCCGAGGAGGACGCGAGCGGCGGTGACCTGGACGCAGGCGGAAACATGGTGACAACCCTTCTCAACGAGACGATGCCGCACATCGCGATCCCCTCCGACGCCACCGTCGAGGAGATGGCCGCCCTGGTGGGACGCGAGGTCGGCGGCGCCGTGGAGCAGCTGGTCGGAGCCTTCACACTGGCCTTCATCGCGCTCGCCCAGATCCATGACTCCGGTCAGCAGGACGTGTCCTCCGCCGATGTGCTCCAGGACCTCGCGCTGCGGGCCGAGGAGCTGAGTTCGGGTGACGAGGGCCCGGAGGGGCCCCTCTGAGGGTGCGCGTCGAGGCATCGCACTCCGCCCCTCGCCCCTTCGCATCCTGGGTGCCGCGCCCGGCCTCGCTGCGCGCATGCGCGAGTCCGCGGCGGGCCACGGACGATCCATGGTCCGCCGCGGACCTCCCGGCCGCACCGACGGCGGGGAACAGGACGGTGCGGCGGCTTCTGCGAGCGGTCGGCTCCGGTGGACGCCGAACTCGTGGAGCGAGTGGTCCCAGGCCGTGCCGCGCACGGATGGGTCCACCCGTAGGTGGCGCGCTTCACCCGTGACGTCGATGCCGTCGATACCGCCGTTT
>NZ_DATMVN010000600.1:0-11027 GCF_035563135.1 Streptomyces sp.
CCGGGCCAGATCATGGCGGCTGTCGCCGTCGTACGCAGAGCCGCGGAGGAAGGCCGTGAGATCACCGACACCGACCTCGACGGCATCCGCAACATCTGCCGCTGCGGCACGTACGTCCGGATCCGCGAGGCCATCAGGGCCGGTGCCGCGCGCATGTGATCAGGCGCCGGCGGTCGGGGCGCGCCGCGTGCCGCCCCGGCCGGCCAGGCAGGGCTGCGCGGAGGGGTGTCATCCGCGACGACGCAGGTGCGCCCCAGCTGGTGGTGCACGGGCGCCGGCCGGTGGTCCGCTCCGCGCGGGGTGCTCCGGCCGAGGCTCGCAGTAACCGATCACGCACTTCAGCCGGGAGACGTCCCGGCAGCCGTGCCATCTCGCTGAGCTCGCCCCCGCCCTACGTCACCGCTCCCCCGCGAGGCCGGCCTCCTCCTGGTGCACCGGTGTCGTACCCGCCGCCCCGGAACGACGCCACGGACGTGCGACGGGCGCCGACACCGCACGCCACCACGCGTCCGAGGGCAGCTCCCCGGACGGCTCGAACGGCTCGCCCGGCCGGGGGAACGCCACCGCCTGCTCCGCATCACCGGCAGCGTCCCTCATCCACTCCCCCGGCTCCGCCCACGCATGCGGGGCGAGGTTGAACGTGCCCCAGTGGATCGGCAGCAACACGCCGTACGGACTGCCGCCCTGAAGGTCCAGGTGCGCCCGCAGGCCCTCCGCCGGTGTCATGTGGATGTCGGGCCAGTACTCCGAATAGGCGCCGACCTGGATCATCGTCACGTCGAAGGGGCCGTGCTCGGCACCGATGGCCTGGAAACCGGAGAAATAGCCGGTGTCCCCGCTGTGGTAGACCCGGTGCTCCGGGCCGGTGACGGCCCACGACGCCCAGAGCGTGTGCTGCTGATTGCGCAGCCCCCGCCCGCAGAAATGCCGCGCGGGAGTGGCGGTCAGGCTGATGCCCGCGATCCGTGCGGTCTCGTTCCAGTCGAGCTCGCGGACGCGGTCCGGGGGCACCCCCCACCGCTCCAGGTGGGCACCCACACCGAGCGGCACCGCGAACACCGTGTCCGTCCCGGCCAGAGCCCTGATCGTGGGCAGATCGAGGTGGTCGTAATGGTCATGAGAGATCACGACGGCGTCGAGGGACCCGAGCGGGGCGAGGGGCAGCGGGACAGGGTGCAGCCGCTTCGGTCCGGCGAACGCGAACGGCGAGCAGCGCTCGCCCCAGACCGGGTCGAACAGCACTCGGCGGCCGTCGATCTCGACGAGCACGCTGGAATGGCCCAGCCAGGTCACCCGCAGGCCCGTGGCCGGCGGCACGGCCAGATCGGCCAGGGTCGTGGCATGGACGGGCACGGTGCCGAGCGGGGATCTGCGGGCCCGTTCCTCCTTGCGGAAGTACACCTTGGCGAAGTCGAGCATGGACCCGGACGGCCGGGTCCGTGCCCCTTCCGGGTTCTGGAACACTCCGTCGGCGAAATGGGGCGAGCGGCGGATCCGCTCCATCCGCGCCCCGGCCGGGTCCGCCCCGAAGGCGTCGGGGCGCAGCGAGCGGAGTCGGGTACGGAGTGAGGGCTGGGGGTCGGCGCCGGTCACAGCATCTCCTGAGGGAGTCGGTCGTCTCATCGTGGGCGGGAGGTGCGACGGAGCGGGAACCCGGCGGTGGGAGGAGCAGCGTCGAGCGCTTCCTCCGGAGCCGTGTCGCAGAGGGTGTCGCGTCACGCACGCGGCTGGCCGTAGACATGCCCGATCCGCAGGGTCAGGACCACTCTGCGGTCCTGGACCATCACCCGACGGTAGTCGTCCCAGTCCGGATGCTCTCCCCGGACGTCCCGGTAGAGGGCGACCAGCTGTTCCACGGTCGCGTCGTGGGGGTCGGCGGCGGGTGGAGTCAGCTCGGCGGTGGCGTCGGCGACGGTCCAGGCCCACCGGTCGTCGCTGGTCACGTGGTAACTCGCCCGCGGGTCGCGACGGAGGTTGCGGGTCTTCGCCCGGTCTTCCGTGATGGACACACGGATGACTCCTTCTTCGGGGTGGTAGGCGTGGTTCACATTGGACAGCTGGGGCCTTCCATCACCCTTGAGGGTGACCAGCACTCCGCCGTCGTGCTCCCCGACCAGTCGGAGCAGCGCCTCGCGTCCGGGTTCGATGTCCGTCATGCCGGTTCCAACGTCCGTACCCCCCGCAGGATTCCGCATCCCGGGTACGACGACGTCGGTTCGGCCGGTACCGGCACCCGACGGGCCCCGGGGGGCGGCAGCCGGTGCCTGGGAGTTGGCTAAGGTAACCGGGTGGCGAGAGTACGGCTGAGTGTGGCGGAGCGTCGTGAGGACCTCCTGCGCGCTGCCGTCGAGCAGATCGAGGTGCGTGGGGTGTCCGCCGTCCGGATCGCCGACGTGGCCGCTGTCCTCGGGGTGAGCAACGCCCTGGTGCTCTACCACTTCTCGTCCAAGGAGAAGCTGGTGGCCGCCGCCTACGCCTACGCCGCCGAGGCCGATCTCGCCCATCTGCGCAAGCTCCTGACCCGCCGCACCAGTGCGGTCCGACGGCTCCGGGCCGTCGTTCGCTGGTACGCGCCGACCGGCCGGGCCAAGGGATGGCGGTTGTGGATCGAGGGCTGGGCGTCATCGCTGCGCGATCCTGTGCTGCGTGAGGTGGCCGGAGATCTCGACCAGCAGTGGAAGGCGGAGCTGGCCGAGGTCATCGAGGAGGGTGCCGCGGCGGGTGAGTTCCACTGCGAGGACCCGATGTCCGTGGCCTGGCGGCTGACTGCGCTGCTGGACGGACTGGCCGTCCAGATGATGTCGTACGCGGGTCCGCTCTCCCGGGCCACGATGCTGCAGTGGACCGAAGAGGCGCTCGCCCGCGAACTCGGCATCTCCCATGAGGTTCTGACCGCTTGAGGGTGCCGGGAGCCAGGACCGGCCGGCACGGGCGGCACACGCCCGGTCAGGTCTGGCGCACCGGCGCGTAGTCCTCTCCTTCGAGACCGAAGGTCCAGGCGACGCCCTCTTTCGCGGTCCGGGTCCTGGGTGGTACGCGCAGCCAGTAGGTGCGGTGTGTTCCGTCCGGTTCGGGGGTGGAGTTGACGACTTCGACCATCACGACGTCCTCGTCGCCCTCCATCGTGATGCGCCAGAGGATCCCGGCCCCGTCCCGGTGCACCGGCTCCGCACCCGACTCCGTGAGGTAGCGGTCGTAGCCGTAGTACTCGAGCATCACCCGGCGCAGCTCCGCGTTCTCCTCGGCGCGGATCCGGTCCGCAGTCAGGCTCGCCAGACCGTCCAGGAACGCGGCCGGCACAGGCATCCCCCGCCAGGCGTACAGGGCGAAGCCGTCCGGGTAGGCGACGGCCGGCCCGTCACCCCGGTCGAGCCGTCCCGCCTCGTCACGGTGGAGCACCTCGGGCCGGTCGCTGATCACCACCGCGTGTTCGTAGGGCCACCACCAGCCGGCGTTCCTGGCCACCTCCGCCAGACCGGTCAGCCGGTCGCCGCGGCCGTCGAAGGCTGCGAGCCAGGCCGCGTCGTGCTGCCCGAGGACCGCGTCGAGCAGCACGAGACGGATGTCGGACTCGTCCTCGGGACGTGACACGAGTTCGGTGACGACTCCCGTCCGTATCCGCTCGGCCAGTGCGGCCGTGGTCTCCCAGAGCTGGGCCCCGGTGGCGGACCACAGGGCGGACCAGCCGGCCGGGCCCAGCTCGTCGTACATCCGGCGCCGTTCCTCCGCCCAGGGCCGGGTACGCACCTCTTCGCGCACCGAGCGTCCCGCGCCGGAGAGCTTCTCCACCGCCTCGACCGCCGCCCTGGGCGAGTCCGCCCAGATGATGCGCTCGGGCTCATCGAGCCCCGCGCTGCGGTAGGCGAGCCGCACCCCGTCCTCGGCCGCGTCCCGGTCGGCCCTGCCCGTGGCCGCCGCCACGCCCCGCCACACGTCCACATACTGCATCGGTGTTCCCCGTTCCCTGTTGCCCTGTTGCTGTTTCCTGGCCACGCATCACCGCACACCCGGCACGGTGGATCAGTCCGCGACGATCCGGACCGCGCCCGGGGCGTACTCACGCTGGCGCACGACGCGGAACCAGCCCTGCGGCAGCGCTATCGCGGCGTGCTCCTCGTGGACCACGCGTCCGCCTTCCGGGAGATGAAGCAGCATCGGGCCGAAGGGTCCCGCCTCCCGCATCAGCCGGCCCGGTCCCTGCACGGCGTGCGCGTGGCCGGTGACTTCGCCCAGTGCCAGGACCAGCCTCCCCCGCCCGTCGCGCGGTTCGCCCGGTGCGTCGAGAAGATGCGCGGGCACCTCCGACTCCTCCAGCGCCATCATCAGCACATCGCCCTGCCGGTACACGGACGTCTCCCCTCCGGGCCGTCACCTCCTGTGCCGGCCACAGGGAAAACGCTACGAGAGAGGTCTGACATCGACGGCAGCCCGGGGCCGGTCACGCCGTTGTCAGTGGCACTTGATAGACCTTGCGGACATCAGTCGTCCCCAGCATCAGGAGCTCAGTGCCATGTCCGACGCGGACCGTCTGCACGAGTTGCTCGGCCTCCCGGCCGTCGATTTCCGGCGCGAGACCGACGGGACGGCCCTTCCAGCGGCCGGTTCCGCGGCCTGGCGCATCAGTGTCGACCCGTACCACCCCGACGAGGGGGGCGCCAGCTGGGAAAAGGAGTTCGACGCCTTCCTGGAAGCCGTCGACCCGTCAGGCGTCCAGGCCCTGATCATCGGGCAGTGGGGCGAGACGTACGAGGAGACCTCCGCCTACCCCGTCGGGCTCGTCACCGCCGCGGCCCACCGGCTGACCTCCCTCAGGGCGGTTTTCGTCGGGGACCTGGTGGTGGAGGAGGCGGAGATCTCATGGATCGAGCAGTCGGACGTCACCACTCTGCTCACCGCCTTCCCGGACCTGACCCAGCTCGGTGTACGCGGCGGCACCGGCCTGGTCTTCCCGCCCGTCAAGCACGAGTCCCTGCAAGGAATTCTCGTCGAGAGCGGTGGGCTGCCCGCGGAGGCGCTGCGCGGAATTCTGGGCAGCGAGCTGCCGGCCCTGGAGCGCCTGGAGCTCTGGCTCGGTGTCTCGGCGTACGGGGGCGACGTGGTGGTGCCGGATCTCGCGCCGCTGCTCACCGGTGCCCGCTTCCCCCGGCTCCGCCACCTGGGCCTGTGCAACAGTGAGCTGCAGAACGAGATCGCCGCCGCCGTGGCTTCGGCGCCGGTCGTCGCGCAGCTCCACTCGCTCGACCTGTCGAACGGCACACTGGGCGACGAGGGTGCGGCGGCGCTGCTCGAAGGCCAGCCGCTCACCCATCTCACCTCGCTCGACCTGCACCACCACTTCCTGACCGTGGCCATGGAGCGCCGCATCGCGGAGGCGCTGGAGCCGCACGGTGTATCGGTCGACCTGTCCGATCGATGCGAACCGTGGGACAACCGCGGCGCCGAGGGCCGCTACACCGCGGTCGCGGAGTGACGAGAAGGCCCGCCATGTCACCGTCAGCGCGTGGCGGACCGCCGCGCCTCGCAGTCGTCGGCATTCCCGCCAACCGCAGGGTCGGCCTCTTCCAGGACGCCGTGCGCGCCGCGGGTCTGCCCGCCGCGCGCACGGTGTCCTGGCTGGAAGTGCTGCGGCAGGAAGCCGTCTTCCTCCCCGGGGAGACCGTGCGCATCGATTCGCCCGGCGAGGACGCGGAGGTGGACCGGCTGCTGCGTGGGGGCGACGACCCGGCCAGGGTCGAGGGTTCGGCCCGCTGGTACGCGCGGTTCACCTCGGCGGTGCAGGAGGTCGCGCGGACGGCCGGGGCGGCAGGTGCCGTGCTGCTGGACGATCCGCAGGACATCGCCGTGCTGTTCGACAAGCGGCTCTGTCACGGCGTACTGGACTCCGCCGGGGTGCCGGTGCCGGACTCCCCCACCTCGGGGCCCGGCGCGGGCCCCGTGCGGGGATGGGCGGATGTGCGTCGGCTGATGGCGGAACACCGCATGCCGCGGGTGTTCGTGAAGCCCGCGCACGGCTCCTCCGCCTCCGGGGTGATGGCCCTGGAAACGGCGGGCCCGGGCAGGATCCAGGCGTCCACCTCCGTGGAGCGGGACGAGGAGGGCCGGCTGTTCAACTCGCTGCGGGTGCGCCGCTGCACGACGGAGCGCGAGGTGGCGGCGCTCGTCGATGCCCTGGCACCGGACGGACTGCACGTCGAGCGCTGGCTGCCCAAGGCGTCCCAGCGGGGGCGCGTCGCCGACCTTCGGGTCGTGGTGGTCGCGGGGCGGGTGACCCACGCCGTCGTGAGGACCAGCCGGTCCCCCATGACCAACCTGCACCTGGGCGGCGCGCGGGGAGATCTGGACGAGGTGCGGACCGCCGTCGAGGCTGCGGGCGGCAGTTGGAGCGCCGCACTGGCCGTGTGCGAGCGGGCCGCGGCCTGCTTCCCGGACACGCTGTGCGTGGGCGTCGATCTGCTGCCCGCGACGGGGTGGCGGCGTTTCGCCGTGGGTGAGGTGAATGCCTTCGGCGACCTCCTGCCGGGGCTGACCGGCCTGCCGGGCAGCGGCGTGGAGGGGATGGACACCTACGGCGCGCAGATCGCCGCCGTAGTGGCGGCGACCTCACACGACGACCGGCCGGACGGCGTCCGCCGTGGGACCGGCCCGACGGACAACGAGCGAGCAAGGAACGACCGTGTCAGCGAAGTCTCCTGATCACATGTCCCGCGACGGGCAGCCCCCCGCGCCCGACATGAACGCGGTCGTGGGCAGCCACGACCTCCTGCTCGTCACCCTGGACACCCTGCGGTTCGACGTGGCCGAGGAACTGGCCGCGGCCGGGCGCATCCCGAACCTCGTCCGGCACCTGCCCGGCGGCGTCTGGGAGAAGAGGCACGCCCCGGGCAGCTTCACCTACGCCTCCCACCAGGCGATCTTCGCCGGATTCCTGCCGACGCCCGTCGCCCCCGGTCCTCACCCGAGACTGTTCGCCGCGCGCTTCGCGGGCAGCGAGTCGACTGCGGACGGCACCTTCGTCCACGAGACCCCCGACTTCCTCTCCGGCCTCGCCGCCGTGGGCTATCGCACGGTGTGTGTCGGTGGCGTGGGTTTCTTCAACCGCCGCCCGCCGCTCGGCTCGGTGCTGCCGGACATGTTCCAGGAGAGCCACTGGGAGCCGGAGTTCGGTGTCACTTCTCCGACGTCCTTCCAGGCCCAGGTCTCGCGGGCCGAACGCGTCGTCGCGGAACTCCCGGATGAACAGCGGCTGTTCCTCTTCGTGAATGTGTCGGCGCTGCATCAGCCCAACTGGTTCCACCTGCCCGGCGCCACTGCCGGCTCCGGTGACTCCAGGGCCACCCATGCCGCGGCGCTGGAGTACGTGGACCGGCACATCGGGCGCCTCTTCGCGGCGGTGAGCAGTCGTCGCAGATGTTTCGCCATCGTCTGCTCCGATCACGGCACGGCGTACGGCGATGACGGCTACACCGGCCACCGTATCGGTCATGAATCCGTCTGGACCGTGCCCTATGCCCATTTCTTCCTCGAACCAGGGGCGACCCGATGACCACCACTCCCAGCACCCGCCCGTACCGCAGCTACGTCTACGCCTATCCGCACAAGACGGCCTACCGCCCTCTCGCCGGCCACCCCGCCGGGCGTCCGTCGCTGAGCGGGCTCTGGGCGGCGGAACGCAAGGACTCGCTCTCGCTCTACCTCCACATACCGTTCTGCGAGGTCCGCTGCGGGTTCTGCAACCTGTTCACCCGGATCGGCGCCCCCGAGGAACTGACGACGCGTTACCTCGACGCGCTCGACCGGCAGGCCACTGCCGTGCGGGACGCGCTGGGCGACGAGGAGCCTGTTCGTTTCGCCGCCGCCGCGTTCGGTGGCGGTACTCCCACGTTCCTCACCGCCGGCGAGCTGGAGCGCCTCTGCGACATCGCGGAGAAACGGATGGGCGCCGACCTCGATGCGGTTCCCCTGTCGGTCGAGACCTCACCGTCGACGGCCACGGCGGACCGGCTGGCCGTGCTGGCCGGCCGGGGCACCACCCGGATCAGCATCGGTGTGCAGAGCTTCGTGGACGCCGAGGCCCGGGCCGCCGTCCGCCCGCAGCACCGTTCCGAGGTGGAGGCGGCCCTCGGCCGGATCCGCGACGCCGGCGTCCCGGTCCTCAACATCGATCTGATCTACGGCATCGAGGGGCAGACCGGGGCGACCTGGCGCACCTCGCTGGATGCCGCCCTGGCCTGGCGCCCGGAGGAGCTCTACCTCTACCCGCTGTACGTGCGGCCGCTGACCGGTCTCGGGCGCCTCGGCGCCGGAGCGGAGGCACCGGACACCGCGTGGGACGAACAGCGGCTGCGGCTGTACCGCGAGGGCCGCGACCATCTGCTGTCCCACGGCTACGAGCAGGTGTCGATGCGGATGTTCCGCCGCACCGACGCCCCGCACGCGGGTCCCGACGACTACGCCTGCCAGACGGACGGCATGATCGGACTCGGCTGCGGGGCCCGCTCGTACACCTCTTCCCTGCACTACTCCTTCGACTACGCCGTGGAGATGCGGGAGATCCGGGGCATCATCGACGGCTTCACCACCGCTACGGACTTCTCGCGTGCGGAGGTCGGCCGTTACGTCGACGACGGCGAGGCGCGCCGACGCCACCTCCTTCAGTCACTGCTCCAGGCCGAGGGCATGCGGACTGCCGGGTACCGCGAGCGTTTCGGCACCGACGTGTACGAGGACTTCCCGGCCGAGCTGGAGCTCTTCACCGCGCGGGGCTGGCTGGACGATTCGGTGGCCCCTGCCCTGCTGCGTCTCTCCCCCGAGGGCCTGGCCCACTCGGACGCCCTGGGCCCGGAACTGTTCTCCCCTGCGGTGCGAGCCGCCATGGCCGCCTACGAGGCGAAGTGAGCCGCCCGATGAGCACGGACCTGACGATCCTTTACCGGGGCCCGCTCGCCTCGTGCGACTACGACTGTCCTTACTGTCCGTTCGCCAAGCGGCGGGACAGCGGGGAGCAGCTGCGGTCGGACCGTGCGGCCCTGGAGCGGTTCACCGGGTGGGCGGCCGAGCAGACCGGCGACCGGCTGTCGGTGCTGTTCACCCCGTGGGGCGAGGGCCTGGTCCGGTCCTGGTACCGGAGGGCGCTCGTCGAGCTGTCGCGACTGCCGCACATCGGCCGGGTCGCCGTACAGACCAACCTCAGCTGCCGTACCGGCTGGCTGGCCGAGGCGGAGCGCGACAAGGCAGCCCTGTGGTGCACCTACCACCCCGGCCAGACGCCGTACGAGCGGTTCCTGGGCCGGTGCCGGGAGCTGACGGCCCTCGGGGTGCGGTACAGCGTCGGGATCGTCGGTCTCGACGAGCATCTGGAGGAGGCGCGCCGGCTGCGTGCCGCGCTGCCGCCCGAGGTGTATCTCTGGGTCAACGCCGCTGAGGGTCACACCTATTCGGACGAGCAGGCGGACCGGTGGACGGCCCTGGACCCGCTGTTCCCGTACAGCAGGCATCCGCACCGCTCGGCCGGACTGCCGTGCCGGACCGGCCGGTCGGTCATATCGGTGGACGGTGACGGGACGGTGCGCCGCTGTCACTTCGTCCGTGCGGAGCTGGGCAATCTCTACGACGGCAGTTACCGCAGTTCGCTCGGTCCGCGCGGCTGTCCGCTCGATGTGTGCGACTGCCACATCGGCTACGTGCACCTGGAGACGCTGCCGCTGTACGACGTCTTCGCGGGCGGGGTGCTGGAGCGGATACCCGCCCGACCGATACGGATACCCGCCCCGGGCGGGTTCGCGTCCCCAGGACCTGCCCGGCGTCCGCTCCCCGTGGTCAGCCGCTGACGAAGCGAGAGCGGCCGGGGTGCGGCGGCCGGAGGGTCAGAGCGGCAGCAGGTCGGGGCGCTTGGCCGCGACGTGATCCCCGGAGGACTCCCCGCGCAGCCGGCGGCCGATCCACGGGACGAGGTATTCACGCGCCCACTGGATGTCGTCGCGCCGCAGGTCCAGTGCCCCGCGCTGGGTCTGCGGGGGCCACACCTGGTCGGGGTCGGCCGGTATCTCGAGGCCGAGGACCTGGGCGGCACGCAACGCGACGCGGGTGTGCCCCTCCGCCGAGAGGTGCAGCCGGTCGTTGTCCCAGGCCCGCCTGTCCTGCACGGACCTCAGGGACCACAGGTCCAGCACCGGGCAGTCGTAGCGGTCGGCGATGGACCGGACGTGCGCGGTGTACATGGCGATCTTGCC
The DNA here is from genome assembly GCF_035563135.1 of Streptomyces sp. Taxonomy (GTDB): domain Bacteria; phylum Actinomycetota; class Actinomycetes; order Streptomycetales; family Streptomycetaceae; genus Streptomyces. The sequence continues at coordinate 10,230 of NZ_DATMVN010000600.1, forward strand.
CCGCAGGTGCTTGAGCACGGGGATGCCACGGGTGTCGAAGCCGGTGGTGACCATGACCGTGCCGACCGCCTGTGTCAGATCGGCGACCGCGCGCTCGAATCGCACCGCGACGTCGTCAGGGTCGGAACCGGGGCGGAGGATGTCGTTGCCGCCCGCGCAGAAGCTCACCAGATCAGGTGCCAGTTCCTTGGCGCGAGGGACCTGTTCCTCGACTATCTGGTCGAGGAGACGTCCGCGTACCGCGAGATTGGCGTACCGGAAGTTCCCGTGTGTGTCGTCCGCCGGGCCTACTACCGCATCCGGGCCGGGGAGCTGGTCCGCGAGGAGGACCGCGAGCCGGTCCGCCCAGCCGACGAGCGTCCCGCCGGGGCCGGGGTCTCCGACTCCCTCGGTGAAGCTGTCGCCAATCGCTGCGTACGACCCGATGATGCCTCGTTGTCTGTTTCTCGAATCGTCTGCCACAAGGGCTTATCCTGCACCCTCGATTGTGACCTACGCGACCGTAATAAGGGGTTGACGGGTGGTGAGAAAGACCACCCGGTCAGTTTTTGGTAAAGCCGGAATAAGGAGAGGGGCGATGCGTCTTGGCGCATCGCCCCTCCCGTCCACCTTCAGGTGGCGTGCCTCAGATGGAGACGCCGTGCGAACGCAGGTAGGCGATCGGGTCGACGTCCGAGCCGTAGCTCGGGCCGGTCCGGACCTCGAAGTGGAGGTGCGGGCCGGTGGAGTTGCCGGTGGAGCCGGAGAGGCCGATCTGCTGGCCGCCCGTGACGGTCTGGCCGGCCGAGACCCCGAGCG
>NZ_DATMVN010000601.1:0-26827 GCF_035563135.1 Streptomyces sp.
CTTGTGCAGGCGTTCCGCCGCGTAGGCCTTGTTCCTTGCTTGGGCAGCCTTGGACTCCTCGCCCCGCGCCCGCTCGCTCGCTTCGGCCGCGTTGCCTTCCTGGGTCTGTGCCAGCGCGCGCTTCTCCGCGGCGGTGGTCGCGGCTGCCTGTGCCTCGGCCCGCTTCAGTGAGGCGGTACGCCCCTCGCTCTGCGCACGCGCGTTCGCTGCGGTCGCCACCGCCTGCTCCTGCTCGGCTCGCACACTCGCAGCGTCAGCGAGGTCACGCTCGCGTTCGGCAATCCCGCGCTGTTCGGCTGCGACCTTCGCCTGCCGCTGAGCCTCGATCCGGGCGCTCTTCGTCTTCGCCGCGTGATCCCAGGCTTCCTGCTCCGCCTTCTCCGTGTCGATTCGGGCCTGCTTGGCCTTGGCGGCTGCGTCCGCGGCGACCGAAGCCTGTCTGGCCGCTGCGGTTGCCAGCAGGGCAGCCGCCTTCGCATGCGCCTCAGCGTTGGCCCGCCACTTGATGGCCTGCTGCTCGTGCAACTCGGCCTGGTTCTGTGCGTTCAGTCCCGCGGCGTTCGCCGCGCTCGCATCCACAGCGTGCTGCGCGGTCCGGGCGGCTCCAACCGCCGCCTCCACCGCCGCCGCGGTGCCCGCCGCAACCTCCGACCACTGAGTACCGTGCGGCAACCCCGTCTCCACCAGCACGTCGGCCTGCGCCTTGGCCAGCCCTGCGGCCACCTGCGCCTGCTTGGCGGCCGACTCCGTATTCGCGACCTGCCGGGCGACCTCGGTCTTGACCGGCCCGTAGTCGGACAGACGCTTCCCTGCCCGGTCGGCAGCGAGCATCCGATCAGCCTCACGCGAAGCCGCGCCCGCCGCATTCATCGCGTTGGCGGCGATCTTCAGCGCCTTCATGGCATCGCCGTGCGCGGCAATCAACTTGGTGCGCGCACCCGCCGCACGGGCCGCGTTCTCCGCCAGCTTCCTCAGCCGCTCGGCAGCCTCCAGCGCCTCCTTCTGCGCCGCCTCATGAGCCGCCCGGTCAGCAGCGTCCTTGTCAGCGGCAACCAAGTACCCCTTCTTAAGGAACTCCTCGATCACGTCGTCGTCACCGCTGGCCAGCGCCGCCTGCGCGGCACGCTTCACCTCCGGACCGCCGACCGCGACAAGCATCTGCACCCGCTTGCGGTTCTCAGCCGCCCGCTGCTGCTCGTTCTGCTCGGTGGCCGCGTCCCGCTGCCGGGCAATCTCCGCACCGAACGCCAGGAAGTCGGCCCGGTCCCGCGCTGAGCCCGCCAGCACACGCTGGACCTCTGCGTTGAAGAACGAGCCGCCCGTGCCCCGCAGTGCCTCGATCCGGCTCCGATTGGCCACATCGGTGTTGTTCTTCTTATCCAGCGCACGCTGCCGTGCTTCGGCCTCGCCGTACTCCAGGAAGTACCGGATGGCACTCGGGTCGGTGCTCGCCAGGGCTGCCTTGGCAGCCTCGCGAACCTCCTCCTCCTCGTCGAACTCCGCGAAGTCCTCAACCAACTGCCGGTCCAGATCCGCACTGGACTGTTCCAGCGTGGAACGCGGGGGCGCTGTGGGAGGTGGCGCCTGGTGCTGTAGAGCGGACAGCAGCCGGATCGCAGCCGCCTTGTCAGAGGAAGACGGCTCGGCGACGGCCTGCCCCGCCACACCGCACATCAGCGCCACGGCTATCAGCACGGACACCACCGTGCGCGCCCAGCCACGCATACCTGTGGCACCGGCCCTCGGCCGTAATCTGCCTGTCACGGGAAAACCCCTCGGTCGGGAGAAACACGAGCCCCTGCCGCCGATGTGCCAGCAGGGGGAAATCGGTGAGGCGCGCACGTAGAAGACGGGACAGGAGGGCGGCGGCGGGCACATTGGGCTGGCCTCATGCCCTCACCTCCGCCCACAGGGCCCGCTGCCGTCGGCCACATCGGACGCGTCCTTTCGGACCCCGCCCTCTTCTCCGCTCCCGTCTCCTCCGCACACCGGCGGCCCTGACAGATGCGCATCACGGCAGGCTGGTCCGCCCCCTGCTGTCGGCGAAGGAGACGGACCGGTACTGCGGCCCGGTCCGGGGGCCGGTCTCGACGGTTCCGGCCGCAGCGAGGCCCTCTGGGCTCAAGCTCAGCCGCTGTAACCCTGTCGTTACGCCCTGGTGGGACCGGCTGTCGGGGCGGGCCGTGGGGATGCGTCCCGCGCACATGCTGGACCGCCTCGGAGCGAGCGCGTGAGGTATCGGTCAGGGGGCGAGCGGAGAAACGATCCGCCAGGTGGCCTGCGAACGAAAGGGCGCCGCATCTATGAACATCCAGCTCTTGTTTGCGTAGATGTCCCCTGTCGTGGGTGACAGCCAATGCTGCGTCGAACCGATGGTCTGGGTGAACGTCTTGCCTACCGTGCCCTGGGGGGGCTCACCAGCACACCAGGTGGCACTCTGACGAAACGCCGTGCTCCGGTCGTCCGCGGCGATTTGCACGCGGAATCCGAATTTTTCGGTCGCACCTGACTTCAGGTAGTAGCCAGGCTTGCGCGCCGACTCGAAGGAGTAGCAGCCCGGCTTGCTGGCGAGGGCGGGCACAATGACCCAGGTGGCGTCCTCGCGGTCGGCCTGTGTGCTGCCTGTCGTCAGGTCGTCGAGGGTGGCCTTGCCGCCGTCCGCGGCGGATTGCCGCAGGTACCCGGTGACGTTGATGGAGCTCGCCTTGATGGACTGCCTCTTGAGCCGGTATTGGGTGTCTTCCTTAAGGAAGTTCGCGACATCGTTGTCGTTGCCGGCCAGTGCCTTCTTGGCCCCTGCCACCAGGTTGGGGTTGACGCCGCTGTTCTCCGCGGCGGCCTGGATCTGCAGGGCGAGCTTGCGGTTGGCTTCGGCGAGCTTCGCCTGCCGGGCGGCATCGTCGCGCTTGTACGCCGCTTCGGCACCGGTATGGATGTACTCCTTCCAATCGGCCGCGTCCGTGCTGAGAACAGCGCGCTGGCCTTCGGCGTATAGCTCGGTGCCGAGCAGGTCGACAGGAGCACTGCGAAGCAGCTCCCGGATGAAGTTGTCAGCGCTGAGATTGAGCATGGCCTCCGTGGGCGCCATGCGAAACAACGCGGCGGTGCTCGTACGGGCGGCCAGCTCCGCGCGCCGCTCAGCCTCCTTGCGGTCCTGTTCCTCGAGTTCAGCAAGTTCGTTGGCCACATCGCGCTTGTGAGCCTCGCGAGCACCGTTGACGATGAACTCTCGCCAGTCCGCCGCCTCCCCCACGAGTGCCAGCAGAGCTGCGGACCGGACCTCAGGGCCTGAGGCGGAGTGCTTGGCGATTGCGCGAACGAAGTTGTCGTCGCTGAGTGCGAGAAGCTCCGGAGTGCTCGGGATGCCTATGGCCAGTAGTGCCTGGGATTTGGCGTACCGGGCCGCCCGTTCGGCCTCTGCCTTCTCCCGTTCACGCTGCTGGTCGAGCTGGTGGGCCTCATGGATCCCAGTGACGATGAACTGGACATGGTCCTCGGGGAGGGTACTGCCCATCGCCTGTTCAGCAGCGGTACGTACGGAGTCCAGCAGCTCACCCGCGTCCCGGGCCTTCTGCCAGATCGCGTGGATGAAGTCGTAGTCGCTGAGCAGGAGCACATCAGCGGTCGGGTCGAGTCGGACCGCTGCGGCAGCCTCGACGCGCTGGACGTCGGTGGTCCCGATTCCGACGGCTTGTGCCACCGCGTCGGAAGACGCTGCGACTGCGGCACCTGGTGAGACCGCACCGGTGACGGCAGCCAACGCGGTCACCGTGACGACGCTACGCGTGATTGCTCTGCTCATACGCACGGAAGATGTGTGTGTCCTCTGCATGGTGATGTGGAAACTCCCTCAGGCGCCGCCGCATAGGGGCGGATCGGTAAGCGCGAATTGGAAAGGCCAACAAAAGGCTCATGGATGGAGACAGTTGCACTTGGGCATGATAATGAATGTTGGGTACGCTGCGGCGTTCGAGAACAGGCCGGGCCTCCGGGCGCTTTCGAAAAGGCAGAGAATCCGCTGTGATGCTCATGGACACCTCGGCGCACGCGAACCAGTTACTCTCGAAGAAGAGCAGGAGAGAGAACGCAGAAAGCCTCAGCCGGAGGCTGTCTCGCCGGTGACAGCATTGCGCCAATTGTGACGTTGTACCACAATAGAAATGGTCGCCAAACAGTCGACGCACACAGGCTTACAAATCACGGTTCCCCCCGCGTCATCAGCAATTCGCTGCGGTATGCGACTCGGCATGGAATAGTCCCCGCCGATCCCCTCCAGCACGCCGCCCGGTCAATGCGATCAACGGCACCGTAACTGGTATATGCCAAACGGTGCAATGATCAGTTCACGCCATCGACCAACCGAAATACGCCGCCATTCGTTTTCGGCCGCTCATTTCGGGCCTCCGTTCACTGCGCTGACGGGCCTCGCCCTCGCCGCACGCGTTCTTCCCCGGGGAGCGAAGCGGCGCTGCGGTTGATGCACGGCAGAGACTCCTTTTGCACGCCTCCGGTGTTCAGTTGCAGCCCACAGAAGGCGGTCGGTCTCGACACCCTCCGGGCACGGCTCGCACAGCACTACGCGCGACGGCCGGCCCTACCTTTCGGCCCGGAAGCCAAGCACGGGCCGGGAGCGATGCGACCGGTGGGTCAGGGATGGTCGCTGGCCGGCTGTGTTGACGCGTCGAGCGCTGCCGGCCTCTCGCCGCAGAACAACCAGCGGGGGCGCAAGTCAAGCGCACGGCCGAAACGGACGCGTTGTAGGTGGCCGTCGCTGACCTCTGTGGGCGACGGCGAAGCAGGTCCCGGGAGGACGAGAAAATTAGCCAGTTCCACAGTCCGTCCGACGGCGCCTCACGGCTGAGGTGGCGCAGGGGGTTGGGTATGAGATTGGCAAGCCGCAGCCCGAGGGGCGGCGGGGAGCCTCGGGCTGCCACATCGACACCACCCCTGTGCCCCGCTCGCATACCGTCCGGCCACGGTATGTGAGCGGGGCACCCAGATGTCGCACGCTTGCGACTGCCCCGGAGGCCATAAGTGAAGGGGAGACGCCTTATCCACTTGACTTGGATAACCGATGGAACGTTAACTTCAGTCATTCGTGCAGGATTTGCTACCCTAGGGTGGGGACTGTGGAGTTAATGTTGGTAATCAGCCATGCCCTGTTACGGCAAAGGTACGGATACCGCCTGGGGATCGCACGCGCTTCAGCCGCATTCTTGCCGTCGGCCGCTGGGCGGGTAAGCGGGAGCTTCGAGCAGCTTCAGTGGCCGACGCCGTGAGCGCGGGCACGCGGGCTGCCACCGCCCTGACAGTGGTCCTGTTGACCGTCGGTGGCCCGTTCGCGGTCGCCGCCCCGGCGTGGGCCGGCACAGCGGTTCCTACCCGAGCCGCCGTAGCGGACGAAACCCTTACCATCACCAGTTCGGCGGCCGAGGCCGCGCGCAACCAGGTCCTACGCATTGCCAAGTCAGGGCTTCCCGCCGAGCTGCGCACATCGGCCTGGAACGCACTGCGCAGCACCCTGGGCGATGCCGCGATCGAGGCGTGGCTGGCCCCCGGTGGCGGGTATGACCTGGCCAAGCAGCGTCTCCGGGACGCACGGACCCGCAACCGGTTGTTCTGCGAGCGGGTCGTGACAACCCACACCGCGGAATTTTCCCCGTGGGTGCACGCTGCTGCCGCCACCGCGGTGGGGGGCACGGACGCGGATCGGGCGGCCTTCGTGCAGACCGGTTACGCGCAGGCACAACAGTACGACCGCGAGGCCAGAGCCGCGGACACCGCGCATCAGCAGGAAGTGGCCGACCGCGAGCGGGACTTCGTACGGGTCCTAGCGGAGGACGACCCCGGTCAGGAGGTCCGGACGGCGGCACAGTGGGCCTTGCAGCCCGGCGCCACCGACGCGGACGTCGCGGAGTTCTTCGGGTACGGCTGGGCGACCGGCGCCACGCTCGACCTGGAGGGCTACCGGTTGCGTGTCGCGGACACCGAAACACGTCGGCACCACGCTCTGACCCTGCTGATCCGCAAGGCTGTCGCCGCGGAGGAGGCCCTCAAGGACGCGGCCGACACGGCTCAGGCACGGGCCGAGGCGCAGGCGGCCTGGCATGCCGTGACCAACCACTCCGAAGCGGCGGGCCAGGCCTGGCTCGCCGAGCAACTCGCGGCCACAGCACAGGCCGCGAACTGGCAAAGCATCGCTGCGGCAGCCGCTGCAGCCGCGGACAGCATCTGGCAGAACATTGCCGGACCCGCCCAGGCCAACCAGGACCACTGGACCCAGGAACGCCTGGCAGCGGCCGAATCCGCCGCCTACTGGCAGAACATGCTCGCCCATGCCCAGGATGGCGAGAACCGTGTGACGAACTGACCCATCAGGAGCCCCGCGCTTCACTCTGTCCGCTCGCCCACCACACCCGCGACACTCAAACGGTCAGCGCCCGCCCGAAAAGATCCACCATGCGGGCCTTCCCGGTGCCGGCCGTTGTCGGGCCTACCCCTGACATTACTCCTCTGGAACCTTACGTCCCAGTGTCCAGGTGTCCAGGTGTCCAGCATCAAGGGGAAGCTTCAGCCAGTCATATCTCAGCGCTTCGGACACCCCGGTCTGTTGGGCACCATCACCCGTACCGCGGTGGTCTTGGGAACCGCTACCGCGATCTCCCACCGGGTACAGCGGCACGATATACAGCGCTAGATGGAGGCGGAGCAGCAGTGAACCGCCCCGCCGCCCGCTACCGACCGGGTCACCCAGCTCGCCGAGCTCAAGGCGCAAGAGGTAGTCAGCGAGCAGGAGTTCGGCGCCGACAAGGCCCGCATCCTGAACTCCTGACACCGGGCCCCGGCGTCCGGCGCCCCCGGTCCCGCCGCCCCGGACCCGGCTCGAACCACGCCCGCCGAGCTCCGGCCAAGGGCGCCCTGCCCCCGCAATTCCCCTCTCTCCCTACGCGCCCCGTTGACAGGGCGGGCCCGCGCTGGCTTCATAAACACGTCCGTGGAAGCGCTCCCACGCCCGTCACGCCGGACGTCGCTCCGGGCTGCCGACGCTTCCGTGCGGGCCGGTGACACCCCGCACCGGCCCCGTCGCACGAGCCGCACCACCGCCCCGTCGGCCCGGGTCCGGCATGTCATCCGCCGGTCCGGTACGACCACGGGCGACACACGCCGCCCGCCGCACCGAAGGACGATCCGTTGCGACTGCCCTCCCTTCCCCGCGCGTTTCACAGACTGAACCCCCCAGCCAACCTCGCACTCCCACACCTGGGCGCTCTGGCTGCTGGTGATGGTCCTCTTCTCCAGCGTCGTCGCCCTCGCCGTGATCACGCTGAAGCAGCACAGCGGCTCAGGACTCGCGGACGCGGTCCTGACGGACGGCACTGCATTCGGATTTGACGATGATCATCTGCCTCGGCGCGGTCGCCGGGGTCAAGGACCTGCGTCGAACACGGTGACCGTTGTAAGCGCGAGCCCACGGGCAGTGGGGGTGTGCGAGATGACCAGGCCGGAAGCCCAGTAAGGCCGTCCGTGATCGTAGTGGTCCTGCCAGCAGCGTCCTTCGCACCGGGCAGCTCCATGCCTTCACTCTTTGCGGTTGGCCACTGTCAGGACGGCACTATCTCGTTTCTGAGCTTCCCTTGCGAACGCGGCGTCTTCTCCCCCACCCGGCGCGGCTCGATCGTCCGAGGGTCGACCGCCTCGCCCGGGGCGCCCTCCTTGTAGAGGCCCTCCGGATCGTTCGGCCGGTCGTGAGGCAGAAGGAAGAACGTGCGGCGCTGGAAGAGACCGCTGTCGGGGTTGGCCTCGGCGTCCCTGTCGAGCTCCGCGTAACCGACCATGCGTCCGTCACGGGCGTAGCAGGGCTTCCCACCGCGGCGGGCGCTCTTGTCGAGCGCCTGGCGGACGTAGTCGAGTGCGTCGAGGTCCTCGAGCCACACCACGTTCGCTTCGTGTTCGAGCTGGCTTTCGTGCAGCAGCGAGCTCATGGACGCAGCTCCTTGTCGGTGGTGTGGCGGTGCGGGTGGGGGGTGTTGTTCGGTGCGGACTTGGCGGTGCGGTGGTCTGGGACGTTCCCATGGTAAGAGGATGCCCAAATCCCTGAGAGAAAGCCTTGGTGGCTCATCGCTGTCCTCCTGCCGGTCCGTCAGAACGGACGATGTCGTCCGGCAGCAGCGCGAGGGCGGGGTAGTACTTCTTGCCGCTGGACTTCAGCATCTCGGCCGGGGAGGCCAGTCCGGTCTCCTGCCGGATCCGGCCCGCGAAGGCCCGCGCCGTGTCGGCTCTGATGCCCTCAGAGCTGCACCAGGCGGTGTAGGTCCCGTAGAGAAGGCCCTGTTCGACGCGCAGGTCACCGGTGTCCGGCCCCTGGCGCATGCAGCACTCGCTCAGGAAGCGTCCGATGTGGTCCTCGGTGGTCTCGTACGCGGCGGTGGCCAGCCGTACGGAGGACGGACCGGTCAGCGGATCGCGGCTGGTGAGGTATCGGGTCGCGCCCTGGATGAGCCAGTGCAGGATGCCCGGGCCCTCCTCCTGAACGAGTTCGCCAGCCAGGTTGTCGATCTTCCGGTCCGCGGCGACGACGCGCTCGAAGGGGATAAGGCGGATACGACGCCAGAACGCGTGCCCGCCTGTCCCGACCTCTGGCTGGTGGTTTCCCAGCAGCCAGAGCTTGTGGGTCGGGGTGAAGCTGAAGTAGTCCTGCCGCATACGGCGGGCCTTGATCTTGTCTCCACCGGTCAGGAGCTTGACCCTGGCCTCGTCGAACTTGTCGTTGGGCTTGAGCTCGCTGCACACAAAGATCCTGCGGCCGTGCAGCTCCGTCAGTTCCGTGGAGTGCTCGGCGAAGTTGCCCTTGTCCATGAGGAAGCCAGGTGGAGCCGCGTCGGCGTAGTCCCCCATGACCTGGATCATGACGTCCAGCAGGACGGACTTACCGTTGGCGCCCTTACCCCAGAGGAACGGCAGCACCTGCGCGCCGACGTCGCCGGTGATGGAGTACCCCAGGAGCAGGTGCAGAAAATCGGTCATCTCCCGGCCCTTGGCGTCGGCGCCGAAGGTGTCGTCCAAGAAGGCGTGCCAGCGAGGGGTGGGCATGGCCTGGGGCGCCACCTGGGTGGCGCGGGAGTGCAGGTCTTTGAGTGGATCGGGCTTGTGCAGACGGCCGTTACGCAGATCGACCACGCCGGCCGGTGTGCACAGGGAATAGGCGTCCCCGTCGAGGACGTCAGGGTCGAGGCTGAGCGCGGGCGCGGCTTTCGCCTGGTGGAGCAGCGCCTTCATCCCGCTCGTGGACATGGTGCGCCGACGGTGCTGGGCGATCTCACGGTCGCTGAAGATGCCCCGGGGGTCGGAGGCGGACATCTGCTCCGCCATGTCGCCAGCGGCCCACAGTGCGGCCTTCTCTCCGCCGACCCGCTTCCACCGGAACTGGTCCCAGCAGTACCAGCCGAGGCCTTCGACATGGCGGAACTGGTCGCTGTAGAGCTGGGCGAAAAGCTTTGCGTTGCCACGGTCGGTGAGCATGGGGGGAAGCAGAGCCGGCGTATCGGCAGGCGGGGACGTCTGGACCTGCTGAGGGGGAACGTACGCGGGGGCGGCAGTCTCGAAGTCGAGCATCTGCTGAGCGGCGGCGGCCGCGTCGAAGCGGCTGTTCTCGGCGCTACTCATGCGAGTCCTTTGGGGTGGAACGGGCGACTGGCGCCTGCGGAAAGGGCTGCGTCGATGATCGTCTCACTACGGCGGGTCTGGTGGGGACGAGCATAGTGAGCGGCTTCTGTCAGCTCTTGACGGGCTTCGGCCTGGTTCAGATGGCCTGCTCCGGCGAGCCCTCCTGCCGTGTATGCCGCTCGGTTGAGTTTCTCCGTGAAGCCTGTCCCTTCGGCTTGGCCGGCGCATTCACGAACGGTCTCGACAAGCGACTGCAAGAGCGCCTGCGCGGCGCCGGGCCTCGTCGGGCGGACCTGTCTGCGCGGCTGCGGACCGGGATTCGGGGAGGCCTGTATGGCGTGGCCCGTGCGGCGCAGTTCGGCGGCCAGCCATGCGGGGAGGGGGGCGGGCTCCCGTACGGCCCCGAGGGGCGTGTAGAGGCCCGCTGTGGTGCGGGTGGTGGGGGCCACGACGTATCCACCGTGGGCTCGTACGTCGACCTGCCAGGCGAGCGCGGTCCGTGGGCTGGATCCGGTGGAGGAGCGGTAGCGGACGGCGGGCTCGGGGTTGACGTACCAGATGTGCAGCCCGCCGGACGGAGTGCGGACACGCAGGGTGGTCTCGTCCTCGGCTGGATTGGGTTCCTGCCGGTAGGCAGCGAGAAGGGCCAGCGTGTCGAAACCTGATGCCAGACCGGCCAAATCGACCTGCTCCGGGATACGGATGCCCGGCAGGAGCCGGTCGCGGGCCGGAACCTGCGCGGCGTGGGCGTCTACGTCCAGGACCACGAGATGCGCCGGTCCGCAGGACACACCGACGCCTGCCCGGGGCTCCCTCCCCCACCAGGCAGCGATGCGCGTGAGCTCGGTGGTCGCGCTGTGGAAGCCGTGACACCACAGGCCTTGTGCATGACAGGGGCAGTTCGAGGGCTCGTGGCTGCGCGTGCGGCACTGCTCGCAGTTGGCCGCCGGCGTCTTGCGTCCCGGGGCCAGTGGGTGAACCGGCCACTGACGGCCTGCAAGCCAGCGGGCCACGTCTGCAGGTCGTGGCTGCTGCGCGACTCCGGACGAGGCGGTGTCGGCGGGGCGCTGCACTGTTCGTCGATCCGTTCCTCTTGTGTGGCCAGGCAGGGTCTGTCAGTTGAGTCCCGAAGACGTTTTACCTGGTCAGGTAGGAGAGTACGAGGGACTGAGGGACTGAAGGGACTGAGTTTCCCTTATAGCAGAGAGAGCTTAGCCGATGGGGGTGCCGCTCTGCGGGAGGCATGAGCACTTATCGAAAAATCAGTCCCTTCGGTCCCTCAGTCCCTGATGCCGGCCGCGGGCGAAGCTGTCGGGTCCCTCAGGCAGCCGCCTGAGGGACCGAAGGCCTGCAAGGGGCGGGGGGACTGAACGGTCCCCTTTCAGTCCCGGAGGTGTTTATGCAGGTCAGAGCACCTGCGGGCTCGGTCGGAGGGACTGAAGGGACTCATTTTCGTAGTTATCAGCGCACCAAGACATGAAGAGGTACCTCATTACGTACGCGTACATACGCACGCGCGCACGCAGCTGGAACAGGGAGTTTCGGTCCCTTCAGTCCCTTCGGTCCCCGGGCCAACTACTCTGACCTGGTCTTTTGCAGAGGGACTCAACGAGGCAGGGACTGAAGGAGTCTGAGCCCTCCTCCCGCTGCAAGGCTCTGTTCGCAGCGCAGTGGCCTCCGCGCAGAGGCACGGCGTGAAGCCACCCGCGCTCCCTGGTTCCACAGAAGCGCCCGCGTCGTTACGAATTGCGAGGGGTAACACGAGCGTGGTTGGACCGACGCGGACCGCTTGCCTGCGGGGCGCGACGCCCCCAGCAGGCATCCCCGCCTGGCAGGCTCGGGGGACTGGAACCTGTGCTCTCGTAACGACTGACCGCAGCCACCGGCCACGGCCAGGCTGGCCCCAACTGCCGAGGCCCTTTGCCTCGAAATGAAGTTTCTCCGTGATCCTGGACACTCGATCTTTATGCTGCGAGGTCGTGTTGGTGCCGCTGTCGGGTCTCGGCCGGGGTGAGGTAGCCGAAGACCTTGTGCTTGCGCAGGCGGCGGCGGTTGTAGAACGTCTCGATGAAGTCGAAGACCTCGGCGCGAGCGGTGGCCCGGTCGGGCCAGAGCCGGGTGCCGATCTCTTCTTTGAGCAGGGCCCAGAAACTTTCCGCGGCGGCATTGTCGAAACAAGATCCGGTGCGTCCGCAGCTCTGTCGGAGGCCCAACTCGTTTATGTAGTGGCGGAAGAGGCTGCTGGTGTATTCGCTGCCGCGGTCCGAATGCGCTATGCAACCGGGTTGTAGGCGACCGCGTCCGGCTGCCATTTTCAGCGCGTCGACGACGAGGTCGGCGCGGTGGTGGCCGGCCATCGGATAGCCGACGTCCTCGCGGGCGGCCAGGTCGAGCCGGCAGGCGAGGTAGAGCCAGCCCTCGCCGGTGGGCAGGGCGGTGATGTCGCCGACCAGCTGCGTGCCGGGCGTCTCAGCGTAAAAGTCGCGGCCGATCAGATCCTGCATCGGTGGCTGGACGAGGCCGAGCCCCTCTCGTCGGCGTTCGGCTACCGGCGGACCGCGAACATCCGCCGCCGCTACGACCTGCCCGGCCGCCGCCCGGCGGGATTCCTTGCCACCGGCGACGCCCCGTACACGTTCAACCCGATCTACGGGCAGGGCATGGCTGTCGCCGCGATGAGTGCGGTCGTCCTGCGTGAGGCTCTGTCCGATCCGCGCCGGATTCCCACGACGCGGCGCGTGCAGAAAGCGCTCCTCACGGCGTCCCGGCAGGCATGAGGCATCTCCGCCGGGTCGGACCGCTCGATGCCGGGCGCGGTGGGCAGTGCCCTGGCCTCCAGGCCGGCGGACCGCGTCGCCGGCTGATACCTGCGGCGCGTCCTGGAGCGCTACCCCGGTGACCCGGTGGTGCGGACCGCCTTCCGCTCCGTACTGGGCCTCTGCGCACCCGTCACCAGCCTGTTCGCCCCCTCCGTGGCCCGTGCCGTCCTCCTCCGGCCGCCCATGCCAACGCCGGCCGAGCCGCCGACGTCACCGGAGGAACCCGGGGCCTGAGGAAGTGCGGCAGCTGATGGTCTGTTCGGCTGGATGGGCGGTCGCAGCCTTCTGGGCCTGGCGGGGGATGCTCTGGGCTTGTCGAGGTGCCCGTGAAACGGGGCACGCCGAATCTGTCGGGGATCTGCTGGACGGTCTTCTCCCACTCGTCGTCGTAGAGCCGCTGGACGAGCACGGCCTGGTCCGCGGTGAGCTCGGCCTGCGCCCGCCGTCTGTTCCGGCGGCGGATCCAACGCGTTCGGCGCGGGGTTCCATCTCCACGCCCACGTCACTCCGCCCCGGTAGGCAGAACCCACGCCGAACCCTACGGTTCGCACGGGGTCGCCCAGCTGATCAGAGAGGCTGGTGAGGTGCCGCGAGTACGTCCTGGAGTACGTTCTCGAGCGTGACGCGGGCCAGTTCGTGTCTCAGGGTCTCCTCGATGCCCTCGTAGATGCTCTGCATGGCCGGCTGGATGCCGTGACCCACCACGCATCCCTGGTCCGGGGTGGTGCGGTGCATTGCGAACAGCGGGCCGGATTCCACTGCCTCGTACACGTCGAGCAGGGTCATCGTCTCCAGCTCGCGTGCCAGCGACCAGCCCGCGCCCGCCCCCCGCCGGGACTCCACGAGCCCGGCCCTGCGCAGCTCGCCGAGCAACCGTCTGATCACCACCGGGTTGGTGTTCGCACTGGTCGCGATCTGCTCGGAGGTGGCGACCTCATGGCCCTGGCGCTGGTAGAGGCCGATCCAGGCCAGCGCGTGGGCAGCGATGGTCAGCCTGCTGTTGGCGCTCATGGACTCCTCCTCTCGGCCGCAACACTTCATGTTACGACAGTGCAGTCGTAACACTGAAGGTTGCAACAATGTGTCGTAACGCTTATAGTTACGACAGCCGGGAAGGGTCGATCAAGACAAGCGCGGACCGTGAGCGTGTTGCGAACTCAAAGGAGAACAGGAATGGAAAGTAACGAAAAGACCATTCGCGAGGCTTACCGGCTCGCGGAAGGGAACGTTCTCGACGGTGACGGTTTCCTGGCCTTGTTCACCGAGGACGGGTCGTTCAACGAGATGTCGACCTCGCAGAGTTTCCGCGGAGAGCAGATTCCCCAGGTGATCGCGGGCCTCGCCCGCTCGTTCCCCGATGTACACCGTGAGCTGCTCGAGGTACATGCGTTCGGCGATGTCGTCGCCGTCGAGTTGCGAATCCAAGGCACGCATCTCGGAGGGTTTCCGACTCCGGTCGGCGAGATCCCACCGACCGGGAACCGGATCGACGTGCCGGCGGCGGACCTCTGGTACCTCCGTGACGGAAAGATCGAAAGGTTCAATTGCTATAACTCGATGAGCGTGTGGCTTGATCAAATCGGGGTTCACCCTGACTTCAAGTCCGCAGTCGAAGCCACCGAGACAGCAGCCACGACGGCGTAACTCTGCCGGTCAGCGCCGAGTATGCGACAAGACACTCCCTTCTTCGGGCCGCATACCCGGCGCTACTTCTTGAACAAAGTTGTTGTTCGCACCAAACCGCCGACACGACCCGGCAGGCCGACTCATCGAGTATCAGCAGCCCTGGCCAGCAGGTAGGGCAACGACCCACATCGAGTGACGTTCTCCGGGCCCGCCTCCACGAGACACACGGCTGCGACGAGACTCCACCCCAAAGATCATCTAGGTACGCGGGGCCGGACTGCCCTTCCCCATGCCGCCAAGCCCTGCGCATCCGACGCTGACCGTGGACGAGTTCCACGCGTGCGCGGATCACGGAGGGCTCGGCCTGCCATGAGTCCGTGACGATCACGAGAACCGGCGCGGAGGCCGGCGTAAGAGACGGCACCACCCGCACCCCTTGCTCCGCCCTTGGGCAGGACGACGACTCCCCGCTCGACGCCTTGCGGGCCACGGCATCCCGAGGGACAAGATCTTCAGCGAGAAGATCAGCACCCGCGTCTGCGGAGGGCCCAGTTCGAGGAGGCGCTCGTACGGCGCGGGAGGTCAAGGCCCACGCCCCGCACTGCCACGTCATCTTTACCGTGTACGAGATGAAGCGGCTTGGCCGCGACGCCGCCGAACTCACCGCGCTCGCCGACCACCTCACCGCCCACGGCCTGGTCCTGGAGATGCTCGCCGGGCCCCTGCCCGGCATCTACGGCCCCACCGGCCCCGGCAAGCTGCTGTTCGCGTTCTTCGCGGCGATGGCGCCTGAACCTGCTGGGCCGCTACAGCTTCACCGCTTCCACTCCGGCCGCCGGTGTCCTGCGCCCACTGCTCGACCCGGATGTGCCCGAGCTGGACGAGGACGATGTGGATGACGGCGCGCACTGATCGAGTGGCCCTTGTGCCGTCCTTGTCGGTCGCATGCCGGATTGGCCGACCAGTGCTCCTGGCTGTGCTGGATCATCCGAGGGCGGGTTGGCCGCCCATGGCGCTGAGGGTGGCGCCGTTGACGTAACTGGCGTCGGGGGAGGCCATGAAGGCGATGGCTCCTGCGATCTCTTCGGGGTCGGCCAGGCGTTGGAGGGCGACGGCTTGTCCGGCTGATTCGAAGGCTTCGCCGTAGGCGGCGGTGCCCTCGGTGCGGGTGGGGCCGGCGGCGACGGTGTTGACGCGGACTCCGGCGGGCCCGTATTCGGCTGCCCAGACGCGGGTCAGGGATTCCAGGGCTGCCTTGGTGGCGCCGTAGATGCCACTGCCAAGACCGGGGGTCCCGGCGGCGCCGCTGCTGACATTGACGATGGCACCGTGTCCGCGTTCGGTCATACCGGGGGCGAGGGCCTGGACGAGGAGGTAGGGGGCACGCAGGTTGATGGCGATGTGAGCGTCGAAGGTGGCGGGGGTGGTATCGGCGGTGCGGGCGAAGTGGAAGATGCCCGCGTTGTTGACCAGGATGTCGACCTGCCCGGCGCGTCCGGCCAGGTCTGTCACCTGTGCGGGGTCGGACAGATCAGCCGGCTCGAAGCGGGCTGTGGCGCCGAGGGCTGAGATGCGCTTCAAGGTGTCGGCTGCTCGTTCCTTGTCGCGGCCGTGGACGATGATGTCGGCGCCGCGGGCGGCCAGGGCCAGGGCGGTGGCCCGGCCGATACCGGCGGTGGCTCCGGTGATCAGGGCGGTCTGGTGTGCGAGGTCGTGCTGCATGGTCGTACTCGTTTCTGCGTGGCGTGTGGGTGAGGGGTGGGCTACTGGGTGCGCTGGGCGGTCAGGACGGTGTCGTGGATGGTGACGTGCCGGCCGTCGGGTGTGGTGGCAGTGCGGGGGCGGGCGGTGAGGGTGACGGCCTTCCAGCCGGGTGCGGGCAGGTCGTTGATGAGGTCGTCGGCGGTGTAGAAGATGTCGGGCTCGGGCGGGCGGGGCATCGCGGTGTCCAGGTCGCTGGGGTGGTGGCCGATGATCACCAGATGTCCGTTGCCGGCCACCCGCGCGGCGAGGGCGGCGAAGACGGCGCGGCGCAGGGGTGAGGGGAAGTGAAGAAAGGAGACGGTGACCAGGTCGTAGTGGGGCGCGTCGTCCTGAGGTGTCCAGGTGCGGATGTCGGCCTGTTGCCAGGTGAGCCGTCCGGTCAGCTTCGTGGGGGTGTGGTCGGCTGCGCGGGCGAGGGCCTGGGCGGAGAAGTCGCTGCCGGTGACCTGCCAGCCTGTCTGGGCCAGCCAGATGGCGTCGGCGCCCTCGCCGCAGCCCGCCTCCAAGGCCATCCCCGGCGTCAGTGCGGTGACTTCTTCGACGAGCGCGGGGTTGGGCTGACCGCTCCACAGCGGGTTGGGGGCGTTGTAGCGCTGGTCCCAGAACGCGGCTTCGTAGCGGGGGTCGGTGTCACTCATCAGAAGTTCTCCAGGGTGTGGTCGGGGGGCTGTAGTGGTCATGCGGGGATGGTGCCGAGGGCGGGGATGCGGCGCGCCCAGAGGCCGAACAGGAGCAGGCCGGCCAGGGGGAAGGTGGCGGTCGCGAGGAGGGTTGCTCCCAGACCGTCCTCCAGTCCGCCGGCGGCGGCCAGCACGCTGGTCAGGACGGCCAGGCCCATGCCGCCGCCAAGCTGTTGCAGGCCCTGGTGGAGGCTGGCGGCGGCGCCGATGTGTTCGGCGGGGGCCTGGTGCATGAACACGGCGGTGACGGGGGCGAAGGTGGCGCCTGCGCCCGCGCCGAGCAGGATCGAGGGCAGCAGCACGGTGACGATCGAGGTGTTCGCGTCGGCGTCGGCGGCCACCAGCGCCATCCAGGCGATGCCCAGCACCAGTCCGGCAAGGCCCGTACTGCCGATGATGCGCTCGCCCAGGCGCGGAAGCAGCCGGGGGGTGAGCTGATTGGTGGCGATCAGGCCGACGGTGAAAGGCACCAGGGCCAGACCGGTCTGGATCGGTGTGAAGCCGAGCACCTGCTGGGTGAGCAGGGTGGTGAAGAACAGGAAGCCGACCTGCCCGGCCGGGACGACCAGCATCGACAGCAGCGGGCCTGCACTGCGCATGGAGGAGAAGAACGCCAACGGCATCACCGGATGCGGATGCCTGCGCTCACAAACGACCAGGGCCACGAGCGCGAGTGCGGCGACGGTGAACGCCCCCATCACCAAGGCGCTGTTCCAGCCGCGGTCGGCGGCGGAGGTGAAGGCGAACACCAGGGCCACCATCGCCAGGATCGAGGCTGCGGCGCCGCCGATGTCCAGCGAGGTGCGCCGACGCTCCATCTCCGGCAGATTGCGCACCGCGCCCAGCAGGACCAGCACCCCGATGGGGGCGTTGACGAACATCACCCACTGCCAGCCCAGCGTCTGCGTCAGCACACCGCCCGCTAGCAGCCCGACCGCGGCTCCTGCGCCGACGGCCAAGACGAACATCGCCATCGCACGCGACCGTTGTGGGCCCGGCGCAGTGATCCCCATCAGCAGCACCATCACGCTGGGCGCCGCCATGGCCGCGCCCACTCCCTGCAGTGCTCGCGCCGCCACCAGGACCCCAGCTGAACCCGCGAACCCCCCGGCGACGGAGGCGACCACAAAGACGATGACGCCCAGGACCAGAGCGCGGCGCGGGCCGATCATGGAGCCGATCTTGCCGCTCAGCAGAATTAGGCCGCCGAACGTCAGCGCGTAGGCGGTGACCACCCAGGACAGACCCGCGCTGGAAAAGCCCAGCTCGCGGCCGATGTCGGGCAAAGCCACATTCACGATCGAGGTATCCACGACGAACATCAGCTGCGTCAGCACCAAGATCACCACCGCCAGCGCCACCGAACCACGGCGCACCGCCACCGCCGCTTCGGGCGGCGCCACGGCCCGCTGCGCGTCCGGCACCTCGGTTCTGCTGTCCTGGCTCATCGCGTCTCTCCCATCCCATGCGGCGGACCCGGGCGGGGCGCCTGCCTCCACAGTCAGACCGCCCACGGCAACGCGCAAAGATCCTTGCTGCGGTGGCAAGATGAAGGGATGGACGAAGAGACACAGTCGACGATGGCGGCGGTCGGCCCCCGCCTCAAAGGGTTGCGGACCCAGCGCAGCCTTTCCCTGACAGCCTTGGCGGAGGCCACCGGGATCTCCCTCAGCACGCTCTCGCGACTGGAGTCGGGCCAGCGCCGCCCCACCCTCGAACTGCTCCTGCCCCTGGCCCGGGAGCTACGCGTGGACATCGGCCAGCTCATCGGCGCACCGCAGACGGGCGACCCCCGCCTGCACCTGCAGCCCATCACTCGCCACGGCATGACCGTGCTCCCGCTCACCCGACGGGCGGGAAGTCTGCAAGCCTACAAATTGATCATCTCGCCGAAGATGCGCTCGCCCGAGCCCGAACAGGCCAGCCACGAGGGCTACGAATGGATCTACGTCCTCGACGGCCGCCTGCGCCTGGTCCTGGGCGACAACGACCTGATCATGGGCCCCGGCGAAGCCGCCGAATTCGACACCCGCACCCCCCACTGGTTCGGCAACGCCGACGAACACCCCGTCGAAATCCTCAGCCTCCTCGGCCACCAAGGAGAACGCGCACACCTCCGCGCCCGCACCACACCGCGATGACTCCGCTGCGGCTACCCCGGCTGTTCCACCCTGTCCTCAAACGATCGAATGACGACACTGGCCTGGCTGGACATGCGTCCCGGGCAGCTGGGAAACGCCTCGCATCTGCTTCACCAGCTCGGCCTGGGCGAGATTCCGCTGACCCACGATGCGTTCCATGAACTCCGGCCCTGGCGGGCAGCATCCCACCTGGAAGAACTCCTCATGGCCTGCGGAGTCCTGCCCGCGGTCGACAAGCACATCTGTTCTTTCCAGCGCTGGCTCCCCGGCCATCTCGCCAACATCGCCGAACCCGAGCACACCAAGACGATCAAGCTCTTCACGACCTGGCACGTCCTCCCCGAACTACGGGCCCGAGCCGAGCGGAGCCACATCACACCCAGCATCCGCCGCTTCGCCAGCGAACAGATCAAGTGCGCGACCGCCTTCTTGCAATGGCTCGGCGAGCGGAACACCACCCTCGCATCATGCGGCCAGGTCGACATCGACGCCTGGTTCGCCGAGAACGCTGAGCGCGCCCGCACCCGCCTGAG
This sequence comes from Streptomyces sp., assembly GCF_035563135.1. GTDB lineage: Bacteria > Actinomycetota > Actinomycetes > Streptomycetales > Streptomycetaceae > Streptomyces. The sequence continues at coordinate 19,227 of NZ_DATMVN010000601.1, forward strand.
AGGCTTCCTCAACTGGGCCATGCAGGGCCGTCACTGCCGACGTTCCTTGGCCATCCCCACAATGAAGATCTCCCGCCGGCCCGCACTGAGCGAAAACGAACGCCTCGCAGCCCTGGGCAGAATTCTGATCGACACGGAGATACCAATGCGACTTCGCGTCGCCGGAGTCATCGTTCTTCTCTACGCACAACCGCCGAGCCGGGTCGTCCGGCCCACCCTTGACGATGTCATCCGCAACGGCGACGCCGTGCTGCTACGACTTGGTGAGCCACCCTCGCCCGTCTCGGCGCCGGCCGCCGCCCTGCTGCTGGAACACATCACGAACCGCGGCAACATGAACACCGCCACCAACCCGGCATCCCGCTGGCTCTTCCCCGGCCGCCGAACCGGCCAGCCGCTCGGCCCCAACCACCTGTCCACACTGCTGAACAAGGTCGGAATCCCGATCGCCGCCGCCCGCGGCGCCGCCATCCGTCAGCAACTCCTCGACCTCCCCGCACCCGTTGTCGCGGACGCTCTCGGCTACCACGACAAGACCGCCAGCCGCCTCCGCAACGAGACCGGAGGAACCTGGAGCCGATACGCCGCCGGAGATCACGGAAGGGCACCAGCAGGCTGGGTACCCCGGGTAACCAGCGACAGTTGAATACGAGAGTCCACCAGTACAGCGCCGCCACTCGATCACCAGAACGGCTGGGCACTCCTGGATCGTCATGTGTTGGTGAGGAGGCGCGCCGACGCTTCAGTGAAGCGGTCAACAGCGCTTTCCAGCTTGGCGTAGAGGTTTCGAACGGTGTGCCCAGCATCGCCGGAGTCCTGCCGGGCCTGCCTGGCGAGGTCTTCCGCCAAGTCGTTGATCTTGCAAGCCTCGGAGTACAGCTGAAGCCCCGACAGCGCAATCAGGGGCATCTGAAGGGCAACACGGTCAGCTTCCCGGTGAACGGCATCAGCCCACTCCTGGTCGAGATGGGATTCGTTGATCGGTTGAACCCAGATTCCCCGATGGCCCGGCGGAGGAGGGACTTGCTCATGCCGGTAGGTGCTCTTCGTTCTGGGATTCGTGGCCTGTATGGCGTAGGCCACGGCGAGGAGCGCTGCAAACGCCTCTCGCTGTTCCTGCCTGCGTGCCTGCTGCCGCTGGCGATCATGATTGAAGCGTGCTGCCCAAGCCGTGACGAACGCAGTCAGTGCCGTTCCTGAGACACCGATAGCCGCACCCACGAGTCCTACCGTCGCCTGATCCATTCTCGGGACCTTAAGGGCAAGTCCCCAGATGTGAGGAACTGGAGTCCGAAGCCCGGGACCCGCGCAGCCGGGTACCGCCTTCACACTGCCAGCACCTGCCAGAAGGCGACCGCCACGGCACACAACTCGGCAGCGGGCCGGGCAGGGAGAACCTTGTGGAGCCAGCCCTACGAAGACCACGCACAGTTACCCGAGGGCTGGGTTCAACGGGTAACTGGCGACAGTTGAATAGGCGAGCCCACCAGTACCGAGGCCGGTGTCCTCCCGCGGTGTTGTGCCCCAACTTCCGCGCACCGTAGGCCCTTTGGAGATATTCATGGTGAGTTATCCGATAACGTCGTGTCATGCGTGCATATGTTGCTGTTGAGATCGACGGGGTGCTGTCCCCCTACGGCGGGCCGCCACCCGCCGGGCACACCTGGCACGACGTCGAGTCGGCCGTCTGGCGGGAGTGGGCGGCCGCGTGTTTCCAGCCCTCGCGCTGTCTGCGTCTGGCCCTGGACCCGACGGCGGGCAGGGCCCTCGCCGGCCTTTCCGCGGACCTGGTCCTGGTCTCCTCGTACGCCCCGGGCGAGCTGGAGCCGCTGCTTCCCGCCCTGGGGTGGGACACGCTGCCGCCGATGGTGCCGCTGCGGGAGACCGGCGCCGTGCACTACCTCCGGGCCGACGACCCCGGCCTCTCCCCGTACACGGAGGACGATCTCGCCCGGCAGGCCGAGGAGATCGGCTCCTGGGCGCAGACCCATGACCGGCCGGTGGCGTGGGTGCGGCCCGGGGACCACCACGTCCGGGAGGTCCGCCGCGCGGCGCTGCGGACGTACGCGGCGGTGGGGCCGCTGCTGCCGTACGCGGTCGACCCGGTGCGCGGCCTCACAGCCGACGACGTCCAGGCGCTGCAGGAGTGGGTACGGGAAGTGGGCGAACTGCCGGAACCGGCCCCGGTGGTGCCCCGGCGCTGCCGGGACTGTGGTGACCGGAGTACCCGGGTCAGCCCGATTCCCGGCACCCTCCGGGGTCGCCGCCACGACCGCGTTCACGCGGCGTGCGGCTCCTGCTGCGAGTGCTACTGCCAGGCGCCCACCGACGACACCTTCCAGCCGTGCGGGGACTTGATGCGCCAGCAGTGCCCGGCCTGCCGCTGCTGCCTGGTCTGCGTGGGATGCCACTGCCAGGAGTAGCGCCTCCCCGCCCCCACGGCCCGGCTGGGCACACCTAAACCGCTGTTCACGGGACTTTTTGACGGTCCCTGCCCGGGGTGATGAGACGGAGTCGGAGGGCACGTGGTGGCCTGCAGGAGGGCTGGAGAGCTGTGTCGCTCCAATACCGGAGACGGGGCGGTAGCTGCTGAAATTCCGCATCGGCCAAACCTGACAGCCGGGACCGGGTAGAACCGTGTGTATGAGCAGCTCTCATATTCGCCCCGACCACCCTGTCCTCCTGCCCTCCAGCTCCGCCTGGAGTGCTGATGCCCGGCTGGTCGGTGAAGTCCTGGCGACCGTGGGATCGGCGGCCGCGTGCACCAGCGACGACACCCGCTACCTCCAGCCGACCCTGACCTGGCAGATCGCTGCCGAGACGGTCGGCGACTGCGCCACCACCGACCACGACCCCGACCACGTGAGAGCCCTGCCCCTGCCCGGCTACGCCCTGGACGCGGTATGGGCCTGCCACGCCGCCCTCCTCCAGGCCGCCGGCACCACCCCCGACAGCGACGAGGAGGCCGGGCCCCTGGCCGGCCTGCTGGCCCACTACCTCGACGACGTCCACCACATCGAGATGCCCGACCTGGTCGGTGCGGTGGAAAGGGTCCTGGCGGTGTTCAGCCTCGACCTGCCCGCCGCCCGCACGCTGATCACCCACCTCGCGCTGAATCCGGAAGCCGGCCCGGAAGCACGATTGGCCTACGCCGACGTCCAGGCGGCATGGCGCAGAGCCGGAGTCGTCTGCTGACCCGCCAGCGCTTACTGAGCTCTTTCAGAGTGGCCACTGATCGGGTGACCGGCCGGCGGCCCGCAACGCACGAGGCTCCTGTGCCGTTGAGAGAGGTGTTCGACGTCTCAACTCATCAGCGCAGGAGCCTCGTTGGTTCCCCATCCTGCCTCACTCGACCTGCCTCACGCCTTGGTCGAGTGGGTAACCATGCTCGTCGTCACCCGTGAGGGTAACCGCCGCTGCAAGCTGCCACCGCACCAGCGTGCTCTCGTCGCCTTGATCTACCTGCGCCGGCACGACCCGCTCACGCAGATCGCCGCGGGCTTCGGCATATCCGTCGGCACCGCCCACGCCTACGTCACCGCCGTCGTCGGCCACCTCGCCCGCCGGGCACCCGGCCTGCTGCGAGTCCTGCGGGAAACCGATCCCGAGCACGTCCTGCTCGACGGCACGCTCGCCGAGTGCGACCGGGTCGGCGACAGCCGGGCCGATTTCTCGCAGAAGCACCGCCGCCACGGCGTGAACGTGCAGGTCGTCGCCGATCCCGTGGGCGACTTGCTGTGGATCTCGCCTGCGCTGCCCGGCCGCACCCATGACCTGACCGCGGCTCGCACCCACCGCATCATCCGGATCTGCGAACGCCAAGGAGTGCCCGTCCTCGCCGACCGCGCCTACATCGGCGCCGGCCCCTGGGTGACCACGCCGATCAGACGACTTCCGCACCAGGACCTCAGCCCGACCCAGCGGACGATCAACCGGGCCTTGTCAGCGGCACGGGCACCGGTCGAACGAAGCGTTGCGCGGCTCAAGTCCTGGCGCATCTTCCGCCGGTCGCGCTGCAGCCCCAACCGCATGACCGCCATCGCCGCTGCCGTCCTCACCCTGGAGAGACAACGCTGAAAACGCTCACTGCTCGGTGAAGTACGCGGGCGGCCGCACCCGCATGCTGGAGGCGATGTTGCGCAGCACCGCACTGCTGACCGGTGGGGTGCGCGCCTCGACCACGGCGACCGCATCACCGACCGGGGTGAAGTACTGGACGAACTCGTACCTCGACCACTGCCACACCCCGGGCGCGACGGGCGTGCAGGCGGGTGCGGGCACCGGGTAGACGCTGGTGAGCGCCGCGCAGTGCGAGGGTGGTGTGAAGTTCGGCTGGCGGGGGCCCACCACGACCTGGATGACTCGGTGGAGTTCCTCCATGGATTCGGCGTGCTGGCCGGCGTCGTCCGGGGCGATCCGGTAGAAGAAGGTGGGCTGGCTGCTGTGCGCCGTTCCGCTGGTGCCGACGCCCTCCAGGTGGTAGCCGTCGGGCACGTTGGGCCCCAGCAACGGCACGCCCGCATGGGTGAGTTCGGTGCTCTGCTTGTGGTGGGCCAGCTGCGTGGAGGCGATGGAGTCAAGCGGCATCAGCAGGGCCAGGGCGAGGGCGGCGGCGGCTCGCGGCCACAGGGGTCGGCGGGGCTGAGTGCACCAGGCCGCGAGAGCGTACGCTCCCGCGCACAGGGCCGCCTGGATGAGGAGGGCGCCGTTCGGCAGCCACCGCAGTGAGTCCAGGCACCACAGCAGATACCAGCCAATGCCGGTGCCCAGCAGTGCGGTCAGCCAGGCCGGCCGGACCGCAAAAAGGCGCAAGACCAGCCAGGTGAGGCCGAAGACCAGGACCGGCAGCAGGTAGGACCACCACAGGGCATAGCCGAGACAGCCGAAGCCGGGCGCGCTGCGGCAGGCGCTGGAATTGACCACCAGCCGCATCGACAGCCCAGCAGCGGCCACCGCGACGACACCGGCCGCGGCGGCACATGCCGCCCGCTTCACCTGCCGCGCCTGCCCAGCAGGCAGTTCGGTCACCGCAGCACCCATCGCATCCTCCCCCGGCCGTCGATTCGGGCCTGATCGTAAGTTGGCTGGGACGCCAGCGCCTGAGTAGGCGTACTCAGGCGTATGTGTCTCAGCGACGGCAGTCTGGAGGGCATGGGCTCTCCTTCGGTGTGGGTCGACGGCGCCGTGGCGCTTGTTCTCGGCGCGGCGACGGCCGCGCTCGTCTTCTGGCTGGGCTGGCGCGTGCTGTTCGCCGGTGACGACTTCGGCTCTCCAGGGCCGCGTACGGCCCGTGCCGCCCGCCGCGCCGCCTGGACCAGCGGCTGCGTGATGGCGGTGGCCGGGAGCGGGTTGCTGGGGCTGCGGCTGTGGATCGCCGCAGCTGTACATCTGCTCCTGGCCGGGTCGGCGACCGTCCTGTTCACCGGCATCGCCGTCGAACACCGCTGACACAGAACGCCGGTGGCTCGGGGGCGGATGGTCCGACACCGCCCCCGGCCGTTCGACAGGCTGACACGCACAACCGCCTTGCTACAGGTCCGTGTGGCCGGTGCTCAGCGGTAGTCCGCGGGATGGTCTTGCATCCACACGGTGAGCCGGTCGCGGACTCCGATCAGCTGCGTGCGGTGGGCTTCCGGGTTGGCGGCCGAGCTGTCTTCGGCAAGGGCGGTGCGCAGCGAGGCGATCCAGCGCAGAGGCTCGGGGAAGGGTCCTGGTCCCTTCGCCAGAGCCGCCCTCACCCTGGAGAGGCAACGCTGAAAACGCTCACTGAGCCGGGTGAAACGCCCGGCCGCGATACAGCCTCCTCCCCTGCCTCTGACTGTCATGACGATGAAGACAAGACCCGTACGTCAACGGTTGCAACCGCCCCCGTGGGGAACTGGACGCTTCGATTGTTGGCACTGCGAGTTCACGGGTCGGTGACGACGTCGAGCTACGATGCGATACACCCCGTCCCCGGCAGCTGCAATGTCGGGGACGGGGTGTTTCCGTTGGTCTCAGGCGGCCCAGCCGATGGAGGAGACGTTGCTGTAGGCGTCGTACTCGGATCCGAGGTCCTGGATGATGTCGTCCCAGATGGCGTCCAGCTCGGCCACGTCGTCGTCCATCCAGGCGTCGACGGCGCGGTCCCAGACGCCGCGCACGTTGATGCTGCGGCTGGACAGGTCCCGCTGGTGCCTGCCCTCCACTCGGGACTGGTCGACGGGGTTGATTTCGATGCGGGTTCCGCGGCCGTTGTTGTTGAGCCGCTTCTTCAGATCGGCGGCCACGTTGCGGCGGCGTAGGTCCCAGTACGCGGCATCCAGCCGGGACCGGTTCGCCTTGTTCGGGATCCGTTCCTCGGCGAGCCAGGCCATGAGGGTGCGGGGTGAGACGTGGATGCCGGCGCGGTCCATCGCCTCGTATCCGGCATCCGTCTTGGTGAGGTAGGATAGGCGGGCGGCGAGGCCGCGCTCGCTGTCGACGGGCGAGACGATACCGGTCACCATCTGCTCGATGGCGATGCCGAGGGCGTCCGCGCCCGGGATGCCCCGGGCGTTGAACATGCCCAGGTCCATCCAGCGGCCGGCCATCAGCGGCCCACCGTGCCCACGGTGTACTCACCGGATGCCTTGGCGTCGCCGTGCTTGATCTTCATCTGGGCCACGCCCCGGCCCTCGGGGAACACCTTCCGCCAGTCGCCCGTCAGGTGGAGTTCGTCGGTGCCCATCATCGCGACGACATCGAGCCCGGCCTGGTGGGCCTTGTACGCCTTGCCCCACAGGTTCGCGTAGGCCTGGGAGTGGATGATGTGCATCCAGTCGGGGCGCACCATCTCGCGGTTGTGGATCGACTCCCCCATGGTGCTGATGAACTTGCTGTACATCGCCTTGACGTACTCCAGCGTCAGCATGTCGTTGTTCTCGATCGCCTCATCACGGGCGGCGCCCAGCAGCTTGCGCAGCGCGTCGAGGAAGTTCTCCGTCGCGCCCGAGGTCCACGACTCGTGGATGACCGGAGCGTCCGTCAGGCCGTACTTCGGGCCGGACAGGCGCTGGAGCAGGCGCAGCGTGCTGTTGGTGACCCACAGGGCGCCGGGCTCGTCGCGGTCGCCGATCGGGTCCGGCAGGTGCGGGTGGGTCCATGGAGCGGGGGTGATCAGGTGGACCCCGGAGCGCTTCGGCTCGACACCATCCGTGCCGGCGTGGTGCTCCAGCTTCCCGATCGGCAGCCAGCACTTGAGCGCCGACAGGTAGGCCGCGTTCACGTCCAGCGCAGTGACCTTGACCTCGCCCGGGGCGCGCAGGGAGTAGCCGGGGTGGTGGAACTTGGGGCGGGCCTCCCAGATCTGGTCCGGATCCTTCTTCGACGGCTTCTTCAGGATGTCAGGGAGGGCCGGGTAGGCGGTGTAGTCGTAACGGGCGGTCGCCCGGGTCTCGTTGAACAGGTGCATCACGTCGGGAATCGCCCGCTTGATCAACGCCTTGAGCGCTGCTTCCTCATCGCCACCGGCGCGCTCGGCCTCCTCCTGGACGGCGCGGCTGATGAGCAAGGAGACGTCGGCTTGGGCGCGGGCGGCGCTGCGGGCGCGGCGCTCAGAGCGGCTGGGCACGGGCGCCGGA
>NZ_DATMVN010000602.1:0-11032 GCF_035563135.1 Streptomyces sp.
GCGCCGAGCACCATGCCGCCGGAGGCCCCGATGATCTCGCGGATGCGTTCCAGGTCGCTGCGGTGCACCTCGCGCGGGTCGCAGACGACCATGACGCCCTCGACCCGGTCGACGAGGGCGACCGCGTCGGCGTACGACAGCACCGGCGGGGCGAGGACGATGACCACGGCACCGGGGCGGTCGGCCTCGGCGACGATCCGTCCGACGGACGCGGAGGTCAGGGCGCGCGGGACGTTGTCGGCGGTGGCGCCGGCCACCAGGGCGAACGCACCGGAGCCCGGCACGTCCACGTTGGAGCGGCCGCCCGCCGGCCAGCTGCGGTCGCCCTCCTCGGCGGCCCAGCGCGGCGGCCGGACCTCGTGGGCGGCCGGCCCCAGATCGCGGGCCAGGGACGGGGTGCGCAGATCGGCTTCCACGAGCAGGACGTCGCGGCCCATCTCGGCGAAGGCGGCGGCCAGGTTGACCGCGGCGGCGGCCGCCGCCGCGTTGTCCCCGCGCGGGGCGGTGACCAGCAGACGACGCCGTTCCGCGAACGACGGGTCGTAGGCGAGCCGGAAGGCGACGGCGCGGTACTCCTCGGCGAGCCGCGAACCGCTGCGCCCGATGGCGAGCAGGGTGCCCGCGGCCGCGCGTTCCCTGGGCAGCGTGCCGAGCAGCGGGGCACCGAGGGAGCGGACGAGCTCGCGGGGGGAGCGTACGGCGGGGTCGAAGACCAGACGCACCCACGACAGCAGCAGTCCGAGGGCGAGGCCCACGACCGCGCCGAGTCCCAGGAGCAGCGGCAGACCGGCGCCGGCGGGCTCGGTGGGGGCGACGGGTTTCTTGTTGAGGTAGCCGGGCGTGGTGTCGAGGGCCTTGAGCTCGGAGATCTTCCGGCTCAGCTCGGAGATGGAGACGATGATGTTGGCGCGGGCGCTGCTGACGTCGTCCGCGGGGTCGACCCCGGTCCGCTCCTCCAGCAGGTCGCGCTTCTCCTCCAGCGGTTCGAGCTGGGCGCGGTAGCCGTTCGCCATGTTGTCGATGCTCTCCTCGGTGCGTGCCCTGCGGTGCGCGAGGTAGCCGTTGGCCAGTGCTTCTGCGCGGGACCGGGCCTGCTCGGGGGTGGCCCCGGTGTAGGAGAAGCGGAGGGTGAGGGTGTTGGGCGGGTTGGTGACCTGGAGGCCGGCGAGCAGTTTCCGGGCGGTGACGTCGTCGCCCTCCTTGAGCAGGGTCGCGGCGGCGAGGTCGCCCACGGTGTCACTGACCGCGGTCTGCCGCTCCGAGCCGATGTTGATGCCCTTGTCGGCGGAGGCACCGGTGGCGAAGGGGTCGGCGGTCGCCGAGCGCACCTGTACCTCACCGGTGGCCGTGTAGGTGTCGTCACCGCTCAGGGCGAGCACTCCCCCGCCGAGCAGGCCGACGACGACGCCCCCGGCGAGCAGCGCGCGGTAGCGCAGGAGCTGGCGGAACTGGTCGCGCAGCAGCGCCGGTTCGTCCTGGTCGTCCAGGGGTCGGATCGGATGTGTCATCGGCGGGCTCCCCCTCGTGTGTCCCCGGTTCGCATGGACCCGGCCGCCGCGTGTCCGAGTGCCTCGGTGAGCAGGGCGTCGAAGCGGGCGAGGCCCGCCTCCCGGCTCAGGTGCTGTGCGACGTACTGCGGCCCGCGGGCTCCCAGTGCGTCCGCCGCCACCGGGTCGGCGGCCAGGCGGCGTACGGCCGCGAGGAGCGCGGCCGGGTCCTCGGGCGCCACGAGCACCCCCGCCCCCGAACGGCGCACCTCGTCGGCCGTACCGCCCCCGCCGGCCACGGAGGCGACGACCGGGCGTCCGGAGACGAAGTACGAGGTGAGCTTGGACGGCACGCTCATGTCGAGCACGGAGGCCCGCTGGGTCACCGCGAGCACATCGGCGGCGGCGAGCACATCGGTGAAGTCGTCCGGGTCCGCCGGCGGGAGGAAGTCGAGGTTGGGCAGCCCGGCGGCCCGTTCGCGCAGGCCGTCGCGCTGGTTGCCGTCGCCCATCAGGACGACACGGATGTCCGGGGCCAGCCGCGCCAGGCCGGTCAGGACGTCGAGCCCCTGCTTGAGGCCCATGTTCCCGGAGTGCAGCAGTACGGGGGTCCCCCCGGCCCAGCCGAGCCGGGCGCGGGTGGCTGCGCGGTCGGCCGAAGGCCCTTTCACATGCGTCCAGTTGGGGACCACGCGGATGCGTGCCGGGTCCACTCCGAGGGCGGTGACGCCCTCCACGAAGCTCTCGTGGATGACACCGACGAGGGTCGCGTCGCGCAGTGCGTGGCGCTCGGCCTTCGCGGCGACGGCCGCCGCCCTGCCTCCCCCGCGGATGCCGCTCTGCGCGGCGGCGGCGCCCATCAGGTCCTGGACGACGGGTATGTGGGGGACGCGGTGGCGGCGGGCCAGCCGGGCACCGATCACACCGCCCGCGAGGCTCGGCATCTGGGAGATCACCGCGTCGGGGCGGCCCGGCGGAGGCGCGAGTATCCCGTGGACGAGCACGGACGCCTCGAACACGCCTCGTCGCAGCGCCGTCTGACGAGGCGGCACGTAGTGGCGCCGCCGGTGGACGCGCACCCCCTGACGGCTCTCCTCCCTCCGCCACACCCCTCGGTACCGCTCGTCCACGCGCCAGGCGGGATAGTGCGGCATGCCGGTCAGGACATCGGTCCTGGCTCCGGACGCCGCCCAGTGCTCGGCGAGCTGTGTGGCGTACGGCCCGATGCCCGTCAGCTCGGGGGCGTAGTTGGTGGAGACCACGAGAAGTCTGCGGTTTTCGAACGGCCTCTGGTGCTCAGCAGCGGACAACGGATGATCGCCTTCCCCCCAAGACAGCCTCTTGTTCGAGCTTATCCGTTCACGGGATGCACAAGTGTTCTTCACAGTAAGGTCGTTGGACCAGTTCCACCGTGGGGGGAGAGAACGGATGGTGCAGCACAGGGTCGGTTACGCGCCGGGGGTGTACGACCTGTTCCACGTCGGCCACCTGAACATCCTGCGCCACGCCCGCAGTCAGTGCGACTACCTGGTGGCCGGAGTCGTCTCCGACGAGATGGCCGCCCTGGCCAAGGGCCACACACCGGTGATCCCGCTGCCCGAGCGGCTGGAGATCGTGCGCAGCGTGCGTCATGTGGACGCGGCCTTCGTGGAGACCGTTCCGGACAAGGTCGAGACCTGGCAGCAGGTCCGTTTCGACGTCATCTTCAAGGGCGACGACTGGCGGGGCACCGAGAAGGGTGAACGCCTGGAGCGGGACTTCGCCGAGGTCGGGGTGGAGGTCGTCTACTTCCCGTACACGGTGCACACGTCCAGCACCCAGCTGCGCCGGGCGCTGGACGTCCTCGTCAGCCGGCCCGGAGCGCTTTCAGCTCCCTGAACCACTTGCCCAGGAACGCCACGAGGAACACGGCGTGCACCGCGGCGAGCACGGCGTACCCGGCCCGGAAGGCCCCGGGTGCGCCGAGCAGCAGGAAGACCAGGCAGAAGACGCCGTAGTCCGCGGGCAGCAGCGCCACGGCCCGGATCCGGGACACCGGGGCCGCGGCTGCGGCGGGTGCCGGCGCGGCGTGGGCCGCCGCCCTGCCGAGCTGCTCCCGCAGGAGCCCCGCGCAGAAGGTCAGTACGGCGACGAACAGGAAACCCAGCGGCAGCAGGAGCCAGCCTTCATGGGGCAGGCCGTCGGAGCGGTGGAACGAGATCAGTACGGCGCTGTGGACGAGGATCATCTTCGCGCAGTCCACGACATGGTCGAGCCATTCGCCGTCCGGCCCGCCGCTCCCGGTCAGCCGGGCGAGCTGCCCGTCGGCCGAGTCGAAGGCGAAGCCGACGGCGAGTCCCGCGCAGACGACCACCCCGAGCCACCAGGACGGCTCCAGGAGTGCCACCGCCGTGAGCGCGGAGAAGGTGAACGCCGCGCTCACCAGCGTGACCTGATTGGGTGTCAGTCCTGCGCGCCAGGCGCCCGCCGCGAGCAGACGCCCGGCCGGCCGGTTGACGTACCGCGAGTAGAGCGAGACACCCTTGGACGGCTTCTGTGCGCCGCGCAGTTCGCGCAGCACCGTGCCCGTGCTTCCCATACGCCCCCCAGCGTCCGGTTGTTCCCCCGCCGCATCATCGCAGAAGCGCGGTGGCCTGCGTGGGGATACGCGGACGCCGGGCTGCCCGGCGGCCGGCGGCGCTCAGCTCCGCCCGGGGCCCGGGTCCGCGTCCTGCCCCGCGCCGGAATCCTGCCCCGGCTCGGTGAGCTGCGCGTCGAGATCGTCGAAGAGCAGCTCACCGTGCTCGATCTGCCCCGTCCGGTACGCCGACCGCGCCACCAGATGCGCTGCCACCGGGCCCGTCATCAGCTGGAAGAAACCGATGAGGGCCAGCGTCGCCAGGTCCATGCCGCCGCGCAGCCTCAGCGCGACCCCGGCCAGCACCAGCAGCAGCCCGAGGGTCTGCGGCTTGGTCGCCGCGTGGCTGCGTGAGAGGACGTCGGGAAGCTTGACCATGCCGACCACGCCGAGAAGACAGATCGCGGCCCCGAGGAACACGAGCACCGCTCCGGCCGTGTCGGTGATCTGCAGCCAGACGTTCATCCCCGCCCCTCCTTCCCGGCGGACTCCCCGGCGGACTCCCCGGTGGATCTCCCGGCAGGCTTCCCGCGTGACAGAGGTTTGTCGCGTACGGCGATGAAGCGGGCGATGCCCACCGATCCGGTGAAACCGAGGAACGCGAGCACCAGCATGATCGGGAAGTAGAACGAGTCCCGGGCGAAAGCGGACTTGGCGCCCAGGCCCGCGATGATCACCGCGGCGAAGACATCGAGTCCGATGGCCCGGTCCAGCATGGAGGGCCCGCGGCTGATCCGGAAGAGCAGCAGCGCGCACGCGACGACGACGAACACGACCGCTGCGCTGATCAGCACCCGGTCGACGGTCTCGGGACCGCTCATGAGCCCTCCTTCGGGGTGTCGGAGCCGGCGACCGGTGGCGGCGGCTCCGACACCCGGCCGATCTCGTCGGGCGTACCGAAGGCTCGGACGGTCAGCTCCTCCAGCTTCCAGACGGAGCGCCGGGCCGCCTCCAGCTGCTCCGGCCTGTCCGCGTCCAGGACGTGCAGGAAGAGCGTGGCCGTGGCCCTGCGCACCTCGACGACGGAACCGCCCGGCACGTTCGAGACGGTGACGGCGGTCGCGGCGAGCATCAGGTCACTGCGGCAGCGCAGTGGTACGCCGATGACGGCGGGCCGGTGCGGACGGTCGGCGAAGATCTGCCGGGTGACCCCCACCCCCGAGGTGTACATGTCGTAGAGCAGATAGGCGGCGAGCCGGATGATGCCCCAGGGGTGCAGCCGCAGCCCCAGATCGACCTGCGGCAGCGGGAACGCCAGGCAGACGGACACCGCGACGACCACGCCGGTGACGACGTTGGCCCAGGTGAGGGTGGACCACAGCAGGACCCAGATCAGGGTGAGCCAGGCGATCAGCGGAAGGTCCAGCACGCGGCGCCTGCGGCCGGCGAACTCGACGCTGAAAGGAGGCAGTTCGGGGTTGCGGAACGACAGGGTGATCAGGCGCCTCACCGGCCGAGCACCTCCTCCACATAGGGCCGGCGCTCGATGAGTTCGGCTGCCGAACGGTCGGTGAAGGCGGTCAGCGGACCGGCCAGGACGGTGAACGCGAGACCGAGCGCGACGGCTCCCGCGGTGGCGGCGGTCATGGCCGCGGGCGGCCGGACCGTGGTCGTGACGGCCCGGCCCTGAAGGGTGGAGGCCACGGTCTGCCCGGCTGCGGGCCGGGGCGGCCCCACGCCTTCGTCGCCCGTACCGGGAATGCGGTCGGGCCCGGTGTCGGCGTCGTCGTCGTCGCTGTCGTCGGCGGTCTCCAGGACGGTGCCGTAGGCGGTCTGCCCCGGTGGCTCGGCGCGCCAGAAGGCCAGATTCCAGATCTTGGCCATCACATACAGGGTGAGCAGGCTGGTCACGGTGGCACCCGCGACGAGGACCCAGGCCCAGACACCGCCGTCGGCGACACCTGCCCGCATGAGTCCGAGCTTCCCGATGAAACCGGAGAGCGGGGGGATGCCGGCGAAGTTCATCGCGGGGACGAAGAACAGGACCGCGAGCAGCGGAGCCGCTCTCGCCAGTCCGCCGAGCCGGGTGAGTTCGTTGGTGCCGCCCCGGCGCTCGATGAGTCCCGCGACGAGGAAGAGGGTGGTCTGGACGGTGATGTGGTGGGCCACGTAGAAGATCGCGCCGCCGTACGCCTCCCGGGTGGCGAGGCCGATACCGAAGACCATGTAGCCGATGTGGCTGATGAGGGTGAAGGAGAACAGCCGCTTCAGATCGGTCTGGGCGACCGCCCCGAGAATGCCCACGACCATCGAGGCCAGGGCGACGGCCATCAGCAGATCGCCGAGCCGGTTGCCGGGGAAGAGCAGGGTCTCGGTCCGCAGCATGCAGTAGATGCCGACCTTCGTCAGCAGGCCCGCGAAGACGGCGGTGACGGGTGCGGGCGCCGTCGGATAGGAGTCGGGGAGCCAGGCGGCGAGGGGGAAGACGGCCGCCTTGATGGCGAAGACGGTGAGCAGCAGGGCCTGGACGAGGGTCTGCACACCGAGGGGGAGATCGGGCAGCCGGACGGCCAGCTGGGCGAAGTTGGCCGTGCCGGCGGCGGCGTAGGTCATGGCGATCGCTGTCAGGAACAGCATCGAGGAGAACAGCGAAATGATCACGTAGGTGGAGCCGGCCCGGATCCGTGGTCCGGTCCCGCCGAGCGTGAGCAGGACGAAGCTGGCGACCAGCATGATCTCGAAACCGACGTAGAGATTGACGAGGTCGCCCGCGACGAAGGTGAGGGAGACACCGGCGACCAGGATCAGGTAGGCGGGGTGGAAGACGGCGACGGGCGTCTCCTTGTCCCGGTCCGCCATGCCCTGGCCGAGCGAGTAGACCAGGACCGAGAGGGTGACCGCCGAGGAGACGGTCAGCATCAGCCCGGACAGCCGGTCGGCGACCAGGGTGATGCCGAGCGGCGGGGCGAAGTCGCCGAGGTGGACGGAGAGGGGGCCCTGCCGGTCGGCGGCGATCATCAGCATCACCGAGAGGCAGAGGACGGCGCTGAGTACGGCGACGCTGATGAAGCGCTGGAAGCGCGCGAGCCTGGTGCCGAAGGCGAGGCTCACCCCGGTCGCGCAGAGCGGCAGCAGCACGGGCAGCGGAACGAGCGCGTTCATCCGGCGGCTCCTCGGTCGTCGTCCTTGTCGTTCACGTAGTCCTCCGGGTCGGCTCCCAGCACGTCGTGCCACAGGTTGCCGCCGGCGTCCCGGCCCCGGGCCTGCAGGGCGCGGTCGGCGCGCAGCCGGGCGCGCAGCCGGCGGTGTTCCTTGCGGTAGCGGGCCCGGTCCTGCCGTGACCGGCCGGATCCCGCCCGGTACTCCTCCCGGAGTTCGGCCCGCTCCCCCAGCACCTCGGCGCGCAGGAAGATGCGCCGGTCCTCCAGGTCGTCGTGGACCTCGTCCGTGCCGGTCAGCTGGTAGCTGCGGTAGGCCATGGCGAGCAGGAAGGCCGTGGTGGCGAGGGTGATGACGATGGCGGTGAGGGCGATGGCCTGGGGCAGCGGGTCGGTGACCCGCCCCAGCGGCACCCCGTAGAGCAGGGGTGCCGCCGCTGCCGAGCCGGTCGACGAGAGGACCAGCAGGTTGATGCCGTTGCCCGCGATCACCGCGCCGAGCAGGATGCGGGTGAGCGGCCGGGTGAGCATGAGGAGTCCGCCGACCGCGCAGAGGACGGCGGCCGTGGCGAGGAGCGAGACGCTCATGGTCATCGGGTCGGCTCCCCCTCGGCGTTGTCCGGTGCGGGGGCCAGCTGGCCCGCCGCTCGTTCGATCTGCCGGTCGACCTTGGCGCCCAGCGCCCGCACGATGTCCAGGACCACGCCCAGGACCAGCAGGTAGACGCCGAAGTCGAAGAGGACCGAGGTGCTCAGGTGGTAGTCGCCGAACACGGGCAGATGCCCGTGGTAGGTCCAGGCGTGCAGCACCGTCCCCTCCGCGAGGCCGCCCAGGGCGACCGAGGTGGACACGAACAGCCCGAGTCCCGTGAAGAGTCCGGGCTGCAGCGGCGCGGCTGCCGCGAGCTCGAACCTGCCGCCCGCCAGATAACGGGTGATGAGGGCGAGCCCCGCCACGAGGCCGGCGACGAAGCCGCCGCCCGGCATGTTCTCCGCGCAGAACAGCAGGTAGAGCGAGAGCACCAGGATGGGGTGGAAGAGCAGCCGGGCGACGACCTCGAAGACGACGGAGCGGTGTTCGGGGGCGAGCGTGGATCCCGCGGCCAGCCAGCTGCGCTCGGGTGCGGTGTCGTCGCCCTGCGGCAGACCGGTCAGCCGCCGGCCCGAGAGCGACCAGGCGGTCTCTCCCCGCAGCTCCTCCGTGTCGGCGGACGTCTCGCCGCGGCGGTGCAGATAGATGAGGCTGGTCACTCCGATCGCCGCCGCGGCGAGGACGGCTGATTCCCCCAGCGTGTCCCAGGCCCGCAGGTCGACCAGGATGGTGGCCACCACGTCCTTGAGGCCGTGGTGGGCGACCTCCTCGACCATCGCCGCGCCGGCGGGTTCGGCGACGCGGGCGCCGCCCGCCGCCCAGACGGCCACGCCGACCGTCGCGGCGGAGGCCAGTGCCAGCGGGATCCGCAGTGCCCACCGCCAGGTGCCGACCGGCTCCTCGAAACGCACCGGCATCCGGCGCAGGACCAGCACGAACACGATCATCGACACGGTCTCGACGCAGAACTGGGTGAGCGCCAGGTCGGGGGCACCCTGCACGACGAAGAGCAACGCCGCCCCGTACCCGGTCAGCCCTGCCAGCACGACGGCTTTCATCCGGCGGCTGACGGCCAGGCAGGAGAGCGCGGCCGCACAGGTCAGCAGGGCCACCGCTCCCTGGAGCGGGGTGTCCCAGATCCTGGGGGCGACCGCTCCTTCCCAGGGACGGTCCGTGGCCAGGACCGCCAGCTGGCCGGCCAGCATCACCGTCAGGGTGATCGCCAGGTAGCCGGAGAGGGAGCCGCGCTGGACGAAGCCGGTGACCTGGAGGGCGACGCGTTCCAGGCCGAGCAGCAGGTGTCCGAAGACGCTGTCCGCGGTCGGCCAGGCGACGCGCCGGGAGACGCGGGTGACCGTCGTACGGCCCGCGAAGAGTGCGGCGCCGCCCGCCCACGTCAGGGCGGACAGCAGCAGGGCCAGGTTGAAGCCGTGCCAGAGCGCGAGGTGGTAGGGGTGGCCAGGGGCGGGGAACGCATCGGCGTACGCGGCTAACAGACGGTCCGTCCCTCCTACGCCGGGGCCGAGCACCAGCCCGGCGGCGGCGAGCACGGCGGGCGGGGCCAGAAAGGCGGCGCCGACCCGGCGGGCGGGGGTGTCGGCGATCCCTGGCTTACGGGCGAAGGCCCCCCAGAGGAAGCGGAGGGTGTACGCGACGGTCAGCACCGAGCCGGCGACGGTGACGGCCAGGACCCAGCGGTCGGCGGTGCCGCCGTGCAGCAGGGCGTCGAAGGCGGCCTCCTTGGCGGCGAACCCGAGGAGCGGCGGCACGGCTGCCATGGAGGCGGCGGCGAGCACGGCGACCGCGCAGACGTACGGCATGGTGCGGCCGAGACCGGAGAGCCTGCGCAGATCACGGGTGCCGGCCGCGTGGTCCACGATGCCGGTGACGAGGAACAGCGCGGCCTTGAACAGGGCGTGCCCCAGGATCATCGCGACGGCGGCGAGCGCGGCGTTCCGGTTCCCCGCCCCGGCCAGCACGAGGAGGAAGCCGAGCTGGCTGACGGTGCCGTAGGCGAGAATCAGCTTCAGGTCGTGCAGGCGCAGGGCGCGCCAGGCTCCGAGGAGCATGGTCGCTCCCCCGAGCACCAGGACGACCGGCCGCCAGACGGGGACGTCGGCGAAGGCGGGGGCGAGCCGCGCCACCAGGTAGACACCGGCCTTGACCATGGCCGCGGCGTGCAGGTAGGCGCTGACGGGGGTGGGCGCGGCCATGGCGTTCGGCAGCCAGAGGCTGAAGGGCCAGATCGCCGATTTCGCCAGGGCGCCGCACAGCACGAGGACCACGGCCACGGACACGGCGGGGGTGGTCCCCGGCGGCTCGGCGACGATCGCGGAGATCCGGTAGGTGCCGGCCGCCTCGCCGAGGATGAGGAAGCCGACCAGCATGGCGAGGCCGCCCAGTGTGGTGACCGTCAGGGCCTGGAGGGCGGAGCGGCGGTTCTGTTTGCGTGTGCTGGTGTGCCCGATCAGCAGGTAGGAGAAGACGGTGGTCAGTTCCCAGAACACGTAGAGCGAGATCAGGTCGTCCGCGAGGACGAGCGCGAGCATGGCACCGGCGAAGGCCAGCAGGTTCCCGGCGAAGGAGGCCAGTTGCGGTGAGCCGTCGGTGAAGTACGACGCGCAGTACAGCAGGACGAGCATCCCGACCCCGGCCGCGAGCAGCACCATCAGCTCGGCGAGCGCGTCCAGGCGCAGGGCGACCGACACGTCGTACGTGCCGATCCACTCCCAGGACCAGGTGACCGCCCGGCCGGCCTCCGCGCCGCCCCACTCGGTGGCCGCCCACACCGTGGTGGCCGCGGGGGGCAGCGCGAGCACGACGAAGGCGTGCCTGCCGAACCGCCGCACGAGCGGCGCCGCGCAGGCGGCGAGTACGAAGTGGCAGAGGATGAGGACGATCACGACGGGCGATCCGGAACAAAGAGCACCGAATACAGATATATCCCCTGCGCCGGTTCACCCGTCCGGCGCGCCGCGCGGCGGCCGGCCCGCTGCTCCAGGTCCGCGTCGAGGGTGGACGGCTGCCGTCCCGCTGTGGTCACAGAACGCCGTCTGCCCTGTTCACCCGTGACCACACGGCATGACGTGGGGCTTTTCCACCTCGGCCGCCTCCGGCGGTGTGCGTCCGGCCACGGGCGCCCGTGGCCGCTCCGCCTCCTTCGCGTGCCGTCTCAGTCCAGCACCGCGATGCCGTCGATCTCGACCATGGCCTGCTCGTCCCAGAGCCTGACCGTTCCG
>NZ_DATMVN010000603.1:0-3452 GCF_035563135.1 Streptomyces sp.
CGCCGGGGGCCGCCCCTTCGCCCTCACCCGGCATCTCGACCGGCTGACCCGCTCGGCCAGGGGTCTGGGCCTGGCCGGCCCCGATCACGGCGAGGTCCGCCGCGCGGTGGCGGCCGTCATCGAGGCCAATCCCATGGAACTCGGCCGGCTGCGGATCACCTGCACCGGCGGCCTCTCGCCCCTCGGCTCCGACCGCGGCGACGCCGGGCCCAGCCTGGTCGTCGCCCTCGGCGAGGCGGCACGCCGCCCGGACAGCACCGCCGTGGTCACCGTCCCCTGGACGCGCAACGAACGCGGCGCGGTGGCGGGTCTCAAGACCACCTCGTACGCCGAGAACGTCGTGGCTCTCGCGCGCGCCCACGAGCAGGGCGCCTCGGAGGCCCTCTTCCCCAACACGGTCGGACAGCTCTGCGAAGGGACCGGCTCCAACGTCTTCGTCGTCCTCGGCGGCCGCATCCACACGCCTCCCCTCACCTCGGGGTGCCTCGCCGGAATCACCCGTGCCCTGGCCGTGGAGTGGACGGGCGCGCAGGAGACCGACCTTCCGCTGGACGTGATCGAGCGGGCCGACGAAATCTTCCTGACCTCCACACTCCGCGACATCCAGGCCGTCCACCGGGTCGACGGACGGGAGCTGCCCGGTGCCCCCGGACCCGTGACGGCCAAGGCCATGCGGGTCTTCGACGAGCGCGCGGCGGACGACCTCGATCCCTGAGCCGGAGATTCCGTGAGCCGGGGATCCCGTGAGCCGGGGATCCCGCGAGCCGGAGATCCGGAATCCGTAAAGAGGGTGACGGGCCGCCGTCAAGCGGATAGAACTCCCTGATGACCACCACCATCCGGCCGGCCGGGCCGGTCCAGCAAGGCGCCGACGGCGCGCGGGCACGCACGTACGACGTGTGCGACAACGGGCGGCCCGTGGGCGCCGTCGCCATCTCCACCGACCCGGCGTTCGGTCCCTCGGCGGGCGTGCTCCGGTCGCTCCGCATCGAGGAGGAGCACCGCAGGCGCGGCCGGGGGACCATCGCGGCCCTCGCCGCGGAGGAGGTGCTGCGCGGCTGGGGCTGCACGCGGGTCAGCATGGTGGTCCCCGCGGGCGAGGAAGCCGCCCGGTCCCTGGCAGCCGTGCTCGGCTACACCGAGCGCAGCCGGAACATGCTGAAGCCCCTCCGGCGGACCGCCCCCGCACTGCCCGCCGGGGTCACCGGACGTCCCATGACCGAGCAGGAGTACGCCGCGTGGGCGGCCACCAGCGTCGGAACGTACGTACAGGAATGGGTGGAGCGCGGTGTGCCGGAGGAACAGGCCCGGCGCAAGGCCGAGGGGGACCACTCCATGTACCTGCCGGACGGCCTGGCCACCCCCGGCATGTACTTCCACGTCCTCGTCCGCGACGGAGCCGTCCTCGGCTACGTCTGGGTGGCCCGGCGCGAGACGCCGGACGGCGACGACCTCGGTTACGTGTTCGACATCGAGGTGCGTGAGGAACACCGGGGGCACGGCCACGGCCGGGCGCTGATGCACCTCGCGGAGGACATCACGCGCGACGCCGGCCTCGGCCTGCTCGGCCTGCACGTCTTCGCCTCCAACACACCCGCGCTGCGACTGTACGAGTCGCTCGGCTACGAGGTGACGCAGTACAACCTCGCCAAGGCCCTGTAACCGGACGGGACGCCCGGCGGTCAGCTCCGGCCGGCGAGCAGGCGGTCGGTGATCTCCTCGATGCGCGCGCGCATCCCTTCCTGGCTCTTCCCGCCGTCCAGCCGCTCGTCGCCGATCACATACGTCGGAGTCCCGGTGACGCCGATCGCCTTCCCCTCGGCCTGGTCCGCGTCCACGATCAGCAGATGCCGGCCGTCGATCAGCGCCGTGTCGAACTCCTCGGCGTCCAGCCCCAGTTCGCCGGCCACCTCCAGCAGCAGGGGCTCGCCCGCGCGGGCGAGATCTGCGGTACGGGCGAGCACGGCCTCGATGTACGGCCATCCCTGGCCCTGGACGAACGCCTCCTCGGCGGCCTGCGCCGCCGCGTACGCGTGCTTGTGCTTCTCCAGCGGGAAGTGGCGCAGCCGGATCTCCAGCCGGTCGCCGTAGCGGGCGCGCAGGGCGTGGACGTCGGAAAGGGCCAGACGGCAGTCGGGGCACTCGAGCTCGCACCAGAGGTCGAGGACGACCGGCGCCGCGGAGGAGGAATCGCTCATGCGATCAGTCTCCCAGGGGCGGCCGGTGCTTCCCGACCGGGCCTGGGGGCGACTCGGACCTGGGGATGACGACGGCCCTGAAATGTCCCTGATGTGGATCCGCGCCGTGGCCCCTGCGGCAGTGGGCGGTGCAGGATGGAAGGGACGTATCCCGATTGCTGGAGGCCCCGATGCTTGCCGAGACGATCTGTTCCGCGGTGTCGGCGGCCGGTCTGGGCATCGCCGCGATCACCGCGTACCGGAAGAGGTTCCTCACGGCGGCCCGGATCGCCGCGTACGCCCTGGTGCCCGTCGGCCTGGTGATGACGGGAGTCGTCGAGTGGGCGTCCGGTATCGCCTTCAAGCCGAGCGTGTGGATCGGCTTCGGGCTGCTGGCCGTGGCCTGGCTGCTCTTCATGACCACGCGCGCCGTGGAGCGCCGCAGCGGCTCGACCCGCAAGGAGCGCAGGGCCGCACGGGCCGCCGAGCGGGGGGCGGCGGTCGCGCCGGGCGCCTCGTCACCCTCGCTGACACCCGGGGCCGGGAGGGCCCCGCAGGCGCAGGAGGGGCCGAAGGAGAAGCCGCAGCAGGCCGCCGCGCCCGGCGACGACTTCAGTGACATCGAGGCCATCCTGAAGAAGCACGGGATCTGAAGGCCGACCAGGATGTGAATCGATTCACCACCTTCTGCGGGCGTCGAAGCGTCCGGGGCTGTCTCACGCCTCGGTATATTCAGGTTGCGCCGCTTCGATCTTGACGGTATGCCGGGAGTGCGGTTAGCGTCCGAGCGGATTGAAACAATTCAAAGCAGCGGGCGCGGCCCGGACGGTGACGCGACGGGCCACCCGGTACGTCCGCGGACCAGGGACCGGGCGCCGGGACGCGGCGGCCGAAGGCATCAGTGGGGCAGGGCAAGTGGGGCGTGTGGCAGGCATCAAGGACGTGGCCCGGCAGGCAGGGGTCTCGGTGGGCACGGTCTCCAACGTGATCAACCGCCCCGAGGCGGTGCTCCCCGACACCCGGGCCCGTGTGCTGGCGGCGATCGAGGAACTCGGATATGTGCGCAGCGAGTCGGCCAGGCAGCTCAGGGCGGGCCGCAGCCGCATCATGGCCCTGCTCGTGCTGGACATGGGCAACCCGTTCTTCGTGGACATCGCCCGCGGCGCCGAGCGGACGGCCCGGGAGGCCGGACTCGGCGTGATGGTCTGCAACAGCGGCCAGAGCCAGGAGGAGGAGGCCGAGTATCTCGGGCTCTTCGCCGAACAGCGGGTCTGC
>NZ_DATMVN010000604.1:0-19048 GCF_035563135.1 Streptomyces sp.
CACTGGCCGGTGCGGCCGG
Source organism: Streptomyces sp. (assembly GCF_035563135.1). Lineage (GTDB taxonomy): Bacteria > Actinomycetota > Actinomycetes > Streptomycetales > Streptomycetaceae > Streptomyces. Next base: position 20 of record NZ_DATMVN010000604.1, read on the forward strand.
ACTCGGGGCCGCCGTCCTGCGCGGCCGGCCGATGCCGGGGGAGCCGCCCCGCACCACCGCCGGACGGCTGCTGATCCCCGCCTTCACCGGCGCCTACCTCCGCACCTGTGCGACCCCGTTGCTCCACGCCGCCCTCAACCCCTCCCCGCCCCTGACCCAACGCGCCGTCGGAGGCGGTATCCGCGCCATGATCCCTCTACAGGCCGCACTCGCCGCCAGAGCCGGCGCACCCCTGGCCGGGCTCGCGGTCATGGGGCTCGTCCCCGTGGCCCGCGCGCTCGCGCGGAAGGTGAGCCCGACATGAGCCTCCGCCTCGGTTACGGCACCAACGGGCTGACCGACCTCCGGCTCGACGACGCCCTCGGCCTCCTCGCCGACCTCGGCTACGACGGGGTCGGCCTGACCCTCGACCACATGCACCTCGACCCGCTCGCCCCCGACCTCGCCGCCCGCACCCGCCAGGTCGCCCGCAGACTCACCGGCCTGGGCCTCGGCGTCACCGTCGAGACCGGCGCGCGCTACGTCCTCGACCCCCGGCGCAAGCACGGGCCCTCCCTCCTCGACCCCGACCCCGAGGCCCGCGCGGCCCGCACCGCACTCCTCGTCCGGGCGGTCGAGGTGGCCGCCGGCCTCGGAGCCCACGCCGTGCACTGCTTCAGCGGCCTCACGCCGCCGGACACCACCACGGACACCGCGTGGCAGCGGCTGACCGACGCCCTCGCCCCCGTCCTGGACGCCTCCGACCGTGCGGGCATCCCCCTCGCCGTGGAGCCGGAACCCGGCCACCTCCTCGCCACACTCGCCGACTTCCACCACCTGCGCACCCTGCTCGGCGACCCGGGCCCGCTCGGACTCACCCTCGACATCGGCCACTGCCAGTGCCTGGAACCCGAATCACCCGTCGACTGCGTGAAGGAAGCCGCCCCCTGGCTGCGCCATGTCCAGATCGAGGACATGCGACGCGGCGTCCACGAACACCTGCCGTTCGGTGACGGCGAGATCGACTTCCCGCCGGTGCTCGAAGCGCTCGCCTCCAGCGGATACGCCGGCCTCACCGTCGTCGAACTGCCCCGCCACTCCCACGCGGGCCCCGAACTCGCCCGCAGCTCCATCGACTTCCTGCGCCGGGCCGCCGCGCCGACGAACGGAGCCGCACCGTGCTGAGCAGCCGCAAGGAACTCGACGACCGGCTCCGGGGGGCCGCCAGGGCCTGGCTCGACGAAGCGCTCGCCGAAGCCGCGCACGCCGCGGCCCACCCCGGCGCGGACAGCGGCAGCCCGCCGTGGGAGCTGCGGTTCGCCTCGGCGGGAAGGCACTGCGGACTCGAACACGCCGATTCCGTCCGTGCCCTGCTGCTCGTCGAAGCCCGCGCCGGGCTGCCCGCCGTGACCAGGCTCTACGAGCAGGGGACCGCCGCCGAACGCCGCGCCGTCCTCCTCACCCTGCACCGGCTCGACCTCGGCGCCACCGCACTGCCGCTCGTCGAGGACGCCCTGCGCACCAACGACACCCGGCTGGTCGCAGCGGCCGTCGGCCCGTACGGCGCGGCCCACCTCGACGCACACGGCTGGCGGCACGCCGTCCTCAAGTGCCTCTTCACCGGGGTCCCGGCCGAGGCCCTGGACCGGCTCGGCGAGCGAGCCCGCGGGGACGCCGAACTCGCCCGCATGCTCAGTGACTTCGCAGCCGAACGCACCGCGGCGGGGCGTCCCGTACCCGCCGGTCTTCGGACCGTCCTCGATCTCACGGCCCCGGCGCCCACCCCCACGCCCACGGAGGAACCCCGATGAGGATCTTCGACCCCCACATCCACATGACCTCCCGCACCACGGACGACTACCGGGCGATGTACGACGCCGGGGTGCGCGCCCTCGTCGAACCCTCCTTCTGGCTCGGCCAGCCCCGCACCTCGCCCGCCAGCTTCTTCGACTACTTCGACGCCCTCCTCGGCTGGGAACCCTTCCGTGCCTCCCAGTACGGCATCGCGCACCACTGCACACTCGCCCTCAATCCCAAGGAGGCGAACGACCCCCGCTGCACCCCCGTCCTGGACGCCCTGCCGCGCTACCTCGTCAAGGACTCCGTCGTCGCCGTCGGTGAGATCGGCTACGACTCGATGACCCCCGCCGAGGACACCGCCCTCGCCGCCCAGCTGCAACTCGCCGCCGACCACGCTCTTCCCGCGCTCGTGCACACACCGCACCGCGACAAGCTCGCCGGCCTGCACCGCACCATCGACGTCATCCGCGAATCGGACCTCTCCCCGGAGCTCGTCCTGCTCGACCACCTCAACGAGACGACCGTGACGGACGCCCTCGACAGCGGCTGCTGGGCAGGCTTCTCCATCTATCCGGACACCAAGATGGACGAGGACCGCATGATCACGGTCCTGCGGAACCACGGCACCGACAGGATCCTCGTCAACTCGGCCGCCGACTGGGGGAAGAGCGACCCGCTGAAGACCCGCAAGGTGGCCGACACCATGCTGAAGGCCGGATTCGACGAGGACGACGTCGACAAGGTGCTCTGGCGCAACCCCGTCGCCTTCTACGGGCAGAGCGGCCGGCTCCAGCTCGACACCGCCGCCCCCGGCCCGCTCCACGAGGGAAACTCCATCCTCCGCGGCGGGGAGTGAAGCATGCGCTTCCGCCACCCCGACGGCTCCGTCGTCCACCTCGCGTACTGCACGAACGTGCATCCCGCCGAGACCCTCCAAGGAGTCCGCGCGCAACTGCGCGACCACTGCGAGCCCGTACGCAGACGGCTCGGCCGGGACCGCCTCGGCATCGGCCTCTGGCTCGCCAAGGACGCCGCCCGCGCCCTGATCAACGACCCCGCCGCCCTGCGCTCGCTGCGCGCCGAGCTCGACCACCGAGGCCTGGAGGTCGTCACCCTCAACGGCTTCCCCTACGAGGGCTTCGGCGCCCAGGAGGTCAAGTACCGCGTCTACACACCGGACTGGACCGATCCCGAGCGGCTCGCCCACACCACCGACCTGGCCCGGCTGCTCGCCGCCCTGCTCCCCGACGACGTCACCGACGGCACCGTCTCCACCCTGCCGATCGCCTGGCGCACCCCGTTCACCGGCGACCCCACGGCCGCCGCCACGGCGCGCAGACACCTCACCGCGCTCGCGCAGCGCCTCGACGCCCTCGCCGAACTGACCGGCAAATCCATCAGGATCGGTCTCGAACCCGAACCGGGCTGCACCGTGGAGACCACCGCCGACGCCATCGGCCCCCTCACCGCGGTGGGCCATGACCGCATCGGCATCTGCGTCGACACCTGTCACCTGGCCACCTCCTTCGAGGACCCGGACACCGCGCTGGACGCCCTGCACACGGCCGGGGTCCCCGTCGTCAAGGCCCAGCTCTCCGCGGCACTGCACGCCGAACACCCGCACCTGCCCGAGGTGCGCGCCGCCCTGGGCGCCTTCGCCGAACCCCGCTTCCTGCACCAGACGCGCACGCTCACCGCGTCGGGCCTGCACGGGACCGACGACCTCGACGAGGCGGTGTCCGGCGGCGCCCTCCCCGACAGCACACCCTGGCGCTCCCACTTCCACGTCCCCCTGCACGCACCGCCGGCGCCTCCGCTCACCTCCACCCTCCCCGTCCTGCGGTCCGCGCTGAACCGGCTCGTCGGCGGGCCCGCACCCCTCACCCGCCACCTCGAAGTCGAGACGTACACCTGGCAGGCGCTCCCCGCCGAGCTGCGGCCGCGCACCCGCACCCAGCTCGCCGACGGCATCGCCGCCGAACTCACCCTCGCCCGCGACCTCCTCGTCGACCTCGGACTGAAGGAGCTCCCTTGACCGCCCCCGAAGCAGGTACGCGCCCCACCCCGCTCCTCGTCCTCGACGTGGTGGGCCTCACCCCCCAGCTCCTGGCGCACATGCCGAACCTGAGGGCCATGGCCGGAGCCGGTGCGCAGGCACCCCTGACCACCGTCCTGCCCGCCGTCACCTGCGCCGCCCAGTCCACCTTCCTCACCGGCACCACCCCCGCCGAACACGGCATCGTCGCCAACGGCTGGTACTTCCGCGAGCTCGGCGACGTCCTCCTGTGGCGCCAGCACAACGGGCTCGTCGAAGGCGACAAGCTCTGGGACGCCGCCCGGCGCGCCCACCCCGGCTACACCGTCGCCAACATCTGCTGGTGGTACGCGATGGGCGCCGACACCGACTGGACCGTCACCCCCCGCCCCGTGTACTACGCCGACGGCCGCAAGGAACCCGACTGCTACACCAGGCCCCCGGCGCTGCACGACGAGCTCACGGAGAAGCTCGGCACCTTCCCCCTCTTCCACTTCTGGGGACCCGGCGCCGACCTCGTCTCCTCGCAGTGGATCATCGACGCCACGCGGCACATCCTCACCACCCGCACCCCCGACCTGGCCCTCTGCTACCTCCCGCACCTCGACTACGACCTCCAGCGCCACGGCCCCGACGACCCCCGCTCCCACCGGGCCGCAGCCGACCTCGACCGCGCCGTGGCACCCCTGCTGGACGACGCCAGAGCCGAGGGCCGCACCGTCGTCGCCCTCTCCGAGTACGGCATCACGCGCGTCGAGCGGCCCGTGGACGTCAACCGCGCGCTGCGCCGCGCGGGCCTGCTGGAGGTCCACACCCAGGACGGCATGGAGTACCTCGACCCGATGGCCTCCCGTGCCTTCGCCGTCGCCGATCACCAGCTCGCCCACATCTACGTACGCCGGCCCGAGGACCTCGAAGCGACCCGGGAAGCCCTCGCGGACCTGCCCGGCATCGCGGAACTCCTCGGTGACGAGGGCAAGAAGGCCCACCATCTGGACCACCCCCGCTCCGGCGAACTCGTCGCCGTGGCGGAGAAGGACGCCTGGTTCACCTACTACTACTGGCTCGACGACGACCGTGCACCCGACTTCGCGCAGCTCGTCGAGATCCACCGCAAACCGGGCTACGACCCCGTGGAGCTCTTCATGGACCCCCAGGACCCCTACGTCCGGGTCAAGGCAGCCGCAGCGGTCGCCCGCAAGAAACTCGGGATGCGCTACCGCATGGCGGTCGTCCCCCTGGACCCCTCACCTGTCCGCGGCAGCCACGGCCGCCTTCCCGCGAGCGACGACGAGGGCCCGCTCATCCTCTGCTCCACCCCCCACGCGTTCTCCGGCCGTGTCCAGGCCACCGAAGTGAAGTCCTTGCTGCTCCAGCTTGCCGGACTGCACCGGCCGTCCACCCCGTCCGCACGTTCACAGGGAGATTTGTGATCATGAGCCGCACCCCGAAGGACCCCGAGCTCGCGCGCAGACTCAGCCGCCGCAACGTCCTGGGCGTCGCCGCCGGAGCCACGGCCGCGACCCTCCTCAGCGGCGCCGCCGCCCAGGCGGCGGGCCCGCACGGGGGCCACGGACACGACCAGGGCCACGGACACGGGAACAGCCACGGCAAGGGCCGGGCCGTTCTGCCCCCCGGCCGCCTCGGCATCCAGCTCTACAGCCTCCGCGACAAGATCTCCACTCTCGGCTTCGCCCCGGTCTTCGCCGAGCTGGAGAAGTACGGCTACGACGAGATCGAGTTCGCCGGGTACACCCAGGGCTCGGCCGGCGCCCTCACGCTCGCCCAGCTCGAACGGCTGGCCAAGGACCACGGCCTCAACCCCATAGGCAGCCACGTCAACTACTACGACGACAACAACCCCGGTGCCTACTCCTTCGCGCAGAACCTCACCAAGGTCCTCGACGAGGCGGAAGCCCTCGGCCTCAAGCACATCGGCACCGCCTCCGGGCCCTTCCGCTACGGCTCCACGGTCGACGGCTGGAAGCGGGCGGCCGAGGACTTCAACACCTACGGTGCCGCCGCCCGCAAGCGCGGCATGAAGTTCTACCAGCACAACCACGCGGAGGAGTTCTCCTTCGCCACCGACAAGCCGAAGGTGCGCCTCTACGACGTCCTGCTCGCCGAGACCGACCCCGACCTGGTCTACCTGGAGATGGACATCTACTGGGCGTTCTGCGCCCAGTTCCGCTTCGGCAAGCGGGCGGACGGCACCCCGGCCCCCTTCGACCCCATCGACTACGTGCTCAAGCAGCCCGACCGCTATCCCCTCTTCCACGTCAAGGACGGCACGCGGGACGACTCCGTCCGCGACGGCTACAGGATGACCGACGTCGGCGACGGCGACATCGACTACAAGAACTTCCTGAGCCGGGTCACCACCCGCACGCACCGTGGCCGCACCTACCACCACTGGCAGACCGAGCACGACAACCCGGTCGACTCCCTCGCCTTCGCGCGGAAGTCCAGCGAGCACCTGCACTCGCTCCGCCAGGGCCGCTGCGGCGACTGACGGCTGAGCGCGCGTATGCGCGTGGGGCCCGGTTCCGCCTCCTGGCGCGGCGCGTTCGCAGAGGGAGAACTCCTCGTCCGGACCGTGACCGGCGGCCCGGGGGAGGAGAGGCTGCCGGGCGACTTCCCGGACTACCCCCTCATGCCGTGACCGGGCTCCCGCTCGACCTGTCGTGACCTGCGGCCGGCTCTGCCGTCGGCTGTGACGGCAGAGCCCCGGTGGCGGAGCCGGGGCCCGGGCCGGTCACCGGCGCTGGTTGAGGTGGGCGCTCAGGAGGTGGGAGTCGAGCAGGGAGGTGTCTGCCGTCCGGTCGGCTCGCGCGAAGCCGGCCAGCATGCGCTTGGTGAGGACGAGGGCTTCGGGGGCGCGCCGGATGAGGGGCCTCGTCCAGGCGCCGACGGCCTCGTCCAGCCGGTCGAGCGGGGCGGTCCGGTGGAGGAGGCCGATCCGGTGAGCGGCGTCGGCGTCGAACACGTCGCAGGTCAGCATGAGTTCGCGGATCCTGGCGGCACCGGCCTCGGAGACCAGGCGGCCCATCGCCCCTCCCCAGGCCGGGGGGAGTCCGATCCCGACCTCCGGCATGCGGAACCGGCAGGTGTCCGCGCCCACACGCAGGTCGCAGAACGAGGCGAGCGCGAGCCCGGCACCGATCACCCGGCCGTGGAGCCTGGCGATGGTGACGGCGTGGGTGTTCTCCAGGGCCTGGCACAGCCGCTGGGCCTTGTCCACGATGCGCCGCAGCGCGGAACCGCCGGGATCCGCGGTCAGCGCAGCCTGGTACTCGTTGCGGTCGGCTCCCAGACAGAAGTCCGTACCCATGGACGAGAGGACCAGGACACGGATGTCCGGGCGGTCGTGCAGGTCGTCGAGCAGGCGGAGGAGATCGTCCAGGACGGCGGCGTCCAGGGTGTCTTCCTGGCCCCAGGGGTTGAGCCGGACATGGAGCACGGGGCCGTCCTCATCGACGCGTATCGCCTTTCGGGAGGAACTGGTGAGCGTACCGGCGGTTTCGTTCATGCGAGGGCGACATCCAGGTTCAGCGGGCGCCGGAACGCGACCCTGGGGGCCATCGTCGGGCGGCGTACGAGAGTGAGACGGGGCAGACGGCGGATGAGCTGACGGAGAAGGGTCTGGGCCTCCAGCCGGGCCAGCGGGGCGCCGAGACAGTAGTGGATTCCGCCGCTGAAGGCGAGGTGGGCGGGCGGGCGCAAGGGGTCGAACCTGCCGGGCTCCCTGTGTTTCGCCGGATCCCGGTGGGCGGCTCCCACCATGAGATGCACCATCTCGTCCTTGCGTATCTCCATCCCGCCCAGGACGCAGTCCGCGGCGGCGACCCTGCTGATGACGTGGGTGGGCGGGTCGTAGCGCAGTGTCTCCTCCACGAACGCGGGGACCAGACCGGGGCGGTCCGCGACCAGGTCCCAGCGCGCCGGGCTCTCGACGAGCAGGAGCGTCATGGTCGTCAGGAGGGTCGCGGTGGTCTCCAGGGCGGCCAGGAGGACGAACAGCACCAGGAAGTAGACCGCTTCGTCGGCCTTGTCGCGGTCGGGTTCCAAGGAGTCCCAGGACTCTATCCAGCGGGACACGGGGTCCTCGCCGGGGCGGGTGCGCCGGCTTTTCACGAGGTCGAGGAAGTAGGCGCGCAGTTCGGCCGTGGCCGCGTCCGACGCGGCCAGCTGGCTCGCCGACGGAAGCAGTTCCTGGGTGAAGACCTGGTCATGCGTCAGTTTCCGCAGGCGGGGCCAGTCGGCAGCGGGCAGCCCGAGCCACTCGCCGATGGTGGCGACCGGCAGTTCCTCACCCACGAGCGCCGAGAAGTCCGCCTCCCCGTCCCGCAACCGCTCCGCCAGGGTGTTCAGGAGCTGATCGGTCGTCCGGCTCACCGACCGGCCGATCCGTTCCACCGTGGCCCGGTCGAACGTTCCGGCCGCCCGGCGGGCCCGTGTGTGGTCGGGAGGATTGAGCGCGGCCAGCGTGCTGCTCATCTCCTGCGAGGAGGAGGCGTTCCAGCGCGTGCCCGAACCCTGCCGTTCACGCCAGTGTTTGTCGGGTTCCAGCCAGTCGCGGCTGCGTAGTACCTGATCGCAGACGGCGAAGCCGGTGACGAGGGAGCCACCCCATGGGGCCGGGCTGACCTCGCCCCTCGTCAGCAGTTCCTCGTATAGGGGGAAGGGGTCGGCCTGTCCCTTTGCCGTCCGCAGACGCGAGAAGAGGGAGACGGACGCCCTGCGGTCGGATGACGGGGTTGTGGTGACGCTCATGATGACGGCTCCTTTCTAGAACCAGCCGCCATGCATACCCACAAGATCGTTGAAGCATCCAATAACACAGGGGCATCAGGAGGTAACAAAAATCACTCCCCCCTCGTCCAAGCAAGGAAACGGCTGAAGAGGCCGCCCTTGGGCTGTGAAGCAGCGGAGTTCTGCGGCTGGGAGCCGCGGGTCCCGGAGGGCTGCCCGGCGGATGAGCCCTGCTGGGACGTGGCGGCCGGCTGCGCCGCCTGGCCGGGGCGGGCGGCGGCCACCGGCTGGGTCTGCGGAGTGAACCGGACGGGGAGGGTCACCAGCGAGCGGCTCCACGGACTCGGCACCCAGGCGAGGGTCTTGAACGGAACACGCATCTCGATGTCCGGCAGCCGGTTGAGCAGGGTCTCGACCGCGGTGACCGCGATCATGAACGCCGGGTCCTTGGCGGGGCACGCGTGCGGGCCCGCACCGAAGGCGAGATGGGCCTTGGCGCTGAGCTGCCGGCGGTGCTCGGTCAGTTGGGGGTCGGTGTTGGCCGCGGCGAAGGAGATCAGTACGGGGTCGTCGGCCCGCAGGGTCCTGCCGCCCAGTTCGACGTCATGGACCGGATAGTGAGCCGCGTAGTTGGCGATCGGCGCGTAGTTCCACAGGCTCTGGGCGACCGCGTCCTCGACCGGCAGCCCGGTCTGCCATTCCTCGCCCAGGTACAGCGCGCTGCTGCTCCCGATCGTGGCGGACAGGGGGGCGGTGCCACCGGAGAGCAGGGTCACGAGCTGGTGCAGCACCTCCTCGTCGCTCAGCCGGGCCGGGTGCTCCATCAGGCGCGTCGTCAGGTCGGCCGCCGGGCGGCGGTGCTTGAGGGCGATCAGCTCGGTGAGCGCCCCGCCCAGGACCTCGTCGGAGCCCGGGGCCCCCTCGAAGATGCCGCTGATCCCGGCGATCACCCGGTCACCGATCTCCGGGGGACAGCCGAACAGCTCGCTGAAGACCAGCAACGGCAGCGGCTGGGCGTACTCCGCCATCAGTTCCGCCTGGCCGCGGGGTTCGCCACTGAAGCGGCTGATCAGGTAGTCGGCGGACTGCTGCGTCTGCCTCACGAGCTGGAGCTCGTTGACCGTGGAGAGGCTGTCGGTGACCGCCTGGCGCAGCCGGGCATGGGCCGCACCGTCGCTGAACAGCGCATTGGGGCGGTAGCTCATCATCGGCAGGGCGGGGCTGTCCGCCGGGACGCGGCCTTCGTTCAGCGCGTTCCAGCGGCGGGAGTCCCGGACGAAGGACGCGGGGTTCTGCAGGACGTAGAGGGCGGCGTCATAGCTGGTGACCAGCTCGACCTCCACATCCGGGGCGATGTCGACGGGTGCGCTCAGGCCGAACGAGCGCAGATGCGCGTAGTGGCCGTCGGGGTCGGCTCCGAACGAGGGGCCGTACAGCCGGACGTTCTCGTGCGCGGGGCACCCGGGAGGTATCTCCTGCGGGTCAAGCGGCTGCTGCATGGTGCGGGGCTCCTAGCCGAGTTGGGACATGAGATGTTCGACGAGGGTGATGAGGGCCTGCGCCGAGGTTCCTTCATCGCGGACGTCGCACTTGGCGACGGGCGTGTCGGCGGTCAGGTTCAACGCCTCGCGGACTTCGTCGAGCGGGTAGTCCGTGGTCCCCTCGAAATGGTTGACGCCGATGGCGTACGTCAGGCCGAAACTCTCGACCAGGTCGAGGACGGGGAAGGACTCGTGCAGGCGCTCGGGGTCCACGAGGACCAGCGCGCCCAGAGCACCCCGCGACAGCTCCTCCCACATCTCCTTGAAACGCTCCTGCCCGGGCGTTCCGAAGAGGTAGAGGACCAGCGAGTCGCTGAGGGTGAGGCGGCCGAAGTCCATGGCCACGGTGGTGGTCTTCTTGTGCGGTGTGCCCGACAGGTCGTCGAATCCCTCGCTGGCCTCGGTGATCTCCTCCTCGGTCCGCAGCGGTTCGATCTCGGAGAGACTTGCGATGCAGGTGGTCTTCCCGACCCCGAAGTGCCCGACCACGAGGATCTTCACCGCGTGGGAGACGTCTGGATCCAGGTACACGCGTTACGCTCCGAATCGATTCTTCAGGCCTTCGAGCACGGCGCTGACCAGTTCTCTGTCGACATGCTCGGCGCGAGGTATCGGCCTCCTCACGAGGATGAGGCTGTCCTCCTCCAACTGCGCCAGCAGGATGCGCACGATGCCCAGCGGCAGGTGCGTGTGGCCGGCCACCTCGGCGACGGACAGGAAGCCCTCGGCGATCAGGGCCATGACCTGGCCGGCTTCGGGAGAGAGCGTGCGTGCCGTGGCCGCCGCGTCCTGCGACGCCATGACGAGTGTGGTGTGCTCGTACTCGTGGTCCGGGGGCAGGGCGCGTCCGTTGGTGATGACGAAGAGGGGGACTAACGAGGAGGTCAGCTCCAGCTCGGGCTCGTCAGGCATGGGACCCCCCCTCTCCCCCCGCAGCCGACGGGGCCAGCTTCGGGATCACCTCGTGCAGGCGGGTGGTGAACTCCTCGATGTCGCAGTCGTGCTCGGCGGCGGCGGCCAGGAAGGCCCCTGTACCCGCCGATATCAGGAAGATCCAGCCGTGCTGGAACTCGATGACCGTCTGCCGCCACGCGGCGTCCTCCTGGACACCCGCGAACTGTGAAGTGACCCTGCTGTAGGCGTGGATGCCCGTCATCGCCGCGGATATCGTGTCCGCCATGTCCCTGTCCAGCCCGCTGGTCGCCCCGCGGGGCAGCCCGTCGGAGCCCAGCAGCACCGCGTGACGGGCACCTTGCACATCGGTGATCACCCGGTCGAGATCGGCGAGCACGAAACCCGAATCGCCCGGGCCCTTGCGCCGGTCCGCCCCGGTGCTCCGCGTACCGGCGTCATCCCCGGCACTCACCCTGGGGGGCGAGGTGAGGTTGTTCCCCAGGCGGGCGACAAGGCGGTGCATACGGAAGGAGATCTGCTGCATGTCCACATCGGGTGCCGCGGCCGCGGCCAGATAGGCACCCTGGCCGGCCCCGATCAGAAAGCTCCATCCGTGGGAGAACTCGATGATCGTCTGGCTCCACTGCCGGTCCTTCTCCGGTCCGGCGAAGTGAGCCGTGGCCCGGCTGAGCGACTGCATGCCGGCCATGGCGGCGGAGATGGTGCGCACCTCCTTCTCGGCCAGGCCCTCGGTGGACCCGCGGGGGAGGCCGTCCGCGGACAACAGGACGGCGTGCCGTGCCCGGGGCACGTTCTGCACGATGTCCTCGAGCATCCACGACAGGTCTGCGGTCATGCGTCTTCGGACCCTTCGGGCGACGTGGAATCGAGATTGCGGCCTGACAGGGTGCCGCGCTGGAAAGCCCCCAGGCTGCGTCCGGAGGAACGGCCGGTCCTCTCGGGCGCCGGCGGCACCGGCTGCACGGCCACCGGGTCCGGCACGCTCGCGATGGGAGCCTGGCGCGCTCCGCGCTTCGGCAGTCCGTGAGTCGTGCGCGCGGTCCCGTTCTGCGGCCGGCCTTCCGTACGCGGGATGCTGCTGACGGGCGCCTCGGGGGCGGGCGGCGTCTCCTCCATGGTCCACAGCTCCTCGGGCAGCAGGACGACGGCCCGGACGCCGCCGTACCGGGAGACTCCGGTGACATCCACCTTGAAGCCGTACTGTCGAGCGATCAGGCCGATCACGGGGAATCCGAACTTGGGCTGGTTCCCGAGCTGCGAAAGGCGGGGGACGACATCGCCGGACAGGAGATCGGTCGCCCGCTGGCGGTCCTCGTCATTCATGCCGACACCGGCGTCGTCGATGACGATGCACAGATTGTTCTGGGCCCGCTGGAACGTCACCTCGATCGGTGCGTCGTGCTGGGAGAAGCTGGCAGCGTTGTCAAGGAGCTCGGCGACCGCGAGCGCCACCGGGGCCACCGCGGACGCCTTCAGCGCGAGGGCGGTCTGCTGCATGACGGAGACCCGGTGGAAGTTACGGATCTGCCCCTGGGCGCTGCGCACCACGTCGTAGACGCTGGCGGGCCTGTTGCGGCGGCCGAGCGGCGCACCGCACATGACCGCGATGCCCTGCGCCTTGCGGGCCATCTGCGCATTGGCGTGGTTCACCTCGAGCAGATCGCTGAGCACGGCGTGGCCGCCGTACTTGCGCTGGATGCTGTCCAGGAGAGTCGTCTGCTCCGCCGCGAGACTCTGCAGGAAGCTGGCCGCGCCCTTGAGGACCGCCTTGGTGTTCTCCTCCGCCGCTTCCTTGGCCTCCCGGAGCGTTCCGTCCTGTTCGCTCCTGAAGCGCTGGAGTTCGGCGTGGGAGAGGTGGAGCCGACTGTCGGATGTGTGCAGCTGGTGCCTCAGCTCGGCCTCGGACTGCTGCTTCTTCGCCCCTAGGGCTCTGTTACGGGCGGCGAGTGCCACAACGGCGGCAACGGCTATCACCGTCACCGCAACCATGCACCACACGAGTGCGTCTTGATTCATGGAAACCTTTCCCGGCGCAGGCGGACGGCGACGGACATGCCTCCCTGGGGCCCGCGACACAGCCACTCGGTGCTGCCAGGCCGCTGTTGTGTGGAGAGCAGGCCGTCGATCGCAAATCAGCATCTGAATCCAGTGGATCAAGATCGCAGATGCCGGGATGCTATCACCGGATCGCGCTCTCACCGGAAGCGGGGACTCCGGCCGTGCGCGCGACAACACGTCCTGTAACAAGCCTTGTTGAGAAGCGTGTTCGCCCGGCCGCAGTCCGTTTCCGTCGCCTTCCGCTGCTGGACCTCAATCGTTCACGGAAGATCGCGTAGAGGAGTGACCACCTGTCACTTGTGGCGAGGGTATCGGCAACAGGAGGCCTGTCGTCCGCACCGGAGGCTGTGGTTCCGCCCGAGTCCCGGTGATGCCGGGATTTCCACGCTTTCCGGGGGCGGACGGCCCGGCCGGCAGCCGTCGTACCGCCGGTGGCCTTCGCGGCCACGCGCCACCGGATCTCCTCGAACGCGAGATCCGTGAGCTCGATCCACCCCGGCGCCTCCCGGCTGAGCCGTATGCGACCCCGTCGGTCCCGCAGCGCTGCCGCCTGCTCCTGGTACACGGCCCACCACGGTCCGTACACGCGGCGCCGTCAGACGCTACTGGGAGCACCCGCACCGCACTGACCACCGAAAACGCAGGTGAAGGGCACCCCAAACCCCTGGTATTGTTTTCTTTGTCGCCACGGGGAACACCCCGGGACGACAGACACCTTGTCCGGGTGGCGGAATGGCAGACGCGCTAGCTTGAGGTGCTAGTGCCCTTTATCGGGCGTGGGGGTTCAAGTCCCCCCTCGGACACCAGCAGGAACCCCACTTCATGTGGGGTTTTTCTGTTTCCCGGGCTGCGGCGTGACCGGCCAGGTGGCCAACGGCCGAACGAATCCCCAGGCCGGATCAGGGACGGCGGGCCGGGTGGGCCCGCTCCGGCATCCTTCAGGCGGACGGCATCCGGCCGGAACTCCTGCCCGGCATGCCAAGGGAGAGAGCGTGAGCGCCCTCGCCACGGCGCCGGGGGTCTCCCGCTGCCCCTTTGTACCGGCATCGGCGAGAGTGTCTGAGACAGGCGGACAGTGGTTCTTACGAGCCCCTGGGGTACGTGTCGGGGGCGTCGTCATGTCCGGGCACGGAAAAGCCCCTGCCGGCCACGGGGTGACCGACAGGGGCCGTGTCCCTCACCGTGCGCCGGGTGGTTGCACGGCACCCCGCACACGAGGGCGGACCGGGGCGAGGGCCTGAGCACGTCAGCTCAGACGGAGACACGTCCTGCCTCCTGCCCAAGGCTTGTCCGGTCGGGGGACAACCGGCCTGCCCCTGCCGCGTCGCGCCGCCGTGATCACGGGGGAGGGACAGGAGCCTGTGACTACTCATCGCGGATCACCATCGCGAACACAGATGATGATCCATCGACCACGTGGCCGGTCGGCCAGTTGTGCGCGTTACGGGATAAAGATCATGAACGGAAGAGGGTCGCCCATTCGGTGAGCACGCGCCTCGCATCTTCACCGAAGAGAGCATGTCGTTCGTACAGTTCGAACACCCTCAGATGCTCAGCGATGTCATGCAGGGCCGCTCTCTGTCGACGACGACGCTAGAGCGGTGCGACAAGCCGCGTCTACCAGGGAACGCGGGTATTCGCGTTGTCGGGTAGACCGGTCGCGCCTCACCGCCAACACCACGCGCGCGCCGACACTGCCCGGCGCACCACTGGACAGATGGTCGCGGCCGCCTGCCGCGAGTGTCAGCCGGTCGTCCGTCACGATGCCGAGGACAGTCGGTCACGTGACCAACGCATGACCAACAACCGCCTGAGCGCGGCTGGAACAGCAGGGAAGAACCGGAGGGACACCCGCCCAAGCCCAGCCTGTAGGCGGGTGTTTCCCCAGGTCGGGGTGGGTGAAGGCTGATGTCCGAGTGGAGAGTCCAAGTCCCCCTCGGACATCAGCCGGACACCGACGGCGTAAGGCCCCGGCCGCGCGCCTGAAGACGCGCGGCCGGGGCCTCCACGGCGTCAGCCGTGGGTGGCTTTCGCCATGACCGGTTCGGTCAGCTGCACGGGTTCCGTGCCGGGGGAACTGTGCCGCGCCGCCCAGTTCTCCAGCGCCGCGCGGCAGGCGTGGTCCAGGTGGTGCAGGCCGGAGAGATCCAGCTCGACGGGCCGGTCCTGGGGCAGGTTCTCCAGGCTGTCGAGTATCTTCGGCAGCCTCAGGAAGGTCGCGTTCCCCGACAGGTGGACCTGGATGGGGCCGGCTCCCTTGTCGATGACGTCCAGACCGACGTGCGAGGCGTCCCAGGCCGTCTTGGCGACGGAGAGCGCCAGGCCGATCAGGACACCCTCGAACATGTTCACCGTGACGATGGACACGGCCGTCGCCACCAGGATGAGGGCTTCGCCCCGGTGACCGCGCCACAGCGTCGCGACGGTGCGCAGCGGGATCAGTTTCCAGCCCGCGTGGACGAGGATCCCGGCCAGGGCCGGCAGCGGTATGAGCGCGAGGGCCGACGGCAGCAGTGCCGCGAAGAGCAGCAGCCACACGCCGTGCAGGACCCGGGACGCCTTGGTCTTCGCGCCCGCCTGGACATTGGCGGAGCTGCGCACGATGACCGCGGTCATCGGCAGGGCGCCCAGGACCCCGCACACGGTGTTTCCGGCCCCCTGCGCCATCAGCTCCTTGTCGTACTGCGTGCGCGGCCCGTCATGGAGGCGGTCCACCGCAGCCGCGCTGAACAGGCTCTCGGCGGAGGCGATCAGGGTGAAGGCCAGCACTGTCCCGAGCATGCCCACGCTCGCCAGCTCGCCGAACGCGTCCAGCCCGGGCGGCTGGACGGCGTCGAGCAGACCCTGCACCTCGACCTCGGCGACCGGCAGACCGAACACGAACGAGACGAGCGTGGCCAGTGCGACTGCGGCGAGGGCACCGGGAACCGCCCTCACCCGCTCGGGCATGTGCTTCCACAGCACCATCACCGCGACGGTGCCGGCGCCGACCGCGAGCGATGTGAGCGCCTCGGTGCTCGCCACGGCCTCGGCCAGGGCCCCGGGGAGCCCGGCCAGCTTGTCCAGGCCGGACGCCGGGGCCTCCAGACCGGCCGCCGCGTAGAGCTGGCCCGCGATGAGCACGAGCCCGATGCCGGCGAGCATGCCCTCGACGACCGAGAGCGAGATGGCCCGGAACCAGCGCCCGAGCTTCAGCGCGCCCATGGCGAGCTGGAGCAGCCCGGCGGCCAGCACGATCACTCCCAGCGCGGCGAGCCCGAAGGTCTGGACGGCTTCGAAGACCAGCACGGTCAGACCGGCGGCCGGCCCCGACACCTGGAGGCTGCTGCCACGCATGAAGCCCGTGACGATACCGCCGACGATGCCGGTGATCAGTCCCAGCTCCGCCGGCACGCCGGAGGCCACGGCGACGCCCACACACAGCGGCAGGGCGACGAGGAAGACGACGATCGAGGCGGTGAAGTCCTGCCGCAGATGAGGAAAAGACGTTCGGCGGTCCATACCGGCCCTCACAGCGTCTGGAAGGTGTCGGAGGTCGCGTCGTGCGTCAGCACGGCTCCCGTGTGGACCTCGTAGAACCAGCCGTGCAGCCGCAGTTCTCCCTCCGCCAGGCGCTTGTCGACGCAGGGGTAGGAGCGCAGCCTGAGCAACTGGGTGAGCACGTGGTTCTTCACGGCTTCGGCCACGGCCGGGTCGTCCGCCACCCCCTCGGGGCGGGGAGCCGAGTGCGCGAGCCAGTCGCGCACGGCGGGCACCGCGGTCAGGTCGTCACCGCGGACCAGAGCGCCGACGGCGCCGCAGTGGGAGTGGCCGCAGACGACGATGTCCGTGACCCCGAGCACCTCCACCGCGTACTCCACGGTGGCCGCCTCGCTCGTGGGCTGCCCGGAGGCGTACGGGGGGACGATGTTGCCCGCGGTCCGCAGCTCGAAGAGTTCACCGGGGCGGGCACCGGTGATGAGGGAGGGGACGACCCGGGAGTCCGAGCAGGTGATGAACAGGACCTGCGGGGACTGGCCTTGGGCCAGCCGGGCGAACTCCTCGGGACGCTCCGTGCACTGCTCGCGGAAGGACCGGGCGTGATCGATGAGGGGTTGCATGACAGTTGTTCCTCCTGGCGCGCGGCTGAGGGCGCGTCGGCGTACGTACGAGAACGGGAGCGCGAGCGGGCAGGGCGACATGACCACGCGGCACCGCTCCTGGCGGTGCGGAGCGTGCGGGCGAGGTCTGTGCGCGCTGCGGATCAGCTCAGCAGCGGAACACCTGGAGTGCGGCAGGAGAACGGGAGACCGAGGATCTCGACGTGCGGTGCGAGCCGGCCGGTGCGGCGGGTGCCGTGGCCGGGGGGCGGCCTGCGGTGTCACCCGTCACCAGGCAGCGCGAGAGGGGCTCGGGGGTGGCCTGGACCACGGTGCGGTGCCGGTCACGAGTGCGCAACAGGCCGTTCGGGTCCCCTTCGTGAACCGGGGTACCGCAGGAGGCGTACTCCCGCCCGGTCTGTGTGCCGACCTGGCCTTCGAGACCGGCCGCATGCGCTTGAGGCGAGCCGGGGAAGGAGCTGTGGGCGATGGCGAGGCCGTGGGCGGATGCGTAAGGCGCGGACGGGGCCGGAAATTGTACGGCGAACAGGATTGCGGTCAGGACCGAGAGCACGATCCGAGCCGTCGCATCGCGCACCTCACGCCTCCTTCCGCACTCCGCCTGTCTCGTTGACGAAGAAGCTAACAGGGGTAAATTCCCGTCAGGTTAACCGTATGTGAAGAGTGTGGAAGTAGGGCGATGAAAGGGTGTAATCGCCTGCGCCGAAAACCCATTCGCCGGGAAAGGCGGCCGCCGGTTCGTTTTCCCCGCCGTGGCGTCAGCGGGCCGGGGCCGTTCCGGTGCGAGGCCCGGAGGACCAGGTCGCGACGGGTGTCGGCCTGCCCTCCGGCCCGCTCCCGCTCGTGCGGCAGACCTGTCCGAATAGGTGTGTCCGAAATTCGTATGTGCATGCGATCCGGTGAAGAGGGGCGCTCCGCGGAAGGGGTGCTCCGATTATCGGGCAAGGACTCGTGCGGCCGCCTGACCGGGGGCGGGAACTGGCGGCCATCGAATCCTCATGGGCGAACGGCTATTTCCGGATAACCGGAGGGCTATTTCCGGACACGGGCGCCCCTTCCTCCGAGCAGCCCTTTCCGGTCGGCAGGAATGGACGGGGAGGCCGGCCGGCCCCTCGGGACCCTGGCCGGTCGGCCCGCCCCTCGGGACTCCGGTCGGTCGGTCCACCCCTCGGGGCCCTGGCCGGTCCCGGCGCCGTGGGTGCGTGCGGCCTTCGGCAGGCCGCACGGGCGCTCGGGTCACGATCGGGTCTCGGACAGGGGGCGGGGGGTTGCTTTCAGCCGTGTAATCGATTCCAATCTCCCGTGTAATCGATTCCACGGCTCGTTCCGCTGGTTTCGAGGCGCACGGAAACCACAAGGAGGTGGTCCGGAAATGGCGAGCATCAAGGATGTCGCGGCCCAGGCAGGAGTGTCTGTCGCCACGGTCTCCCGCGTCCTCAACAGCCATCCCTCCGTCAGCCCGGACGCACGCAGGCGCGTCCTCGCCGCCGTCGACGCCCTCGGCTACCGGCCCAACGCGGTGGCCCGCTCGCTGCGTACCGACCAGACACGCACGCTCGGCCTCGTCATCAGCGACGTACTCAATCCGTACTTCACCGCACTGGCCCGCTCCGTGGAGGAGGAGGCCCGCGCGCTCGGCTACAGCGTGATCATCGGCAACGCCGACGAGCGGCTCGAACAGCAGGACCACCATGTCCGTACGCTCCTGGACCGCAGGATCGACGGACTCCTGGTCTCACCCGCCGACGGCGGGTCCCCGTTGCTGCTGGACGTCGCACGCACCGGCACCCCGATGGTCTTCGTCGACCGCTGGATCCCGGGGGTGGACATCCCCGTCGTCCGCTCCGAC
>NZ_DATMVN010000605.1:0-9404 GCF_035563135.1 Streptomyces sp.
CGCGACGACGGTGGCCGGGTCGAGGCCCCCGCCCGTCACGGCCCGCAGCACGGCCAGCACGCCGACGAGCAGCAGCCAGTCACCGAGGAGGCCGTAGGGCCCTCCGGTGGATTCCCCGGGCAGCCGCTGCGCGTACCGGCCACGCGCGCCGCGTACTCCCGCCCACGCCAGCGCGGCCGCTGCCGCTGCGGTCAGCGCTCCCGGCTGTTCACCCGCGCGCAGCACGAGCCAGGCGGGCACCCCCACGCCCAGGAGGTCGGTCAGGACGAGGAAGGGAACACGCGGGCCGGGCCTCTTCCTCGCCCGCGGTCTCTCCGCGTGGTCGTGCTCGCCGGCCGTCGGAGCTCTCCACGACTGCCCCGGAACCACCGTGCGGTTCCGGGGCCGCCCCGCCGTACGCGGTCGTGGTGCCCCCATGAGCCCGACCGGCCCGGATATATCCGATTCAGGTATTTCGACATGCCCCATGAGCCCCCCAGCCACAGTCGCATCCCCACAAACGGGGCGCATCCGTCGATCTCATGGACTGACGGACGCGCCCTCGCTCGGTGCACGATATCCACACACGTGCCATTTCGCTGGAGTTCCCGTGAAGTTCAGACGCGGCGGACGCCGGGACCCGTGCCGGGGTGTCCGGCGGCCCTCGGGGCGCGGACCTAAAGTAGGGGTATGGAACCGC
This sequence comes from Streptomyces sp., assembly GCF_035563135.1. Lineage (GTDB taxonomy): Bacteria > Actinomycetota > Actinomycetes > Streptomycetales > Streptomycetaceae > Streptomyces. Next base: position 680 of record NZ_DATMVN010000605.1, read on the forward strand.
TTTCCGAGGAACAGACCGGCCGGCTCGTCGTCATCGTGACGGATCTGGCGAGGCAGGGACGCACGGAAGAGCTCCTGGAGTTCTTCGACCACGGGCTGCCCGTCGACGTCCAGGACGCCGAGGGCAACACGGCGCTCATGCTCGCCGCGTACCACGGGCACACGGACACGGTGCGGGCGCTGATCGGACGGGGTGCCGACGTCGATCTGCGTAACGGCCGGGACCAGTCGCCGGTCGCGGGGGCCCTCTTCAAGGGCGAGGACGCGATCGTGGGAGCGCTGATCGCCGCCGGCGCCGACCTCGACGCGGGAACCCCCAGCGCCCGGGCCGCGGCGGAGATGTTCGGGAGGACGGCTCTGCTGGAGTAGCCGATGCCGCACGCCGAGGGGCCCCGGGCGGTTTCGCGTCGCCCGGGGCCCCTCTGCGTACGGTGGCGGTACAGCTCTACTTGGCGGCCTGCAACGCCTCGACGGCCTTGCGCACACCCTCGCCGTAGGCCGGGTCGGCCTGCGTGCAGTGGTGGATGTGGCGCTCGATGACGGCCTGCGAGGCACCGTCGATGGCCCGGGCGGTGTTGCCGAACAGGGCGTCCTGCTGCTCCGGGGTCATCTGCCGGAACAGGTTCCCCGGCTGCTCGAAGTAGTTGTCGTCGTCCTCGCGGTAGTCGAACCGGTCGGCCGCGGCGGCGTCGAGCGCCAGAGCCGGCTCGGCGAACTGCGGCTGCTCCGCCCAGCGGCCGTAGCTGTTCGGCGTGTAGCCGGGCACGGCGCCCTGGTTGCCGTCCACGCGCAGCTGGCCGTCGCGGTGGTAGGTGTTGACGTTCTTCGCGCCGCGGGGCTGGTTCACCGGGATCTGGTGGTGGTTGACACCGACGCGGTAGCGGGCGGCGTCACCGTACGAGAACAGCCGGCCCTGCAGCATGCGGTCGGGCGAGGGGCCCACGCCGGGAACGAGGTTGGCCGGGGTGAAGGCCGCCTGCTCCACGTCGGCGAAGTAGTTCTCCGGGTTGCGGTTGAGCTCGAGCTCGCCGACCTCGATGAGCGGGTAGTCCTTCTTGGACCAGACCTTGGTGAGGTCGAACGGGTGGTAGCGGTACGTCGCGGCGTCCGCCTCCGGCATGACCTGGATGTAGAAGGTCCACTTCGGGTGGTCGCCGCGCTCGATGGCGTCGAACAGGTCGGCCTGCGAGGACTCGCGGTCGTCGGCCACGATCGCGGCGGCCTCCGCGTCGGTCAGGTTCTTGATGCCCTGCTGCGTACGGAAGTGGAACTTCACCCAGAAGCGCTCGTTGCTCGCGTTGATGAACGAGTAGGTGTGGGAACCGAAGCCGTGCATGTGGCGGTAGCCGTCGGGGATGCCGCGGTCCGACATCACGATGGTGATCTGGTGCAGGGCCTCGGGCAGGCTCGTCCAGAAGTCCCAGTTGTTCTCCGGCGAGCGCAGGTTGGTGCGCGGGTCGCGCTTCACCGCCCGGTTGAGGTCGGGGAAGTGGTGGGGGTCGCGGTGGAAGAAGACCGGCGTGTTGTTGCCGACGACGTCCCAGTTGCCCTCCTCCGTGTAGAAGCGGACGGCGAAACCGCGGATGTCGCGCTCCGCGTCGGCGGCGCCGCGCTCACCGGCGACCGTCGAGAACCGGGCGAAGAGCTCGGTCTGCTTGCCGACCTCGGAGAAGAGCGCGGCCCTGGAGTAGCGGGTGATGTCCTGCGTCACCGTGAAGGTGCCGAAGGCGCCCGAACCCTTGGCGTGCATACGGCGCTCGGGGATGACCTCACGGCTGAAGTGGGCCAGCTTCTCCAGGAACCAGACGTCCTGGAGCAGCATCGGGCCGCGCGGACCGGCGGTGACGGCGTTCTCGTTGTTCGCGACCGGTGCACCGGCGGCGGTGGTCAGCGGCTTCGTGTTGTCAGAAATTTTCCTGCTCCTCGTGTGAGAACTTCAGTTCACCGACTCCGGATCCCGCTGACCGCGCGGTCCGGCATCCGGGGCACAGGCCCCAGTACGTGACCTCCGCGTGGTCGATGGTGAACCCGTGATCCTGGGGTGCCTCGATGCGCAAAGAGCCCTGCGGGACGTCGACATCGGCGATCGTGCCGCACGAACGGCAGACCACGTGCCGATGGCCGTCCCCGGACCGTCCCTCGTACCGTGCCGGGGAATTCGGCAGGTCGATCCGCCGTGCCAGGCCGGCGTCGACGAGCGTCCTGAGCACGTCGTAGACGGCTTGGGTCGAGACCGCGCCGATGCGTGTGCGCACCAGGGTGAGGAGGGCGCCGGCATCGGAGTGCGGGGCCTCGTGGACCGCCGAGAGCACGGCGGCTCTGGGGCGGGTCACCCGTAATGACGCTCCACGCAGGAGGGCCTTGGCCTCGGTTTCGAACACGCACGCAGTCAACCACTTTTCTGGAATGATTCCAATATAAGAATGAAACTAGTCCTGGTCCGGCTGGAAGGAGATGTGCGCGGGCGCGGGCGCATGGCGCCGGCCGGTGCGGGCCCCGCGGAGGCGCCGAGGGGGTGCACGGGACGCGGCGTCCGATTTCCGCCAGCGCCGGGACGCGCGATGCCGCACTCTTGGAGCATGACCGGTGACGACAGCAGATACGAGGCGGTGACCAGCCGCGACGCCCGGTTCGACGGCGAGTTCTTCTTCGCCGTGTCCACGACCGGGATCTACTGCCGTCCGAGCTGTCCGGCCACCACGCCCAAGCGCCGTAACGTCACGTTCTTCCCCACCGCTGCCGCTGCCCAGGGCCGCGGCTTCCGCGCCTGCCGGCGCTGCCGTCCGGACGCGGTGCCGGGCTCCGCGGGCTGGAACGCGCGCGCCGACCTGGTGGGCCGGGCGATGCGGCTGATCGGCGACGGGGTCGTGGACCGTGAGGGTGTGGCGGGCCTGGCCGCACGCCTCGGCTACAGCCCCCGCCAGGTACAGCGCCAGCTGAACGCCGAGGTCGGCGCCGGACCCATCGCGCTGGCCCGCGCCCAGCGGGCCCACACCGCGCGGGTCCTGCTGCAGACCACCACCCTGCGGGCTGCCGAGATCGCGTTCGCCTCAGGCTTCGCCAGCGTGCGGCAGTTCAACGACACGGTGCGGGAGATCTACGCCCTCACCCCCGGCGAGCTGCGCACCGCCCGGCCCGGCAGCTCCTCCCGCTTCGGCTCCGTGGGCACCGCCGACGGAGCCGGGGGAGTGCCGCTGCGGCTCGCCCACCGGGGGCCGTACGCCGCGGCCGAGATCTTCGACCACCTCGCGGCCCGCGCCCTCACCGGCATCGAGGAGATGGCCGGGGAGCGGGGTGACCGGACCTACCGGCGCACCCTGCGCCTGCCGCACGGCACCGGCATCGCCGAGGTCCGCGAGAAGGCCGGGGACGGCTGGCTGGAATGCCGGCTGCACCTCGGTGACCTGCGCGACCTGACCACCGCCACCCAGCGCATGCGCCGTCTCTTCGACCTGGACGCCGACCCCCTGGCGGTCGCCGAGCGCCTCGGCGCCGACCCCGCACTGGCCCCGCTCGTCGCCCGTACGCCCGGTCTGCGGGCCCCCGGCGCCGCCGACGTCCATGAACTGGCCGTCCGTGCCGTCCTCGGCCAGCAGGTCTCCGTGGCCGCCGGGCGCCGCCTCGGCAGCGCGCTGGTGACGGCCTACGGCGCACCCCTGCAGGTGCCCAGCGGCGCCCTCACCCGCACCTTCCCGGACCCCGGGGACCTGGCCGGAGCCGGGCTGGAGGAACTCGGGACGCCCGGTTCGCGGCGCACCACCCTGCGGACCGTCGCCGCCGCCCTGGCCGGCGGGCGGATCGGGCTCGACCCCGGCGCCGACCGGGACCAGGCCGAGAAGGAGCTCCTGAGCCTGCGGGGCGTCGGCCCCTGGACGGCCGGCTACATCCGGATGCGGGCGCTCGGCGACCCCGACGTGCTGCTGACGGGCGACGTGGCCCTGCGGGCCGGGATGCGGCGGGCCGGAGCCGGGGCGGCGGACTCCGGGGCCTGGGGCCCCTGGCGCACGTACGCCATGCACCACCTCTGGAACACGGGCGTGGACCGCCGGCGCGTCACGGCGACGTGACGTCCGGATCCCGCCGGCCGCACCGCCGCGGAACCCGCACAGTGGACGTGTACGAACGATGAACCCGGAAGGATCCCGACCATGACGCTCTGCACCACGATCGACAGCCCGCTCGGCGAGCTGCTGCTGGTGGGCGAGGAGTCGGCCACCGCCCAGGGCGGAACCGCCCTCGCCTCACTCTCCGTGCCGGGCCAGAAGGGCGGTGCGACGGTCCAGGACGGCTGGACGGAGAACGCGGAGGCCTTCTCCGTGATCGCCGCCGAACTGCGCGCGTACTTCGAGGGCAGCCGTACGGCCTTCGGCATCGAATGCGCACCCGGCAGGGGCACCGACTTCCAGCGGCGCGTATGGCAGGCCCTGGAGGCGATTCCCTACGGCACCACGCTCACCTACGGCGAGATCGCCGCACGGATCGGTGCCCCGCGCGCGGCGGTGCGCTCGGTCGGCACCGCGATCGGCGCCAACCCCCTGCTGGTCGTCCGCCCCTGCCACCGCGTGATCGGCGCCGGCGGCGCCCTGACCGGCTACTCGGGAGGCCTCGACCGCAAGCGCAAGCTCCTGGAGCTGGAGTCCCGCCACCGGACGGTCTGACGGCCGCGTCCGTCCCTCCTCCACGGCTCCGCCGGGACCGCCGCCCGGCCGGAGCGTGGCCCTCGGACGCCGGAGGCGGTCTCCCGGGTCAGCGGCTCGGGCTCCGCCGTACGCAGGCGTCGCCCGGCTCCGTCAGGGCGCCGTCGGCCGCCCGCCGCCCCCGGTGCCCCGCCGCGAACCCCTTGAGTGCCACGCGGGGGTCCGGCTCCACCCCTCCCGCCGATGAGCCGGAACCCCGGACCCCTCGGCCTCCGGCAGATTCCGGGCCTTCTCGGCGGCGCCCACGACCTGGGATCCAGCCCGGTCCGAGGACGGAGCGACCCGCGGTCCGGCCCGGCGGTCCCCTGTTCCGCCGGGCCGGACCGCGAGTCGCTCACCGGCCGGGATGCCGAGGTTTCCTCGCGAACACCCACCGGTTCCCCGCGAGCGCGTCGTCGTTCTGCTCGTCGGGCAGCGGGCCGCGCCCGTGCCGACGGGTGAAGTCGAAGGGGGTGTGGACCGATGTCGCCCAGCCCTTGTCCGCCAGATCACCCGTCGAGTCAGGACGTGGCTCCCCGTCGAACAGGCCGAGCAGGTCGATGCCGAGCTGCTGCTTCGTCGAGGTGTAGAGCGGGCTGTCCCGGTATGCCAGCAGGTCCTTCTCGAGCTTCACCTCGAACGCCAGCGCACTCCCGTCCGCGCTCAGCCGGTCCACGGTGGCGATGAGGTGGGTCTCGGCAGCCGCAGGCAGATAGAACAGCAGTCCCTCGGCCAGCCAGACGCTCGGTGCGGCCGGGTCGAAGCCGGCATCGGTCAGCGCTCCGGTCCAGTCGGCGCGCAGGTCTGTGGGAATCGCCACGCGCGCCGCCTTCGGGCTCGCCGACCGGTTGCCGAGGACCCTGTGCTTGAAGGCCAGTACGCCTTCCCTGTCGATCTCGAAGATCACACAGCCGGGAGGCCAGTCGAGCCGGTACGCCCGTGAATCCAGCCCCGCCCCGAACAGGACGACCTGGCGGGCGCCACCCGCGTGGACCGATTCGAGGACGAAGTCGTCGAGGACCCGGGTCCGCAGCCCGAAGTAGCGCGCGAAACGCCCCCACAGCGGATTCGCGTTCCCGTCCGGGACCTGCTGTATGCGGACCGGCCAGCCCGCGGAAGCGGGTGCGGCGAGCACGAAGTGCTCCGCGAAGGGGTCCTGCGCCAGGCTGTCGGGACGGTGGGTCTCGATGGCCCGTGCCGCGGCGACCAGGAGAGCGGTCAGACCGACACCGCCTTCCAGGCCTCCCACGCCGGTGCTCCGATGTGCTGTGCCGGCCATGTGCACTTCCTTGCTGCGAGTAGGGACCGTGAACGTGTCCGACGCGCCGTCGCGGCCGGTCAGGTGGGGAGCGGGGCGGAGCTCCTCGTCCGCCGGCCTCATGCCCCCGGGATCAGGACGGGTTTGACCACGAGGCCGGCGTCACAGTCGCGCTCGGCCTGGTTGATGTCGGTCAGCGGATATCTGCGGATCAGCTGGTCGAAGGGGAACCGCTCCGCCTGCCACAGTGCGGTCAGCCGGGGAATCAGCAGTCCCGGCACCGCGTCCCCCTCGCAGATGTGAGAGATCCTCCGGCCGCGGTCCAGCGCCCCCGGCTGAAGCGGGAGCGGGGTGTGGAGCCGTGCCACCAGGCCGAGGTGTCCGGTCGGGCGGAGGGCCCGGAGCGCGTGGTCGATCAGCTCGGCGGATCCCGTGGTGTCCAGCGCGTACTGTGCGCCGCCGTCGGTCAGTTGCCGGATGCGGTGGGGCAGGCCGGCCGAGGCCGCGTCCAGCGGGATCGCACGGAATCGCTCGGCGAGGGCGAGCCGTTCGGGGTGCCGGTCGACGGCCACGGCCACCGCCCCGGCGGCGGTGGCCGCCATCACCGCGGCCAGGCCGACCGCTCCCGCGCCGAAGACGGCGACGGTGTCACCGGGGCCCACGCGGAAGGAGTTGAGAACCGCTCCGGCACCGGTGAGGAAGCCGCAGCCGAGTGGTCCGAGGAGTTCGAGGGGCAGGGAGGGATCGACGCGGACGGCGTTGCGGGCCGGGACCACGGCGTACTCGGCGAACGAGGACTGGCCGAACCAGCGTGGGGCGAGTTCGCCCCCGGCCGCGTCGGTGAAGCGTGCCGCGTTCTCCTTGCGTCCTCCGAAGAGGTTGAGCGAGGCGAAGGAATCGCAGTAGGCGGGGGCCGCGCCCACGCAGCTCCGGCAATGCCCACAGGAGTCGAAGCTCAGCACGACGTGGTCACCGGCTCCCAGGCCGGTGTGGGGGCCGCCCGTCTCCACGACGACCCCGGAGCCCTCGTGGCCGAGCACCGCCGGAAGCGGTGTGCGGCCCGCTGAACGCCGCACCGCGAGATCCGTCCGGCACATCCCGCAGCCCGCGATCCTGACCAGGATCTCCCCGTCGGCGGGCCCCGATTCCAGGATCACCTCCTCGACGGCGAACCGGCTCCCGTACGAGCGCAGCACCGCCGCGCCGAACCTCATCGTCATGCCTCCTGCGGACGGTGCACGACGAACGGCCGGAGGTTTCCGTAGAGCCCCCATGGGCCGCCCGCGACGCCGACACCGCTTTCCTTGATGCCCGCGAAGGGCTGGGCGAGGGAGAGCTCGGCGTGGTGGTTGATCCAGGCCGTACCGCACTCCAGCCGGCCGGCGACCGCCTCCGCCCGGTCGAGGTCGGTCCCCCACACGGAGCCGCCCAGCCCGAAACCGGTGTCGTTGGCCGCCTCGACGGCTTCGTCGAGGTCTTCGTACGGCAGCACCGGCAGGACAGGTCCGAACTGCTCCTCCGTCACCACCGGGGCCCGGGGCGGGACATCCGCCAGGACCGTGGGGGCGAAGAAGTAGCCCGGCCCCTCCAGCCGGTGGCCGCCGGCCGCCGCCCGGGCGCCGGCTGCCATGGCCCGGGCCGTGCAGCGCTCGACCCGTGCCAGCTGGGGAGCGTTGCTGAGCGGCCCCAGTTCCGAGCGGGGGTCGAGTCCGGGTCCGACGATTGCGGTCTTCGCGCGGTGGGCGAGGGCTTCGACGACCTGGGAGTAGAGCCGTGCCGGGGCGTAGACGCGCTTGACCGCCATGCAGACCTGGCCGCAGTTGCGGAACGCCGCCCAGAACAGCCGCTCGGCGATCCGCCCGACATCCACGTCCTCCAGCAGAATGGCGGCGTCGTTACCGCCCAGCTCCAGGGTGACCCGGGCGAGCGAGGCCGCAGCGCCCCCTGCGACGGCCCGCCCGGTGGGAACAGAGCCGGTGAACGTCACGTGACGGATCCCCGGATGGGACGCCAGACGGGCGCCGAGAGGTTCGCGGCCCGTGACGATCGTCAGTACGCCCTCCGGGAGGACGGCGGACAGGACGGACCCCAGCATCCTTGTGGCGAGAGGCGTGAACGGGGAGGGCTTGAGCACCATCGTGTTGCCGGCGGCGAGGGCGGGCGCGAACTTCGCCGACGCCAACTGGAGGGGGAAGTTCCACGGAACGATCGCGGCGACGGGCCCGAGTGAGCGCCAGCGGATCTCGCTGTGCACCGGACGGCCGTCCGTGATCGAGCGGGTACCGGGCTTCAGTTCGGCGAAGTAGCGCAGACGGGCCGCCGTGCGGGCGACCTCCGCGTACGACTCGGAGAGAGGTTTGCCCTGTTCCCGGGTGAGCAGCGGAGCGAGGTCGCCCCCGGCCCCCTCGACGGCGTCGGCTGCCGCGAGCAGGGCTCCGGTGCGGGCGGCGGGGTCGGCCCGCCAGCTGCGCCAGGCTTCGTGGGCCCGGTCGACGACGGCGTCCAACTCGTCCGGCTGCCGGCCGGGAGCCTCGTCGAACGCCTCGCCCGTCGCCGGGTCGAGCACGGGGATGCGTTCCCCGCTGGATCCGGGCGCGCGGCTGAGCTGAGATGTCGGCATGCCCGGCACTCAGCTCGCGGCGGCCACGGCCGCCGCGTGTTCCCCGGCGTGCCGGTCCATCTCCGCGCGGAAGGCGGCCACCAGGTGCGGCTGGATCCTTCCCGCATTGCGGTCACCCCCCTCGCAGACCGCCCCGCGCACTCCCACGATGTCCGTGCCGATACGGGTCAGC
>NZ_DATMVN010000606.1:0-2393 GCF_035563135.1 Streptomyces sp.
GTCCACGCCCGTCGGCGTCACCACGCCGGCGGCCAGCTCGGACCGGACGACCACGTGCGCGGAACCCTCCAGGACACGGACCTCGTACCGCACCGCGCACACCGACCGTTCCACGACGGAGACCAGGCGCCGCGAGCGCACTTCCACCGCCGTGCCCGACGGCGCCGTCCAGCGAACGAGCCGATCGAGCGTGCCGGCGCGCAGGTCCAGCACACGTTCGTGGACCGGGGGATCGATCTCCCGCACGTCGAGTGGAACCCCGTCGACCAGGAGGCGCAGCGGTGTGCCGTCGGCGACGGTCAGCATCGCCTGCCCCTCCTCGGGCTGCCCGAATCCGCCCTCGGGATAGGACAGCGGATGGGTCTCGTAGACGCCGGACAGGTACGAGCCACGCATGCCGGAGGGCTCCACCTCGTCGAGCGTCCCCCGGATCCCGACATAGCCGTTGGAGAGACTGAAGATGGACTCGGCGACGCCCAGAGTCTCGGGATCCACGTGCGGCTGGCGGACCAGCCACGGGGCGGTGTCGAGTGTGGGAGCGGCCATGGGCGGTCCTCGCGGGCTCGGAGGCAGAGGCAGGGCGCCCGTGGCGTCCTCCTCCTCGTCCTACCGGTCCGCCCCGCGCAGCGCGATCCGGATCTCCCCGCCGCACCGGATGTCCCGGTCGACGGCGTCGCCGGTCGAATGCCACCGACTCTCGAACGGGTGCCGGGCGGCCGTGCATGAGCTGATCGGCGGTCGAGGAGGTGGCGGAGTGGCCGGTGACCGCCGAGTCGACGTCGGAACCGCTGAGTGCGGCGGGCTCGGTCTCCTCGACCGCGCACGGTCGCCGTTCGTGGTCCTCCCCACGTGTGCGGGACCGTCGGCCCTGGAACCGGAAGGCTGCGTCCCCGAGGATGAGGCACGCGGGGGCGCGGACGGAACCGGCCGCGGAGGGGACGGGCGATCGTTGTGGACGAATCGGTGCGCAGTGCGGTCCGCTGGGCCGCCACTCACGGAGCGATGCGGGTGGCTATCCGGGCACGCGCCCGCGCCGGCAACCCGGACGCCCAGGTCTTGGCCGATCCGGCCCTCCGCGCGGACCCGTACCCGCTCTACGAGCGGCTGCGGACGGCTGCGCCGTTCGCGGACGGGGCCCTGGCCCGCATCAGCGTCCACCACGACGTCTGCACCGACGTCCTGCGCAGCGACGCCTTCGGGCAGATCGGTGCGTATCGGACCGACCGGCTGCCGCCGGTTCTGCGGCTGGCGCTGCGCCTGGCCGGCCCCCGGGCGGGTGTGAGCCCCATCGACCCGCCGTCGATGGTCGCCGTCGACCCACCCGAGCACACCCGCTACCGCCGGCTGGTCAGCCGGGCGTTCAGCGCCCGGGCCGTCGCCGGCCTGCGCGAGCGCACCCGGCAGATCGCCGACGAGCTCCTCGACGGTCTGGAGCGTGAAGCCGCAGCGCACGGCGGGCACGTGGACCTCGTCGCCCGCTACGCGAGCCTGCTGCCCGTCACGGTCATCTCCGAGATGCTCGGCGTTCCGGTGGCGATGCGCGATCAGTTCCTCGCCTGGGGGGACCGCGCCGCGCCGGACCTGGACACGGGCGTGAACTGGTCCACCCACCGCGACGTGGAGCGCACCCTCGTCGAGCTCGACGCCTGGTGGCGCGGGCACCTGCGGCAGCTGCGCCGGGATCCGGGGCCGGACCTGCTGTCCGCCTTGGTCACCGCGGTCGATGACGACGGCAGCGGCCTCACCGAGACCGAGCTGCTGGCCACGGCCGCGCTGGTCGTCGGCGCCGGGTTCGAGACCACCGTCAACCTCATCGGCAACGGAGCCGCTCTGCTGTTCGCCCATCCCGACCAGCGCCGGCTGCTCGCCGAGCACCCGTCGCTGTGGGCGAACGCGGTGGACGAGGTCCTCCGCATCGACCCGCCCGTGCAGCGGATGCCACGCCGGGCCAGGCGGGACACCACCGTCCACGGGAGCCCCCTCGCCGAGGGCGAGTGGGTGGTCCTCGGCCTCGCCGCGGCCAACCGGGATCCGCGGGTGTTCCCCGATCCACACGTCTTCGACGTCGCGCGCACCAACGCGCGCGAGCACCTCGCCTTCGGGAGCGGCATCCACTTCTGCCTCGGCGCCTCGCTGGCGCGGATGGAGGGCGAGGTCGCGCTTCGGGCGCTGTTCGAGCGTTTTCCCGATCTCGACCTCGCGGGCTACGGGCGCCGCCGTGACACGGTCATCCTGCGTGGCTACCGATCACTGCCCGTCGTCCTCGGGTCCACGAGCCCGCGAGGTCGGTCCGCGTCCGGTGAGAGCCGGTCCGACCAGGAACCGGCCGGGACGAGTTCGGCCTGATCCTGCGCCGGGCGGCCACGGTCCCGCCCTTCCGGCGAAGCCGCCAT
>NZ_DATMVN010000607.1:0-7253 GCF_035563135.1 Streptomyces sp.
TGAGGCACGCGCTGTTCCGGCTGGGCGCCCACCGCACGTACCGCGTCCTGTGGGCCGCGCAGCGGCTGCACGGCCGGCTCGGGCGCGCGGTCACGACGGCGCGCCGGGCGGTACGCGGGGCGGCGCTCCAGCTGCACTACCGCGTCCAGCTGCGGCTGCCCCTGCGGAGCGAGGACGCCGTGTTCACCGCCTACTGGCACCGCGGCTACACCTGTAGCCCCGCGGCGCTGGAGGCCACGGCCAGGGCTCTCGTCCCCGGGCTGCGCACGTCCTGGATCTGCCGCCCGGAGGACGCCCGCACGGTGCCGGACGCGACCCGTGTGCTGCACCCGGGGACGGCCGCGTACTGGACGGCTCTGGCACGCTCCAGGTATCTCGTGAACAACGTCAACTTCGACCGCAGGCTCGTGAAGAGACGCGGCCAGGTGCTGGTGCAGACCCACCACGGGACGCCTCTGAAGACCATGGGCACCGACCTCGTGCACCGCCCGGCCGCCGCGGGCTCCATGGATTTCGCGCAGCTGCTGCGCAACGTCGACAAGTGGGACTTCTCGCTCTCGGCCAACCAGCACTCCACCCTCGTGTGGGAGCGCACCTACCCGTCCGGCTACACGACGCTGGAGTACGGAAGCCCGCGCAACGACGTCTTCCACCACGCGGACCCCGGACAGGCCGCACGGCTGCGCGAGCGCCTGGGCGTCCCGGAGGGGAGCACCGCCCTGCTGTACGCGCCGACCCACCGTGACTACCTGCGCACCCAGCAGCAGTCCCTGGACCTGGAGAGGCTGGTCCGCGTCCTGGGGCCGCACTTCGTGATCCTGGCCCGCTCCCACTACCTGGACGCGACGGACCGGGCCACCGCCGGCCACACCCGGCACCCCCGGATCATCGACGTCAGCGCGTACCCGTCCGTCGAGGAGCTCTGTCTCGCCTCCGACGGGCTGATCACGGACTACTCCTCGCTGATGTTCGACTACGTCAACCTGGACCGGCCGGTCGTCCTGTACCTGGAGGACGCACAGGCCTACGAGGCGGCCCGCGGCACGTACTTCGATCCGGCGGCCTTCCCGCCCGGGGCGGTGGCCCGTGACCAGGACGAACTCCACGAGATCTTCGCCACCGACCACTGGCGCGGGCCCCGCTCCACGCAGCGCCGGGCGGCTTTCCGGGCCCGGTTCTGCCCGTACGACGACGGGCACGCGGCGGAGCGGGTGGTGCGCCGTGTCTTCCTGGACGACACCTCGGGCATGCCCCTGCCCGCCCCGCTGCCCGGCAGGGGGCGCACCGGGGTGCCGCGGCAGGTGCCGGTGCGGGAGTACACCAGCGGCTGAGGCCCCGGCCCCGGCAGGCGCGGGGGCCGGGCACAGGCCCGGCCCGGGGCCGTTCAGCGCTCCAGGAGGGCGAACAGCTCTTCCCAGCGGTCCATGATCTCCGCCTCGGAGAACCGCTGGACGTTGGTCCGCGCCCGGTCCCCCATCGCGTCCCGCAGCCGGGGGTTGCCGGTGAGCCGGAGCAGCCGGTCGGCGAGCGCGCCGATGTCGCCGGCGGGCGCGAGCAGCCCGTCCTCGCCGTGGCGCACGATCTCCCGTACCCCCGGCGCACAGTCGAACGCCGCACACGGGACCCCGCTCGCCATGGCCTCCAGCAGCGCGAGCGGAAAACCCTCGCCGCGTGAGGACTGCACGAAGACGGAGGACGCGGCGAGCGCCCCGGGGACGTCGTCCGTACGTCCCCGCCACTCCACCGAGGAGTCGAGCCCCAGGCCGGTGCACTGCGCCCTGAGGTCCGCCTCGTCCTCGCCCGTCCCGTACACGTCCAGCCGCCAGTCCGGGCGCAGCGGAGCCACCAGCGCCCAGGTGTCCAGGAGCATGTCGATGCCCTTCTGGTCGGTGAGCCGGCCGATGCTCGCGACCGACTTCTCACGGCGCGGGGACGGCACGCCGGGCAGCGCGGCCAGGGCGTTGGGCATGAAACCGACGTTGTTCATCCCGTCGGCCGCCCACTTGTCGGCGTCCTCCTCCGTGAGGACGAGCCAGCGCTCCAGCGACGGGTAGTGGTTCTTGATCCAGCGGTAGCGGTGGCTCGCCCGGGAGTAGTCGTAGGACTCATGGCTCATCCCGATGACCGGCAGGGCGCCGGTGTCCGCCTCGCCGACCCACTCCATGGCCCAGACCTGGCTGACGATCACCACCCCGCCGGGCCGGGCGGCCCGGAAGATCTCCGAGAGCCGTTCCACGGCGTGCCGCTTCCGGGCCACCCGGCCGGCCTCGGCGCGCCGGGCCGCGATCCGGAAGCGGTCCCTCAGCCCCTTGGCCGCCCAGGGCGTCGGAGGGTGCGACGGATACAGGGCGGTCACGGGGTGGCCGGGCGGATCGGGCAGGGCCATCTTCCGCTCGGCGGCGTGGATGCCGATGGTGTGGACCCGGTGTCCCGCCTCCTGGAAGAGGTGTGCGGTCCGGTGCGTCCAGGCGGTCACACCGCCGAGTTCGTCGGTGCTGTTGGAAATGATGAAGACGTCACGGCTGCGGCTCATCGGCCGGCCTCCCCGAGAGGGACGGTGCGGGACGGGGCGGTGCGGGACGGCACGGTGTGCCGGGCGAACACGGTGTCCACGACCTCCCGGGCCGCGTCCCCGCGTTCGTAGCCGCCGAACTCCGCGGCGAAGGCCGCGCGCGCCTCCTGGAAGCCGGTGTCCGCGGTCTTCAGCCGGGCCAGCACGGCGAACAGCTCCTCCTCGGTCGCCGTCACCGGTCCCGGCGCCTTCTCCCGCAGGTCGAAGTAACTGCCCCGCTCGGCGGCGTAGTCGTCGAGGTCGGGGGCGAACAGGACGATCGGGCGGTCCAGGAGCGCGTAGTCGAACATGATCGACGAGTAGTCGGTGACCAGGACGTCGGCGAGCGTGAGGAGTTCACTCACGTCGTGGTGGCGCGACACGTCCACGACCGTCCCCGGCGGGCAGACCGGCAGGCTCGCCGCCTCCAGGTAGTGCGCCCGCACCAGCAGCGTGTACGTGTCGCCGAACCGCTCCGCGAAGCGCGCCGCGTCCAGCAGGAGCCGCTGCCGCCTGCGCCTGCCCGGCCCGCCCCGGAAGGTCGGCGCGTACAGCACGGCCTTCCGGTGGTCGGGCAGACCGAGCTCGGCCGCGAGCGCCGGGCGGGGCAGCCTCCCCTCGGCCTCGTCCCGGGCCCGCGCGGCGAACAGGGCGTCGTTGCGGGGGTAACCGGTGCGCAGCAGCGTCCGCTCGGGCAGCCGGTAGGCACGGGCCAGCGTGCGCTCGTCGTGCTCGGACCGCACGAGGAAGTGGTCGAAGCGGTTCACGGCCTGCTGGAGCCGTGCACGCTGCGGGGCGTTCTGCATGCGCACCCGGGTCTCGTCGAAGCCCATGCGCTTGTACGCCGAACCGTGCCAGGTCTGCAGGTAGGTCGTGCCCGAGGGCTTGTCGAGGTGCTGCGGGAATCCCTGGTTGTCCACCCAGTACTCCGCACGGGCCAGGGCCCACAGGTAGCGCCAGGACCAGCGGCGCACGAGCCTGGCGTCCGGAGGGAAGCCCGCCGGGGAGTCGGCGTACGACCAGACGCAGCGCATCCTGAGCCCTCGGGCGCGCACCTCCTCGTGGACGGCCCGCGGGCTGTCGCCGTAGCAGGTGCCCATGTGGCTCTCGAAGACGACGGAACCCCTGCGCACGGGCAGCCGGAGCAGCCAGGAGCGGTAGACGGAGACCTTGAAGCCCCTGGCGTGCAGACGGTCCCGGCGCCTGCGCAGGGCCCGCAGCAGGAGCCTGGCCCGGCGGGCGGGGCGGAAGTGGGTGGCGTAGTGGACCAGCCGGCGGGCCGTGCGGGCCGGCCGGTGACGGGCTTCGAGCCGGAGCGCCAGATGGTCCCGGAGCGTGATGTAGGGCTGCCAGGTGTCCCCGGCCGCCCTGCCCAGCCGGGGCAGCGCGGGAGAACGGTCCGCCGGGCCGACGAGGTCGTGGGCGGCGAACAGATCGCTCACCGAGCGGGCCCGGCCGTCCTCCACCACCATCCGCGCGTCCCACACCGTGTCCCGGGGGCCGAGGGGGCGCAGCAGGCCGGTGAGGCCGACGCGGGCGGACCAGCTGATGCCGGTGGCGTCGGGCCGCAGCTCCCCGACCGGGGCCCGGAACGCGCGGGAACCGTCGCGTACGCGGAACTCCAGATGGGCCGTGAGGGGGCCGTCCGGGTCCGGTCCGGTGTGCCCGGGCAGGACGAGCCGGCCTTCGAGCAGGACCTCGCGGCCGTCGGCCTGGTAGCGGGTGAGCCGGTTCATCAGCTTCAGCTCGCCGAACGTGCGGTACTGGTGCCCGAGTCCGGTGACGTCCAGCACGGGGTCGGGGCCGCCCGGCCAGTACATCCGCCCGTCGTCCTCCAGGGTCAGGGGCGCGGCCACGGTGCCCCGTCTGCGCAGCGCGTACGCCGCCGTGAGCACCCCGTCGGCGTCGCCGCGCTCCAGCATCCGGACGCCGACGCGCTCGGCGGGCGGAAGGGTGAGCAGGGCCGCCTCCGGGACGCAGCCGGGCAGCACCCGGGCCGCCGTCGCCGCGATGCGTCCGCGTGCGGCGGCGGGCAGCTCGGGGAAGGTGCGCACCAGCGGCACGAGGTGGTCGAGCAGGAAGGCACGCTCCCGCTCCTCGCACAGCTCCGCCGGCCCCCGGGCCACCAGCACCTGGCACACGCGCCGGTGCGCCTCCACGAGCCCGGCGAGGTCCCGGCCGGCGTCGGGCACGGCACGCCCGGAGACGATCCGGCGGCGTACGAGCGCGATGCGGCCGACCACGGTCGCGGCCAGGAGGCCGAACAGGATCCCGCTGTGGGTGAGGTCCTCGTCGTAGCGCAGCGCTTGCCGCTCCACCGCCGCGCGGCGCAGGCAGAAGCCGGTCACCAGGGCGTCGCGCACCGCGAGTCCGGGTGCTTCGGTGAACCGGGCGACGGTGCGGGAGCGGAGGAACAGCGGGTGCTGCCAGGAGGGCTCCCGCTCCTTCGTGCCGTCCCCGGTGTACCGGCTCCAGCGCCCCGCGACCAGGTCGGCGCGGGTGCGCGCCCCTGCCTCCCAGAGGTTGCGGCACGCGTGCCGCTGGAGGCGCTCACCGGTGTCGAGCACGAGGAGGTACGTGCCCCGCGCCGCGTCCAGACCGGCGTTGCGCAGCGCGGCGACGGAGCTCTTGCCCGGGTCGAGCACACGGACGTGGCCCGGGGAGCGCCCGGCGAGCGTTCCCGCCGCCTTGCGCAGGGCGGCGGATGCTCCGGCGGGCAGGACGACGAGGGCCTCGACGGCGCGCAGGCTCTGGTCGAGCACGGACTCCACGGACGCCGTCAGCGCGTCCTCGCCGCCCTCCGCGGCGGTGACCACACAGCTGAAGTCGGGCGTGCTCATGCCCGTACCTCCTTCAGCATCCGGTCCGCGACCTGCGCGGCCGCCGTCCCGTCGTCGAGGTCGCAGAAGGCCTCGCGGAAGGCGGCGTAGGCCTCCTGGTGGCCCGCCGTCGCGGCCTCCGGGTCGCGCAGGGCCTCGACGACGGCGGCCGAGTCGGTGATCAGCGGGCCGGGCGCCCGGTTCTCGAAGTCGAAGCAGAAGCCGCGCAGGGTGTCGCGGTAGTGCTCCAGGTCGTAGGTGTGGAAGAGCATCGGCCGGCCCGTCTGCGCGAAGTCGAACATCAGGGACGAGTAGTCGGTGACCAGCACATCGCTGACCAGCATCAGCTCGGTGACATCGGGATGGCGCGACACGTCCCGGACGAAGTCGCTCTCCGGGACGCTCCCGCCGACCAGGTAGTGCCGGCGCACCAGCAGGACGTGGTCGTCGCCGAGCGCTCTCCGCGCCTGTTCGAGGTCCAGCCGGAGATCGAGTCCGTACCGCCCGCCCTGCTTGGGCCGGTCCTCGCGCCAGGTGGGGGCGTACAGGACGACCCGTTTCCCGTCGGGCACGCCGAGCGACCGCCGGACGGCGTCGGCGACCTTCGTCCGGTCGGCGGCGTACAGCAGGTCGTTGCGCGGGTAACCGCATTCGAGGACCTCGCCCGTGTGCCCGAACGCACGGCGCAGGACGGGCGTCGAGAAGCGGTTCGGCGAGACGAGCACGCTCCACTGGGCGGCACGCCGTGGCATGGACTCCATGTACGCGGTGTCCGCGAAAGCCGTTCCCTCCAGGTCACGGCCGATGCGCTTGAGCGGGGTGCCGTGCCAGGTCTGGACGACGAGCTGCCCCTCGGACCGCTCGAACCACTCGGGCAGCTGGGTGTTGGTGACGATCCACCGGCTGCGGGCCAGCGCGTCGTGCCATTCGGCGCTGTGCAGGGCCACGGCACGCACCCCTTCGGGCACCGCCGCCTGCTGGTCCCGCACCACCCACAGGTGCTCCACACCGGTGCCGCGCCGGGTCAGCTCCTCGTGGACGGCGCGGGGCGAGTCGGAGTACTGGCGGCCGTCGAAACTGGAGTACAGCACGGTGTCCCACAGCTCCCGGCCCCGCAGGCCCGCATACCGCTCGCGCAGCCGCCGCTGCCCGTAGGCCCCCCGGTCCTCCGGCGGCAGGGCACTGCCCGAGTGCAGGCAGAGCCGGTCGTGGAAGCGCCGCTCCAGGGTGAAGCGGCGCCCTCCCGATCCGTACCCCAGCGGCAGTCCGGCGTGCAGCTGGTGCACCACGCGCAGCGGCAGATAACGCTCCGGGTCCCTCTCGCCCCGCTCCCGGAGGAAGGGGTACCACCGGCCCTCGGCGAGCGGCAGCACCCCGCCCGGCCCGTCGACGGCCCCGGGGGACAGCTCCGTGCGGAAACCGGCGTCCGTGCGCTCCACCGCGAAGGTGTTCTCCTCCTGGTGGCCGCTGTGACGCAGGACGAGATCGACCGGGCGGCCGCCCAGGGCCGGGAAGGTCCCCTCCAGGACCAGGCCGGCGTCGTCGGTCCACGAGAGCCCGGTGACGACGGGCCGCACGTCCCGGTCGGTGAGCACCAGGTCCCCGGAAGGGTTGGCGGCGGCGTAGACCTCACGGCCGCCGGGCAGCGGATACCTCGCCGCGTCCGTCTCCGGACGGGCCGCGACCGTCAGCCGGCGCGCCCCGCAGGCCAGCTGGACACCCCAGTCGCCGTCGGAGCCCCGGAACGCCACCAGCGGCACCTCGGCGACGACGGTACGGCCGTCCGTGTCCTCGTCCGCCACCAGGGGGAACTCGTGGGTCTCCTTCGTCCGCCACTCCTGGATCCGCAGCGCCGTCGGCGTGTCCCCGCCCAGCACCCGCAC
>NZ_DATMVN010000608.1:0-10587 GCF_035563135.1 Streptomyces sp.
ACTCCGCCGTGGCCGGGCTGCTGTCCGCCCTCGCCGAAGGGCTGAGCTGGCCGGAGCGGCTGGCACGCGCGGTGGCCCTGTCCACGGCGACCGTGATGGCCCCGGCGGCCGGCGAGTTCGACCGCGCGGCCTACGAGGACCTGCTGACCCGCGTCACCGTCGAACAGCACGCCCCGGCGGCCTGAACACACCGGGCACCCGCCCCGGCGAGCGGCAAAGACGCCCCCTCCCGGGCCCCCGTGCACCACCGCGTCCCGGCTCGCTGGGCGAGGACCGGGACGCGGTGGTGCACGGGTTGCCGGAGCGTACGGCGGGTCAGCTCTTGACGTGGCCCGACTTCAGCGAGAGCTGGTCGAGGTTGGCGTCGCACGAGTCGCCCTCGTTGCACGACAGCATCAGCTTGTTCGTCCCCTTCTCCAGCTGGACGTACGCATACGTCGTCGTCCAGCCCTTCTCCAGGTCTCCCTCCGCGGCACGCGCGAAGTTCTTCATGTTGATGGAGCGGGGCGCCTCGTCGTTGACCGTGAGGGACGTCTTGGCGTCCCTGCCCGGCACGCCGTACGTCACGTACAGCGTGTACGGGCCGCTCTCCGGCACATCGACCGTCCAGGTGGCCGACCGGCCGACCTCGTTGAGGCTGATGTATTGGCCGTTGGCGCTCTTCGCGCCCTTGACCGTGTTGTCCAGCGAGGCCGTGCCCCCGAGCGTCAGCGTCGCCGCGTCCTGCTCGGGAAGATCGACGGGTTCCTGGGACGGATCCGCCGACTCCTCGGGCTTCGGGGACTCCTCGACCTCCTCGGCCGGACCCGCCGAGGAACTGGCCTCGGCCTTCTTGCCCTCGTCGTCGTCACCCGTCATCAGCGCGGCACCGATACCGACGAGCACCACCGCGACCACGGCGACGGCCGCGATCAGCAGCGCCTTCGTGTTGGGGCCGCCACGGCCGGGACCGGCGTTCCTGCCGCCCCCGCCCGGCACCGACCCGTGCTGCGCGGTCACCGCACCGCCGGGGTAGGTCTCCGGCGCCGCGTACTGCGGGTTCGGCCGGCCGTACTGCTGGGGCTGCTGGCCGTAGACCGACTGCTGCGGGACCTGCCCGTACTGGCGCTCGCCGACCGCCCGCACCTGGTTGTACGACGTTCTGGGCCTGCCGGGCTGCGCCGCGGGACCGGGGTAGCCGTAGCCGCCCTGCCCGGGCGGCTGTGCGCCTGCCGCCTGCCCGTCCGCGTACAGATAGCCGAACGGATCGTCGTCCTCGGGCTTGCTCGCGCCGTTGTTTCCGGCCGTCATCCCTGGGTCACTCCTCACCATGTCGCCAGCCGTCGCCGACCGGCCGAGCCTACCCCGAACGGAGCACGCGTCGAATTGCCTCCGGCCCCCCGGAAAACCGGGCGGTGTACGGGAACAGCCAGGGCGTTAACGTCAGCCTGCTCTGCGGTGAACCTTCGATCGGGACCGCTTCTCCACGTACATCCGCTGGTCGGCGGAGTGCAGGACCTCTTCGTCCGTCATGCCGCACTCGGCCCAGCCGATACCGAAACTCGCCCCGACCCTGACTGCCCGGCCGTCCACCCTGATGGGCGGAATGATGGCGTTACGCAAGCGTACGGCCAGATCCGCGGCATCTGCCGCCCCGAGGCCGTCCGCGAGGACGACGAATTCGTCACCCCCGAGCCGCGCGACGGTGTCACCGTCCCGTACGCAGGTCGTGAGGCGGCGGGCGACCTCGATGAGAACTGCGTCACCCGCGTGGTGCCCGAAGCGGTCGTTGATGGACTTGAAGCCGTCGAGGTCGCAGAAGAGCACCGCGAGCCCCTTGGTCCCGTCGTCGTGCTCCGGGTCGGGCGCCTCGAGGTGCACATGGTGGTCGTAGGGGCCGACGCCCGGCGCGACCTCCCCTTCGTAGCCGTCCATCCGGTACCCCTGCGCCGAACTCTCGACGTCGCCGTACGCCGCGTCCAGCGCCTCGATCGCGGTGGAGGTCATCGAGTGAGGCCTCTCACACAGGCGTGCGCTGAGCCGGGAGCGCAGCTCGGCGCTGTTGGGCAGGCCGGTGAGCGCGTCGTGCGAGGCGCGGTGCGCGAGGTTCAGCTCGTTGCGCTTGCGCTCCTCGATGTCCTCGACATGGGTGAGCAGGAAGCGCGGCCCGTCCGTGGTGTCGGCGACGACGGAGTTGCGCAGCGAGACCCACAGGTACGTGCCGTCCCTGCGCCCCAGCCGCAGCTCCGCGCGCCCGCCCTCGGCGGACGTGCGGAGCAGGGTGCCGATGTCCTCGGGGTGGACGAGGTCGGCGAAGGAGTAGCGGCGCAGGACCGAGGCGGGGCGCCCCAGGAGCCGGCAGAGCGCGTCGTTGGTCCGCAGCAGCCGCCCGTGCTGGTCACCGCCTATCTCGGCGATGGCCATGCCACTGGGGGCGTACTCGAAGGCCTGGCGGAAGGATTCCTCACTGGCGCGCAGCGCCTGCTGCTCGCGCTCCAGCCTGACGAGGGCGCGCTGCATGTTTGCTCGGAGGCGAGCGTTACTGATCGCAATGGCGGCCTGGGAGGCGTACATCTGGAGGGCCTCGCGGCCCCAGGCGCCGGGGCGGCGGCCGTTGCGCGGCCTGTCGACCGAGAGGACACCCAGGAGGTCCAGACCTCCGCCGGTGGCGTACATGGGGGCGTAGAGGCGGTCCAGGGGGTGCCACTCGTCCTCGAAGCGGGGCTCCGGACCCTCGGTGTGCCACTGCGGTACGTCGTCGTCGAGGAGCACCCAGCCCTCGGTGTGGGGTATGAACCGGAGTCCGTCCCAGGCCTCACCCATCGACAGCCTGCGCTCCCAGGACTCACGGGAGCCGACACGGCCGGTGATCAGGGCTTCCGCGGCGCTGTTGCCGGCGAACGCGGCCACCACGAGATCACCGTCGGGGCGGACGAGGTTCACGCAGCCCAGCTCATAACCGAGGCCGGTGACGATGCCGTCGGCCACGGACTGCAGCGTGTCCGCCAGGCTCCGCGCCGTGTTGAGATCAGCGACGGCCTGGTGCAACTGCCGCATGGTCGCAAGGCGGACGTACGGCTCCGACTCGGCCTCCATTGCTCGCACTCCCCGAGACCTCGACAGCAACTCCAGGTTTCATATCGACGTACTTGTTGCACTGTCACGGCCACTGAATCACAGTGAGCTGTGCACCCGGTACACAGGGTCAACAAATATTGCTCTCTGTGACTCAAGTCACAACAGATGGTGAAGACTGCCCGAGGCACCTCCAGGGACTCCTGTTGTTCACCGAACGCAAATCGCTGTTCACTGAACGCACATCGGAGCGCGTGGTCCCTCGGTCCTAGGTCCCGGCTGGTCCCCTGGCCCGATGTGACGGCGCGCCCCGCGGCACTAGCGTGCCCGGTGTGCCGCAGAAGACTCCCCCCGCCCCGCGCCCCGAAGCCGTCCTCCATGCTGAAGGGGTGAGCAACGACGAATTCCGCGCCGCCCTGTCCCGTCTGGCCGCGGGCGTGGTGCTGGTCACCGCCCAGGAACCGCCGCTCGACGAGTCCGGCCGGGGTGAGGAGGTCGGGATGACCGCGACCGCCTTCATGTCGGTCTCCCTGGACCCGCCGCTGGTCATGGTGAGCCTGCGCAACGACTCACGGATGGACGACCTGCTGGCCGAGCAGCCCCTGTGGGCGGTGTCGGTGCTGACGGAGGGCCAGCGGCACGTCGCCGGGCGGTTCGCCATGAAGGGACGGATCAGCGACCGGCTGCTGTTCGCGGACATCCCCTGCACCCGGGGCGAGGCCACGGGGGCGCCACTGGTGGGCGGGGCGCTGGCCACCCTGGAGTGCCGTACGGAACAGCGCGTCGTGGCCGGGGACCACACGCTGGTGATCGGCCGGGTGCTGGGGGCGTCGCTGCCGAGCCCGGACGGCGAGCCCCTGACGTACTTCAAGGGCCGCTACCGGCAGCTGGGCTGACCCGCGCTCCCTGCCGGGCTCCGCACGGTCCTACCAGTCGCGGCCGGAGCGCCCGCGCTTCGTGTCGCTCCGCTGCTTCTTCTCCCGCAGCCGGCGCTCGTTGATGCCACGCGGGATCTTCTTCTTGAGGCGCGGCTTGGGCGGCGGTGCCGTGGCCTCCGCCAGGAGCGCGGCGAGCCGCACGGCGGCCGTCTCGCGGTTGCGCCACTGGGAGCGGTGCTCCGAGGCCCGTACGGAGACGACACCGCCGACCAGCCGGCCCGACAGCCGCTCCATGGCCCGGGCCTTCCACACCTCGGGCAGGGAATCGGTCGCCGCGAGATCGAAGCGGAGCTCCACCTGGGAGTCGCTCGTGTTGACGTGCTGTCCGCCGGGCCCGGAGGACCGCGAGAAACGCCACATGAGTTCGGCCTCCGGCAAGGAGACCGAACCGCGGATGACATAGGGCCCGGACATGACCCCCATGTTCCCCGGCCCCCAGCCGGTTCGTCACCTTGTTTTGCGAGCGTTCGGCCAGAAGTTCGGCAAAGAAAGTAAAGCGAGCAGGAACCTCGTGGTCACTTGTCTGCGTTAGGACGGGTGACGGTAGCTTTCGTGAGGGCACGAAGCCCGCACACGAGTCACATGACGAGGAAAGGGACTTCCCATGGCTGTAAGCCTGTCCAAGGGCGGCAACGTCTCGCTCACCAAGGAGGCCCCGGGCCTGACCGCCGTCACGGTCGGCCTCGGCTGGGACGTCCGGACCACCACCGGCACCGACTTCGACCTCGACGCCTCGGCGATCGCGGTCGACAACGCCGGCAAGGTCTTCTCCGACAGCCACTTCGTCTTCTTCAACAACAAGGCGACACCGGACCAGACCATCGTCCACACCGGTGACAACGTCACGGGCCAGGGCGAGGGCGACGACGAGCAGATCAACGTCAACCTCGCGGGCCTTCCGGCGGACATCGACAAGATCGTCTTCCCGGTCTCCATCTACGACGCCGAGGCCCGCAGCCAGAACTTCGGCCAGGTGCGGAACGCCTTCATCCGCATCATCAACCAGGCCGGCGGCACCGAGATCGCCCGCTACGACCTGAGCGAGGACGCCGCCACCGAGACCGCCATGGTCTTCGGCGAGCTCTACCGCAACGGCGCCGAGTGGAAGTTCCGCGCGGTCGGCCAGGGTTACGCCTCGGGCCTGCGTGGCATCGCCCAGGACTTCGGCGTCAACCTCTGACGCACCGGCTTCCCACGGGAGCCCCCCGCCGGCCCCGGCCGGCCGGGGGCTCCCGTGCGTTCGCACCGCGGAGCCACTCCGCGTACGCCGTACCTCCCGCGCGTCGTGCTGTGCCGGTTCGCCCGCACCGTGACGCCCGATGCGCGGCTGCCGCTACTTGGAGACGGCTGCGACGCCCGCCGCGGCGAACTTCTCGTCCAGGGCTCCGCTCGGGGCGCCCGCCACACCGATACCCGCCACCGGGGCGCCCTTGACCTGTACGGGCGAGCCGCCCGCCAGGAACAGGGTGCCGGGGATGTCCTTCAGATTCGGTGCCTGCTCCAGGCGCTCGACCAGCTCGGAGGTGGGCGCGTTCCAGGACACGGCGGTGTACGCCTTCTTCACGGCGGACTCGGGGGACTGCGGGCCCGCACCGTCGCCGCGCAGGGTCACGACGGTGTTGCCGTTACGGTCGACGACGGCCACCGAGATGCGCTGGTTCTCCTTCTTCGCAGCGTCCAGAGCGGCCTGCGCGGCCTTGGTCGCGGCGGCGACGGTCAGGTGGGTGGACTGCTGCAGATTCCGGTCGGAGGCGTCGGCCTTCACGACGGCGGCGGGCGCGGCGGCCGGGGTGGACGCGTTGG
This sequence comes from Streptomyces sp., assembly GCF_035563135.1. Taxonomy (GTDB): domain Bacteria; phylum Actinomycetota; class Actinomycetes; order Streptomycetales; family Streptomycetaceae; genus Streptomyces. The sequence continues at coordinate 5,796 of NZ_DATMVN010000608.1, forward strand.
CGGACATCGCGCCGAAGGTTCCGGCGCCCAGGGCTGCGGCGGCGACGGCACCGGTCAGGACACGGGTGCGCAGCGACATCTTCTTCATGGTGGGCTCCTCGGGTGTTTTCGGCTCGGCCTCGAACCGTCTGGCTTCCGGTCTCGATCCTCCGGCCGGATCCGGGCCCGTACCGTCGGCGTACCGGCTGGAAGCCGCGCCCGTGTCGGCTGACCGCTCCGTCAGCCGATCGGTTGATGCGGGGGCGGCCCCGGGAAGCGACCATGGGATGTCCGCGCAGGTCAGCAGCAGCGCGGGAGGCAACAGCGCGGCGATGCGGCAGCGCAGGTCCTGGTCGAGGAAGCGCGGGGTACGAGGTGCGGCGGTACGGAAGCGATCCGGACGCGGAGCGGACGGCGCCCCCGGGCACCACGGACCGGCCGGACACACCAGGCTCCCCGGAGACCACGGACCGGCCGGACACGCCCGGTGCCGACCCGGACGCCCGGTGGCTGTCCTTCCTCATGCACGCCGCGTTCTTCCTGCTGCTCGGCGCCTCGCTCGCGCGCTTCCTGATGCGCCACCCCGGCGAGACCCGTACCCCCTGGATCATCGCGCTGTCGGCCGTGCTCGCCGTCCTGTACCTCCTCGGGCCGGTGCTCGGCTCCCGCCCCACACCCCGCCGGCTGACCTGGCTGGGCGTCCTCGTCCTGGTGTGGATGATCCTCGTCGTCCTCGCGCCGAGCTTCGCGTGGTGCGCGGTGCCGCTCTTCTACACGGGCCTGCGGATCCTGCCGCCGCGCGCCGCCCTGGCCCTCGTCGCCCTGCTCACCGTCTTCGTCGTCGCCGCACAACTGCGGCTCGCCACGGGCTTCGACCCGAATCTCGTCCTCGCCCCGCCCGCCGTCGCCGCCGTCGCCACCGCCGTCTTCGTCCACATGCAGCGCCAGGCCGTACGCCAACGGGAGCTCGCCGCACGGCAGCGGGAGCTGATCGACGACCTGCTGCGCACCCGACGGGAGCTGGCCGCGACCGAACGCCGCGAAGGAACGCTCGCCGAACGCCAGCGGCTGTCCATGGAGATCCACGACACCCTGGCCCAAGGCCTCTCCAGCCAGCAGATGCTGCTCCAGGCGGCCGACCGCTCCTGGGACACCGACCCGGCCGCCGCCCGGGGTCACGTCCTGACGGCGGCCGGCATCGCGGAGCGCAGTCTCGCCGAGGCCCGCCGCTTCGTGCACGACCTCGCCCCGGCCGACCTGGCGGAGGGCGGTGGCCTGGAGGCGGCCCTCCACGCGCTCGCCGCCCGGGAGACCGCTCAGGCACGAGGCGGCCTCACCGTCCGCTGCCATGTGGAGGGCGTCCCGGCCGTCACGCTTCCCGACCGGGTCCAGTCGGCGCTGCTGCGCATCGCGCAGGGCGCCCTCGCGAACGTCGCCGAGCACGCGGAGGCCACCGTCGCCGCACTGACCCTGACCCACCTCGGGGACCGGGTCGTCCTCGACATCGCCGACAACGGCCGGGGCTTCAGCCCCGGGCGGCCGGCGCCCCGCCCGCCCGAGGGCGTACGCGGCCACGGACTGCCCGCGATGCGGGCCCGGGTCCAGCAGCTCGGCGGCACCCTGACCATCGAATCGGCCCCGGGCGACGGCACCGTCCTGTCCGCCGCCGTCCCCCTGCTCCACCCCGCCACCCGACCCGCCCCGGAGGACCGCGCATGACTCCGCCCGTACGGATCCTGCTCTGCGACGACCACACCGTCGTACGGGCCGGGCTGCTCGCCCTCCTCGGCGGTGAGCCCGACATCGAGGTCGTGGGCGAGGCGGGCAGCGGCGAGGAGGCCGTCGCCCTCGCCGCCCGGCTCGGCCCCGACGTCGTCCTGATGGACCTCCAGCTGGGCCCCGGCATCGACGGCGTCGAAGCCACCCGCCGCATCGCAGCCGCCGGAACAGGCCATGTGCTCGTCCTCACCACCTACGACACCGATGCCGACATCACCCGTGCGATCGAGGCGGGAGCCACCGGCTACCTGCTGAAGGCCGAACGCCCGGAAGAGCTCTTCGCCGCGATCCGCGCCGCCGCACAGGGCCGCACCACGCTCTCCCCACCGGTCGCCAGCCGGGTCATGGCCCGGATGCGCAGCCCCCGGCCCTCCTTGACCGACCGCGAACGAGACATCCTGGGCCAGCTCTCCCGGGGCCTCGGCAACCGTGACATCGCGCGGGCCCTCTTCATCAGCGAGGCCACCGTCAAGACCCACCTGGGCCGGATCTACGAGAAGCTCGGCGTGGACACCCGGGCAGGAGCGGTCGCCGTCGCCAAGGAGCAACGGCTCCTCCCGTGACCGACGACCGATGCCCCGCGACCGATGCCCCGTGACCGATGGCCGATGCCCCGTGCCCGGCGCCCGGCGCCCGATTGACCGCCGGACCGCCGGGCCGCCGGACCGCCGGACCGCCGGACCGATGGACCGATGGACCGATGGACCGCCGGACCGATGGACTGGCGGTCCCGCCCCTCAGCCGCTCGGCGCCGCCCCCCTGCCGGGCGGACCGCCCCGCAGCAGCCGACGAGGCCCCCGGGGCAGCGGACGGCGCGGGGCGCTCACACGGCATGACACCATCGAAGCGTGCTCGACATCGGCTACTCCCTCTCCCGGCGCTTCCCGGACCCCCCGCAGACCGACTACCGCCGCGCGGACGTCCACGCCCTGCGGCACGACCTGTTCTCCGGCGACGTCTACCTCGCCGACACCAAGGCCGACCGCGAAGTATCCACAGCCTGGGGGTGGGTGCCCGTACTCGACTTCGCCTGGGCGCTCTGCGACATCGTCGAACAGATCGACCGCGACCCCCGGGGCAACCGCTCGCACCGCCGGCAGTACGCCGAGCTCGACTTCACCGAGTCGTCCGACCGGATGCTCTTCGAACGGCGCTTCGGCTGGGTGGACGTCGAGGCCGACTGGATGCCCGGCGACGAGCCCCCGCTCACCTTCAGCCACTCCCTGCTGCGCCGCGAGGCCCGCGACTTCCTGCACGACCTGATCGCCGACCTCGCCGACATGCACGAAGGCCTCGCCGACAACCCCGTCATCTGGGACCTCCAGGCCCGCTTCCCCCGTCTCTGACGGCGCCCGGAGCCCCCGCCCCGGCCTACGCCTCCACCCGCACCCCGATCTGCGCCGCGAACGCCGGAGCCAGCTCCATCAGCTGGGACGGGCTGATCACCGCCCCCGCCAGCCGCTCCACACCCCGCGCGATGTCGAGCTCGGCGACCGTCCGCAGATCGACGGACTCCATCCGCACGGAACTGAAGTCGGCCCGCTTCAGCACACAGTCCCGGAACTCCACCCGCACCAGCTGCGCCTCCCCGAAATCCGGCTCCGAGAGCACACACCCCTCGAAGACGACGTCCTTCAGCCGTGCCTTGCGCAGATTCAGGTAGTCGATCTTCCCGCCCCGCACGAGCACCCGCTCCAGCACCGCACCGTGCAGCTGCACCCCGCCCAGCCGCGCGTCCACGACCTCCACATCCCGCAGCGACGCCCCCGCCAGATCGGTGCCCACCCCCCGCACACCCGTCAGCACCGAATCGATGAACCTGGCCCGCACCAGCTCCGTGCGGTCCAGGGCGCAGCCACGCAGCTCGCAGTCCATGAAGCGCGCTCCGGGACCCGACGCGTCGGCCAGATCCGTCTCCTCGAACCGCACACCGTCGTAATCCCCGTCGGCCTCCAGGCCCTCACCGTCGTACGCCACGAGCGGCGGCAGCCGGACCTCCGGCCGCCGCGCCTCGGCCACCCCGCCCTTCGCGCCCGCGCTCCTGCTGCTCCTGCTGCCTGTACGTGCCATGCCCCCATCGTGACGCACACCACCGACATCACTCCGGCCCGGTGTCACAGAACCAGCACGGCGAACCGCCCGCCGCCCACCACGCACCGGAGACGCGCGGCACGGCGGGCAGGGACGTCCTCGTACCGTGAAGAACCTCAGGCCGCCCCGAGCTCCGCCAGCGCTCCGTCCGTCAGCCGGTACACCGTCCACTCGTCCTGCGCACGCGCACCCAGCGACTCGTAGAACACGATGGACGGGGCGTTCCAGTTCAGCACCGACCACTCCAGACGCCCGTAGCCGCGGTCCACACAGATCCGCGCCAGCTCCGCCAGCAGCGCCTTCCCGTAACCGCTGCCGCGACGCCCGGGACGCACGTACAGATCCTCCAGGTACACACCGTGCACCCCGCGCCACGTCGAGAAGTTGAGGAACCACAGCGCGAACCCGACCACGTCGCCGTCCTCGTCCGACACCGCCACATGCGCGTACGCGGCGGGGCGCTCGCCGAACAGCGCCTCACGCAGCTGTTCCTCGGTGGCGTTCGCCTCGTCGAGCGCCTTCTCGTACTCGGCGAGCTCACGGACCATGGCGTGGATGGCAGGGACGTCTTCAACAGTGGCTGTACGAATCATGGAGGCAGCCTAAACAGGCCGGCAGACCTCCCCGCCCTTTCAATTCCGCCCCAGCAACTGCCGGGCGATCTCCGCATGATCCGCCGCCGGCCGCCGCGCCCCGCCCCGGATCCCCCACAGCCCGTTCTGCAGCACCCGCCCCAGCGTCCACGCCCGCGCACGCTCCCGGTCCAGCCCCAGCACCCCGGACAGCAGATCGAACCTCCACAGCACCTCGGACGCGTCGAACCTGTTGTGCAGTGCCGGGAACAGCTCGAACCCCGGATCACCGCCCAACGGCTTCGGATCCAGCGCGACCCACTCCCCCGCCCGGCCCTCCTCCGCGCGCCCGGCCAGGATGTTGCCGAAGT
>NZ_DATMVN010000609.1:0-4990 GCF_035563135.1 Streptomyces sp.
GGCCGGACGGGCCACCGGGGGCGGGCGCGTACGGGTTGCCGGGCGGCGGGCCGAAGGCGCCCGAGGGCTGCCCGCCCCGCTGGTGCGAGCACGAGGCGGATCCGAAGGCCCGGTCCACCGAGCGCCGCAGCTCGTGCACCAGGAGCACGTGCGCCAGCGTGCCGTCGGTGAATTCCGCGTCCCGCATCGCGAGGCGTACGCCGTGCAGCGCGTCGTCGCACAGGCGGCGGGCCTCGGCGAGCGGCGTGCCGGTCGCGGTGAGCGGGTTCCAGGCACCCGACGCGGCGTCGGCCTCGCGGTCCTCCACGGCGTCCAGCAGATGGGCGAGCCGCCCGAAGAGCCGCCCGGCCTCGGCCAGCGGCTCCGCGTTCTGCGGCCTGCCCGCGAGCACGGCGGTGTGCGCGAAGGCCGCGGCCGTCGCCGTCTCGGTGGGTTCGGTGACCGTCAGCAGCGGGGTGCCCGGCCCGGCGAGGGACTCGATACCGGTCTGCCGGTCGACGGCGTCGACCAGGAGCGCCGTGTCGAAGCCGAGCTCGGCTCCGGTGCGCGCCCCGGCCCTGTCCCAGCCCGCGGCGATCCGGCGTGCGGCGGCGGCGACCGGCCGCCGCTTCAACAGCCCGTCACGGTCGGCCACATGGTCGCGCACCTTCGCCGACGCCAGCACGAGCGACACGGCCGCGGCGAGCCTGGCCCCCTCGCCGCGGGCGACCGGAGCGGTCCGCATCGAGCGCAGCGGACAGGGGCCCGCGGTGCGCCGCTGTCCGGCCGCACGCCCGGACTGAGCCTCCGTCAGGACCGAGACGATCAGCCCGTCGTAGTTCGTCACGACCCGGGCGAACTGCCCGTGGTCCGCGCGAAGAGCCAGACACAGACCGCAGAGATGGGCCATCCACTCCGCCTTGAGCCCTTCGGACAGCCGATGGGTACATGGCCTCACGATTCCGAACACGACGGTCCCCCGGGAGTCGTTCACCTCACGGGCCGCGCGCCCGTGCGATCTGCGCGGCATGCATCGTATCGACCGGTCCGTTCACCCATACGCCCGCCATGTCACCCGTACGGACGGAGCATCATATTTTCACTCCGCAAGCCCCCTTATACGGCACCAACCCTGACGAATCGCCACATGTTCTGCACCAGTAGCGTCACGAATCGCCCGGGGGACGTCTATCCCCTTGGCGCTGTATCCGCATCATGGACGACCATGGGGATAGGAAAGAGATGCGGAACACCAACGAACCGCGGTGAGAGGAGGCGTCCATGGGATCGGTGCGCAAGGCAAGTGCCTGGCTGGGCCTCGTGGAGGACAACGACGAGCGGTACTACGACGACGAGTACTCCGAGGAGGCCGAGACCGGCACGCATCAGCCATGGGTGACCGATCCCCGCGTGCAGGTGGTTTCCGAGGAGGCCGAGGACACGGGGCGCCGGATCGCCACCGTCGCCCCGGACAGCTTCCGGGACGCGCGCGCGATCGGCGAGCTCTTCCGGGACGGTGTGCCGGTGATCGTCAACCTCACGGCGATGGACCCCACCGACGCGAAGCGCGTCGTGGACTTCGCCGCGGGACTGACCTTCGGTCTGCGCGGCTCCATCGAGCGCGTGGCGACCAGGGTCTTCCTGCTGACCCCCGCCCACACCCGGATCGTCACCGGCGAAGCCGTCGGCCGGCCGGCCGACGGCTTCTTCAACCAGAGCTGAGCAGGGCGCTCGCCGGAGATTCCTACCGGAAGGCGTCCAGGCCGGTGAGCGCCTTGCCCAGCACCAGCTGGTGCATCTCCACGGTTCCCTCGTAGGTGAGCACCGACTCCAGATTCGTCGCGTGCCGCATCACCGGATACTCCAGCGAGATCCCGTTGGCGCCGAGGATCGTGCGCGAGGTGCGGCAGATCTCGATCGCCTCCCGCACGTTGTTGAGCTTGCCGAAGCTGATCTGCTCCGGGCGGATCCTGCCCGCGTCCATCCGGCGGCCCAGATGGTGGGCGAGCAGGATGCCCTTGTGGAGCTCCAGGGCCATGTCCGCGAGCTTGGCCTGGGTGAGCTGGAATCCGCCGATGAGCCTGCCGAACTGCTCGCGGGACTTCGCGTAGTCCAGAGCCGCCTCGAAGCTCGCCCGCGCGGCGCCCATGGCCCCCCAGACGATCCCGTAGCGCGCGTGACTGAGACAGCTGAGCGGGCCGCGCAGCCCCGTGGCCCGGGGCAGGACCGCGTCGGCGGGCAGCCGCACACCGTCCAGGACCAGCTCACTGGTGACCGAGGCGCGCAGAGACCACTTGTGCCTGATCTCGGGGGCGGAGAAGCCGGGGCTGTCCGTCGGCACGACGAAGCCGCGGATCCCCTGGCCCTCGCCCGCCTCGCCGGTCTGCGCCCATACGACGGCGACCCCGGCGACCGACCCGTTGGTGATCCACATCTTGCGGCCGGTGAGGATCCAGTCCGACCCGTCCCGCACGGCGTGCGTCCGCATCCCGGCGGGGTCCGAGCCGTGGTCCGGTTCGGTGAGGCCGAAACAGCCGATGGTCTCACCGGCGGCCATGCCGGGCAGCCACCGCTGCTTCTGCTCCTCGGAGCCGAAGCGGTGGATGGCGTACATGGCGAGGGAACCCTGGACGGAGACCAGGGAGCGGATGCCCGAGTCGGCGGCCTCCAGCTCCAGACAGGCCAGGCCGTACTGGACGGCGCTCGCCCCGGCACAGCCGTACCCCTCCAGGGACATGCCCAGCGCGCCGAGCGAACCCAGCTCGCGGGCCAGCTCGCGGATGCCGGGGAGTTCACCGTTCTCGTACCACTCGGCGATGTGCGGGAGGACCCGGTCGGCGGCCCAGGTACGCACGGTGTCACGGATCGCGAGGTCCTCGGGGCCGAGGAGGTCGTCGATGCCGAGGGGGTCACCCGGATCGAACGGCTGCCTCTCGCTCTTGAGCGGCTCCGACGTCTCCGGCGGCTTCGCGGACTCGGTGGTGGACATGGGTGCCTCCGGCGGCTCGCACGGTACAGAAACGCGCCGCACCACTAAAACTAGCAGTGGTAGTTACGGCGCCGTACCGACGTTACGGCTCAGCGTGCTGATCGTCCAGACCCCGTGGCCTCGGCCGGTTCGCGTCGGCCGGGGCGGGGAGGAGGAGGCCTCGGGACGTCCGGCGCCCGGAGCGAAGGGGCGTCGCGGCAGGACGCGGATCCGGAGGTTCCGGGCCCCGCGGCCTGCTCCGGCACGACGGCCGCCGCCTCCTGGCAGGCGCCCTTCGCCGGAGGGCAGTCCATGCCCCGCGGCAGACGCAGTGCCGCCAGCGCCCCGAGCAGCAGCAGGCCCGCACTGACCAGCAGCGTGACGTGCAGACCGTCGACGAAGGCGCGCCGGGCGGTGTCCCGCAGGAGCTCCCCCATGGGGCCGCCCAGCCGGCCGGCCACCTGGTAGGCCTCGCCCAGCGAATGCGCCGCCGCCGATCCGGCGGCGGCGGGCACGCCCTCCTCGTGGAGCCGGGAGAGCCCGGGCGCGTAGGCCGCGTTCATGACGCTGCCGAGCAGTGCGATCCCCAGGCCCGCACCGAGCTGGTACGAGGTCTCGCCTATCGCGGCCGCACCGCCCGCCCTCTCCGCGGGTACCTCGCTCAGCATCGATTCGTACGCCCCGAACAGCGTGGACTGCAGCCCGAAGCCCAGCAGCACGAAGCCGGCGGTGAGCAGTACCGGCCGGTCGTGCTGGCCCATCAGGGTCAGCAGGAGCACCGAGGCCGCCGTGAGCACGAAGCCCCAGCCCACCATCCGGCGGGGCCCGATGCGGCTCAGGGTGTACGAACCCGTGGCGCCGGCCGCCATCGCGGCGAAGGTCAGCGGCAGCAGCCGCAGGCCGGTCTCCAGCGGACTCAGGTCCAGGACCAGCTGGAGGTACTGGACCGCGATCAGTTCCAGCCCGACCAGCGCCAGCATGGCGAGCACGATGCAGCCGACCGCGGTGGTGAAGGCGGGCCGGGAGAACATCGCGATGTCGATCAGCGGATGGGCGCGCCGCTTCTGCCTGCGCACGAAGAGGACGAGCAGTGCGGCCCCGGTGAGCAGCGGGACGAGGGTGGCGGGGGCCGGCAGGCCCTCGCCACCGCCGATCCGTTTGATCCCGAGCACGACCCCGAGCACACCGGCCGCGGCCGTCAGGGCTCCGAGCACGTCCCAGGGGCCGTCGTCCTCGCCGCGGGACTCGGGCAGGAGCAAGCGCCCGACCGGAAGGATCAGCGCCATGAGCGGAATGTTGATCAGGAAGACGGAGCCCCACCAGTAGTGCTCGACGAGGAATCCGCCGATGACCGGGCCGGTCGCGGCGCCCACCGCGGCGACCGCGGTCCACACCCCGATGGCCAGCGCCCGCTCGCGGCGGTCGGGGAAGACCTGGCGGAGTATCGACAGCGTGGCGGGCATGATCATCGCGCCGCCCACGCCGAGCAGGGCACGCGCCGCGATCAGTACGCCGGCGGAGTCGGCCGTCGCCGCGAGCGCGGAGGCGACGCCGAAGAGGGCGTAGCCGAAGAGGAGGACGCGCCGTCTGCCGATCCGGTCACCGAGAGTGCCGAAGAGGATCAGCAGCGAGGCGCAGACCAGCGGGTAGGCGTCCACGATCCACAGCAGGCCGACGGCGCTGGGCCGGAGGTCCTCGGTGACGGCGGGGACGGCGACGTGCAGCACGGTCGCGTCGAGGGCGACCAGCAGCAGACTGAGGCAGAGGACGACCAGGACGGCCCAGCGGTCGGCACCGCCGGCTGCGGCGCGCAGCCTGCTCACGGCCGTGGACGTCCCTGTCATGTACGTACCTCCCACAATGAGTCCCTCGCGCTCGGCAGACCTGCTGGGGAGCCGGCTCACGGAGTCCCCCGGGCCCGGCATCGACGGGCGAGTGAGCCGTCAGCGTACGCGAGTCCCAGGTGGTCACGCGTGGTGCAGCTCATACGTTCACAAGCCGCCGGGTGTGGGGTACGCCACTCGGCGCCCGGCATCCGGGGCG
>NZ_DATMVN010000610.1:0-10276 GCF_035563135.1 Streptomyces sp.
CGCCGAGCGCTGTCGCCACGGCGGCGGGGGCGGGGGCGCTCACCTGGACGGCGATCAGCGGCCCGGTGTGTGCTTCGAGCAGCCCCGCCTACCCGTCCGCGCCCCGCTGCCGGACGACGGTGGCGCCCGCCGCCGGGGACACCGCCATCCGTGCGCTGCGGCAGGTGCCCGATGCCAGCAGGGCGTCGGCCACCTTCCGTGCCGACTCCTCGTCCGCGACGAGGAACGCCGTGGTCGGCCCGGAGCCCGAGACCAGCGCGGCCAGGGCGCCCGCCCCGGTACCGGCGGCGAGGGTGTCCGCCAGCGAGGGGCGCAGGGAGAGGGCGGCGGCCTGGAGGTCGTTGCCGAGGGCGTCCGCGAGGGCGGTGGTGTCGCCCTCGCGCAGGGCGGTCAGGAGCGCGGGGGAGGCGGCCGGCTCGGGCACCCGCGTGCCGGCGGTGAGCCGGTCGAACTCGCCGTACACCGCGGGGGTGGAGAGTCCGCCGTCGGCGACGGCGAAGACCCAGTGGAAGGTGCCGCCGACCTCGACAGGGGTCAGCTGCTCACCGCGGCCGACGCCGAGCGCCGCCCCGCCGACCAGGCTGAACGGCACGTCGCTGCCCAGTTCGGCGCAGATCTCCAGGAGTTCCTCCTGGGTGGCGCCGGTGGCCCACAGGGCGTCGCAGGCCAGCAGGGCGGCGGCTCCGTCGGCGCTGCCGCCCGCCATGCCGCCGGCGACGGGGATGTCCTTGGCGATGTGGATGTGCACATCGGGGGCGATGCCGTGCCGGGCGCCCAGCGCGATCGCGGCGCGGGCCGCGAGGTTCGTGGCGTCCAGCGGGACCTGATCGGCGTCCGGTCCGGAGCAGGTGACGCGCAGCGCGTCGGCGGGGGTGACGGTGACCTCGTCGTACAGGCCCACGGCGAGGAAGACGTTGGCCAGGTCGTGGAAGCCGTCGGGGCGGGGCGCGCCCACCGCGAGCTGCACGTTGACCTTCGCGGGTACGCGGACGGTGACGCTGCTGGTCATGCGGGAAGCTCCGGCTTGTTCTCGGCGATGGCGGCGAACTCCTCGACGGTCAGCGCCTCGCCCCGCGCCTGCGGCGAGATCCCGGCGGCGGTCAGGGCCGCCTCGGCGGCCGGTGCGGAGCCGGCCCAGCCCGTCAGGGCGGCGCGCAGCGTCTTGCGGCGCTGGGCGAAGGCGGCGTCCACGACGGCGAAGACCTCGGTCCGGCTCGCGGTCGTACGGATCGGTTCCGTGCGCCGGACCAGGGACACCAGCCCGGAGTCGACGTTGGGCGCGGGCCAGAACACCGTGCGGCCGATCGACCCGGCGCGCTTGACGTCGGCGTACCAGTTGGCCTTGACCGACGGCACGCCGTAGACCTTGTTGCCGGGCCTGGCGGCGAGCCGGTCGGCGACCTCGGCCTGCACCATCACGAGTGTCCGCTCGATGGTGGGGAAGCGCTCCAGCATGGTGAGCAGGACCGGCACGGCGACGTTGTACGGCAGGTTGGCGACGAGCGCGGTCGGCGCCGGGCCGGGCAGCTCCGTGACCAGCATCGCGTCGGAGTGGACCAGCGCGAAGCGGTCGGCACGCTCCGGGAGGCGTGCGGCGACCGTGGCCGGCAGGGCGCCCGCGAGCACGTCGTCGATCTCCACGGCGACGACCCGGTCGGCCGCCTCCAGCAGGGCCAGGGTCAGCGAGCCGAGGCCGGGCCCGACCTCCACCACCACGTCGTCGGGCCGCACCTCGGCGGTCCGTACGATCCTGCGGACCGTGTTGGCGTCGATGACGAAGTTCTGACCGCGCTGCTTGGTGGGGCGTACGCCCAGCGCTGCGGCCAGCTCGCGGATGTCTGCGGGGCCCAGGAGGGCGTCGGGCTCTGTGGTGCTCACCCGTTAAGCCTACGGCCGCCGCGGGGCCCGGGGGCCGCCGCCCGGCGCGGGGCCGCAGCCGCGTGTCCCCCGCAGGACGACGGCCCCGTCGTGCGACTGCCCGACGTACCGGCCCGGGTGCTGTGCGGGCGGCAGAGGTCTTAGGGACCTCAGAAGTCGAACGCCCGAGCGGTGTTGTCGTAGACGGTGGCGGCCAGGGTGTCCTCGTCGGTGCCCCTCACCTCGGCCATGGCGCGGAGCGTGACCGGGATCAGGTAGGGGGCGTTGGGCCGTCCGCGGTACGGGGCGGGCGTGAGGAAGGGGGCGTCCGTCTCGACGAGCACGAGCTCGGCGGGGGCGACGGCCAGCGCGTCACGCAGCGGCTGCGCGTTCTTGAAGGTGACGTTGCCCGCGAAGGACATGAAGTAGCCGGCCGCCGCGCAGATCCGGGCCATGTCGGCGTCCCCGGAGTAGCAGTGGAAGACGGTCCGCTCCGGCGCCCCGGCGTCCGCGAGGATGCGCAGGACGTCCGCGTGGGCCTCCCGGTCGTGGATGACCAGGGCCTTGCCGTGCCGCTTGGCGATCTCGATGTGCGCGCGGAAGGACTCCTCCTGGGCGGCCATGCCCTCGGGGCCCGTACGGAAGTGGTCGAGCCCGGTCTCCCCGACACCCCGTACGTGGTCGAGGGCGGCCAGGGCGTCGATCTCGGCGAGCGCCTCCTCCAGGGCGGCTCTGCCGCCCGGCTCCCTGGCCCCCTGCCGCGCCGAGCCCTCGGGGTCCCCGTGCACGATGCGCGGGGCCTCGTTGGGGTGCAGGGCGACGGAGGCGTGCACGGACGGGTGCGCGGCGGCGGTCCCGGCGGCCCAGTGCGAGCCCTTCACGTCGCAGCCCACCTGGACGACGGCGGTCACATTGACGGCGGCGGCCCGGGCGAGGCCCTCCTCGACCGTTCCGTCCTGCATGTCCAGATGGGTGTGCGAATCGGCTACCGGGACCCGGAGGGGATCGGGCAGCGGCGGGGCGTCGGTACGGCTCATGCCGACGACTCTACGAGGCCGCGAGCCCTCTCTCAGCGCCGGTGGAAGGGATGCAGCAGATCCGACAGCTGCCGGTGGCGTGGCCCGGGGCCGGGGGCCGCCGGAACGGCGGTGGTCACGGCCGCCCCGCCGGGGACGTCGTCCGCGGGGGCACGCCGGGGACGCGCGGTCCCCCGGGGCCTGAGCAGCTGCTGGACGGTGGAGACCCGGCCCGCGCGCATGATCCGGACCACGTGGGCGCCGCAGTTCGCGCAGGTGGGGGTGGACAGCGGCGAGGGCACGCGCTCCCCGTCCGCCTTGTACAGCACGTACGCGTTGCCCGAGCCGTCGATGTGGTGCTCTATGTCGTAGGCCTGTTCCCAGCCGTGCCCGCATCTCATACAGGCGAAGGCGTACGCCTCGTGCACGGTGGTCGCTGCGATGTCACTCATGCCTGCTCCTCTTGTCCGATGGACAAGCACTCCGGACAAGCACTCCGGTCGGTGCGTCCCACCCTCAAGTGGACGCCTCCACCGGCGGCGGCGCACCGGGTCTGCCGAGTGTTGGGGCGCTTTTGGCCGATCCGTGGCCCGCGTGCCCGGTACGCGGCTCGGGCTTTACCTTTCAGGCTAGTCCCTTGCCCTGTTCCTGGCCGGTCCGAGCCGCGTTCTTTGCCGCGACCACCGCATCGAACACCTGGCGTTTGGGCAGCCCCGCCTCGGCGGCGACCGCCGCGATGGCCTCCTTGCGCCGCTCGCCCGCCTCCTCGCGCACCTGCACCCTGCGTACCAGCTCGGTGTCGTCCAGTCCTTCGTTCCCGGAGTCCGTGGCGCCCTCGACCACGACGGTGATCTCGCCACGCACGCCTTCGGCCGCCCAGAGGGCCAGCTCACCCAGCGGGCCGCGCTTCACTTCCTCGTACGTCTTGGTCAGTTCCCGGCAGACGGCGGCCCTGCGGTCCGCCCCGAACACCTCGGCCATCGCGGCCAGGGTGTCGTCCAGCCGGTGCGGGGCCTCGAAGAAGACCATCGTGCGGCGCTCGTCGGCGACCTCGCGCAGCTTCCCGAGCCGTTCGCCCGCCTTGCGCGGCAGGAAGCCCTCGAAGCAGAAGCGGTCCACCGGCAGGGCGGACAGCGCGAGCGCCGTCAGCACGGCCGACGGGCCCGGTACGGCGGTGACCTTGATGTCCTGTTCCACGGCGGCGGCGACGAGCCGGTAGCCGGGGTCGGAGACGGACGGCATCCCGGCGTCGGTGACGAGCAGGACGCGCGCGCCGCCGGCCAGCGCCTCGACGAGCTCGGGCGTACGCGCCGACTCGTTGCCCTCGAAGTAGGACACGACACGCCCCGTCGTGTGGATGCCCAGCGCCTGGGTGAGGCGGCGCAGCCGCCGGGTGTCCTCGGCGGCCACGACGTCGGCCGTCTCCAGCTCGGCGGCGAGCCGTGGCGGGGCGTCCGCCACGTCACCGATGGGGGTCCCTGCGAGTACGAGCGTTCCAGTCGTTCCAGTCACATCAGCCATCCTCCCAGCACGGATGGCACCACTCGCACAGGCGCGTTCCCTACGATGGCGCGGTGACGAGTACTGCGCCCGAGGCCCGGCAGGGCAACGACGCCGGGGATCACACCGGCGACCAGCCGCCTTCCTGGCAGCAGCGGCTGCGCCGCTTCGGCCATTCCCCGCGGCCGGAGACGGGGCTGCGCGAGCGCCTGGTCCCGCCCTACGCCCGGCCCGGCCGCCAGTTCTGGAACGTGCTCGCCGTGCCCCCGGCCCTCGCCGGCCGCCTGGTGCGCTGGTCCGCCTGGGGCGGGCCGCTGCTGGTCGCCCTGGTCGCCGGGGTGCTGCGGTTCTGGAACCTGGGCAGCCCGAAGGCGGTGATATTCGACGAGACGTACTACGCCAAGGACGCCTGGGCCCTGGTCAACCAGGGGTACGAGGGTTCGTGGCCCAAGGACGTCGACAAGCTGATCCTGAAGGACCCGTCCTCGGTGGACATCCCGGTGGACCCGGGCTATGTCGTCCACCCGCCGGTCGGCAAGTGGATCATCGGGTTCGGCGAACAGCTCTTCGGGTTCACCCCGTTCGGCTGGCGCTTCATGGTGGCGGTGCTCGGCACCCTCTCGGTCCTGATGCTGTGCCGTATCGGCCGCCGGCTGTTCCGCTCCACGTTCCTGGGCTGCCTGGCGGGCACCCTGCTGGCCGTCGACGGGCTGCACTTCGTGATGAGCCGCACCGCGCTGCTCGACCTGGTGCTGATGTTCTTCGTGCTCGCGGCCTTCGGCTGCCTCCTCATCGACCGCGACCGGTCCCGCCGCACGCTGGCCGCCGCCCTCCCGGTGGACGAGGAAGGGCTGCTGCGTCCGGACGCCCACATCGCCGAGACGCTCCGCCTCGGCCTGCGCCCGTGGCGGATCGCGGCCGGCCTGATGCTCGGCCTGGCCTTCGCCACGAAGTGGAACGGGCTCTACATCCTGGCCGCCTTCGGGGTGATGGCGGTGCTCTGGGACGTCGGCGCGCGGCGCACGGCGGGCGCCGTGCAGCCGTACCGGGCCGTGGCCCTCAGGGACCTGCTGCCCGCGTTCGTCTCCACGGTCCCGGTGGCGATCGGCACGTACGTCGTCTCGTGGACCGGCTGGATCGTCACGGACAAGGGGTACTACCGCAACTGGGCGGCCACCGAGGGCAAGGGCGGCAGCTGGACCTGGCTGCCGGACTGGCTGCGCAGCCTGTGGCACTACGAGTACCAGGTCTACGAGTTCCACGTCGGCCTGACCTCCGGCCACACCTACGAGTCCAATCCGTGGAGCTGGATCGTGCTGGGCCGCCCGGTCTCGTACTTCTACGAGGAGAAGACGGGCTGCCTCACCTCGGAGACCGGCAAGTGCGCCCGCGAGGTCCTGGCGCTCGGCACCCCGCTGCTGTGGTGGGCGGCGTGCGTGGCACTGCTGTACGTGCTGTGGCGCTGGGCCTTCCGCCGCGACTGGCGGGCGGGCGCGATCGCGTGCGGGGTGGCGGCGGGCTGGGTGCCCTGGTTCTTCTACCAGGAGCGGACGATCTTCCTGTTCTACGCGGTCGTGTTCGTGCCCTTCCTGTGCCTCGCGGTCACGATGATGGTCGGCGCGCTCCTGGGCCCGGCGGCCGGCACGGGCGCCGGACACCACCTGGGCCTGGACAAGGCCGACCCGGCGGGCGAGCGCAGACGCACGCTGGGCGCGGTCGCGGCGGGTGTCCTGGTGCTGCTGATCATCTGGAACTTCGTCTATTTCTGGCCCCTCTACACGGGCACGTCGATCCCGGACACCTCCTGGCGCGAGCGGATGTGGCTGGACACCTGGGTGTAGCGGGGTACAGCCCGGCCGTGGGGCCACCGGCGTCCGGATCACCCGCGAAAGCGCTCTCCCCTGCGCGTCGCGGTCAGGTAACAACCGCCTCAGGCTTCACGGGTGTCCCGTAAAGTGCCAGGAGAAGACCTTCTTGAACATGTTCAAGAAGGCACCTGGGGAGGGGGACTGCACAGATGCGCGGTGGAGCGAAGGTCGCGATCGTCGGCGGGGTGTTCGTGCTGGTGGCCGGAGGCCTCGGTTACGGCGTGCACGAGGTGGTGCTGGGAGGCGGCGAGGGTACGGCGGCCGCCGCCGCGGCCTCGGAGGTGAGGACCGGGCCGCCCGGCGAGGAGGAGATCCAGGAGACCGCCGAGGACTTCCTGGAAGCGTGGGCGTCCGGCGACGCGCCGGCCGCCGCCCTGCTCACGAACAACGAGACCGCCGCCGAGCCCCTGCTGGCCGGTTACGCGGACGAGGCCCACGTCACGAAGGCGGTGATCACGCCGGGCGCCGCCGTCGGCGCGAAGGTGCCGTACACCGTGAAGGCGACGGTTTCCTACGAGGGGAGGACCAAGCCCTGGTCGTACTCCTCCGAGCTGACCGTGGTGCGCGGCCTGACGACCGGCAAGGCCCTCGTCGACTGGCAGCCCGCGGTGATCCACCCGCAGCTCACGGAGGGGGCGGTGCTGAGGACCGGTGAGTCCTCGACGGCGGCGATCGAGGCCGTCGACCACGACGGCGAGGTGCTCGACAAGGAGACGTACCCCTCGCTCGGGCCGATCCTGGACAGCCTGCGCGAGAAGTACGGCGACAAGGCGGGCGGTTCACCGGGCATCGAGACCTGGATCGAGCCGGCGGACGAACAGCTCCCGGACACCACGCTGCTGACGCTCGCCGAGGGGAAGCCCGGCAAGCTGGAGACCACACTCGACGCGGACGCCCAGGCGGCGGCGGAGAAGGCGGTCAAGCAGTTCGGCGGGGCGTCGGTGGTCGCCGTGAAGCCGTCCACGGGGGCGATCCGCGCGGTGGCCAACAACCCGGCGACCGGCTTCAACGCGGCGATGCAGGGCACGCAGGCGCCCGGCTCCACACTGAAGATCATGACCGCGGCGATGCTCCTGGAGAAGGGCCTGGTCACGGCGGACAGTCCGGTCGAGTGCCCGAAGGAGGCGACCTGGCAGGGCCGGACGTTCCACAACCTGGACCACTTCGAGCTCCCGCCCACCGACACGTTCACCACGAGCTTCGCGCGCTCGTGCAACACCGCTTTCATCAAGCTGATCGACGACACGAAGGACGACGCCGCGCTCGCCGAGGAGGCCCGTGACGTCTTCGGGATCGGCCTCGACTGGAAGACCGGCATCACCTCCTTCGACGGCAAGGTGCCCGAGGAGACCGGCGGTGAGGCGGCGGCCCAGTACATAGGCCAGGGCACCGTCCAGATGAACGTGCTCAACATCGCGTCCGTCACGGCGACCGCCCGCAACGGAACGTTCCGTCAGCCCGTGATCGTCCCGGAGTCCCTGGACGACCGGCAGCTCGCCACCGCCTCGCGCTCGCTGTCGCAGAACGTCACCCGGCAGCTGAACGACATGATGCGGGCCACCGCCTCCTGGGGCACCGGCAAGACGGCCATGGCCTCGGTCGGCGGCGACAAGGGCGCCAAGACGGGCTCGGCCGAGGTCGACGGACAGGCCACGTCCAACAGCTGGTTCACCGGCTTCAGCGACGACCTCGCGGCAGCGGCGGTCGTCCAGTCCGGCGGGCACGGCGGCGACGCGGCGGGCCCGGTGGTGGCGGCGGTGCTGCGCGCGGGTTCGTAGCAGGACCGCGACGCCGAAGGCGGACCACGCCTCCGGTGCCCGGAAACGCTGTGGTCCGCCCGTGGGGCGGTTCAGTAGCGTGCGGGCATGAGCGCTTCCGACACCTCCCCCGCCACGGCCTCCTCCGCCGCCCGCCCCCGGTTCGCCGAGGCCCTCCGGGAACTGGGCCTCGACGTCGAGGTACGCCGCTTCCCCGACGCCACCCGCACCGCGGCCGAGGCCGCCGCCGCGGTCGGGTGCGGACTCGGCCAGATCGTGAAGTCCCCGATCTTCGAGGCGGACGGCGTACCGCCCTTCGGGCACCGGACGAGGACCCGGGTGCCGGCCGGCCGGGGGCTGCTCCGCCATGCGGTGGTACGGGCGGCCGCGGGCACCCCGCACACGGTCTTCCCGCCCGGCCCCGAGAGCCTGATCGCGCATGCCGGCGGCACCGTGGTGGACGTGCGCGAGCGGACCGCGTGACCCCGCTGGTGGTGGCGGCCGTCCTGGCCGCCGCGATCACGCACGCGAGCTGGAACGCCATCGCCCACGCCATCCGGGACCAGGTGGTCTCCTTCACCCTGATCTCCGGCGGTGGAGCGCTGATCGGAACCGTGCTGGCCTGCTTCGCGCCGCTCCCGGCCGCCGGGGCGTGGCCGTATCTGCTCGTCTCCGCGGGCCTGCACGTGGCGTACATGCTGCTGCTGATGCGGTCGTTCAGCCTGGGCGACTTCAGCCAGATGTATCCGATCGCGCGGGGTACGGCTCCGCTCGTCGTGACGGTCCTGGCCGCCGTGTTCGTCGGGGAGCGCCCGGACGGCTGGGCGACGGCGGGTGTCGCGGTGGCCTCGGCGGGGCTCGTGGGGCTGGCTCTGTGGGGAATCCGCGGCTCCGGCGAGCGGCCTCCCCGGCTCGCGGTCCTGGCGGCCCTCGCCACGGGCCTGGCCATCGCCGGTTACACCACCGTCGACGGCGTCGGGGTACGCGCCTCGGGGACGCCGCTCGGCTACGTCGCCTGGCTGATGATCCTGGAGGGGATCGCCATCCCCGCCTACGCGTTCTGGCGCCGCCGGGGCGAACTGGCCTCCCAGCTCGCCCCGTTCGCCCTCCGGGGGCTGCTGGGCGCGGCCCTGTCGGTCGGGGCGTACGGGCTCGTCCTGTGGGCGCAGACGAAGGCCCCGCTCGCTCCGGTCGCCGCGCTCCGCGAGTCCTCGATCATCGTCGGTGCCGTGATGGGCACCCTGTTCTTCAAGGAACGGTTCGGGGCGCCGCGGATCGCGGCGGCCGGACTGATGGTCGTCGGCATCGGGCTGATGCTGCACACGGGTTGAGCGGGCAGGAGCGGAGAGGCCGTCGCTGTGCCGGAGAGGTGCGGAAGGGCCCCGTCAGCCCTCCGTGTCCCCCGCCATCGCCGCGCGGAACCCCCTGTTGACGGCCAGGAGGCCGCCGTCCACCCGCAGGGTGGTGCCGGTGATCCAGGCCGCGTCCCGGGAGGCGAGGAAGGCGACGGCGGACGCGATGTCGTCCGGCTCGCCGATCCGGCCGAGCGGGTAGAGGGCGCTCGCCCGCTCCAGGTCGTCGTCGCGGCCCGCCCAGGCGTCCGTGCGGATCGTGCCGGGGGCGACGAGGTTGACGCGGACCCCGCGCGGGCCCGCATGGCCGGCCAGTGTACGGGTGAGGGAGGCCAGGCCCGCCTTCGCGGCGCTGTAGGCGTGGCCTCCGAAGTCCTGTTCCCCGTTGACGGAGCCGATGTTGACGATCGCGCCTCGCCCCGATGCCACCAGGTGCGGCAGCGCGGCGCGCGAGCAGCGGTAGGGGCCGGTCAGGGTGGTGTCGAGGGTGCGGGCCCAGGGTTCGTCCTCCTCGTCCTCGAAGAGGGGCGCGTCCTCGTGATTGGCGTAGGCGTTGTTGACCAGGACGTCGAGCCGGCCGAAGGCGGCGACCGCGTGGGCCACCGCCGCGTCGACCGCCGCCCGGTCGCCCACGTCGCAGGCCAGGGCTTCGGCGGTGCCGCCCGCCTCACGGATACCGGCCGCGGTGCGTTCGGCGCGGCCGGCTTCCAGGTCGGTGACCAGGACGGCCGCGCCCTCGGAGGCGAGCCGGCGGGCGGTGGCCGCCCCGATGCCCTGTCCCGCGCCGGTGAGGAGCGCGGTGTGGCTGTGGAAGCGAGGAGGAGTCATAGCGCCGACCGTACTGCTCTGACCAGGGCCTGAGCACGAGGGTCAGCGGTAACTCCCTTCTGCAGACCGTTCGTCACATAACCGAGCGCGATGCCCGA
>NZ_DATMVN010000611.1:0-5620 GCF_035563135.1 Streptomyces sp.
CAGGCCCAGAGGATCCGGACGACGTGATGGCCCCGGTGGGACCAGTAGTAGAAGAAGTCCTGGGCGAGCAGCATCAGCAGCACCGTCCACCACAGGACGGGGACGCGCAGCGGGGTCAGCTCGTGGACGGCCGCGTAGATCGCGACGACGGGTATCTTCCACAGCAGGTCGAAGGCCAGGCTGCCGAGTCCCATGGTGACGCTGGTGGCGGCGTCCTTGGCGTCGTACCCGGCGGCCTCCTCGTCCGGATGGAGCCGGTGGGCCACCATTTCGAGGACGGTGAGCAGGACGAAGGCCGGGATCGACCACAGCACGACATCGGGCAGGTTCGGCTCCATCCGAGCACCGTAGGGCCGCCGGGGGCGCCGGGCATAGACGTTGTTACCGACAAGTATGCGAGACGCGGCGTCATCAGGATCTGTCGGGTTCCGCCAACTGCCCCCCGTAGGATTTCCGGCACACGCGCCGTCGAGGGGGAGGAACGCACGTGACCGGTACGGAAGGTGCGCTGATCCGCCCGGCCACCACGGTCATCAGGACGCTCGCCGGATCACTGCTGTCCCCCGGGCCGGACACGGCACCGGCCGCCGTGCCCGGCCCGCGTTTCCGGCGCCGTCGTCCCCCGCCCGGTGCCGTCCGCGGGTCCGCGGCGGGAGGTGCCCGGATGGGCCGTTGTCGGTCCCGGCCCGTATTCTCTGTGACCATGCTCGACGACCGTCAGACCGCAGCGCCGTGGCCGGCCGCGTATCCCCAGGGGTATGCGGTCGTCGACGTGGAGACCACCGGACTCGCCCGCGACGACCGGATAGTGTCCGCTGCCGTGTACCGCCTGGACGCGAGAGGCACCGTCGAGGACCACTGGTACACGCTGGTCAACCCCGAGCGGGACCCCGGGCCCGTATGGATCCACGGGCTCACCAGCGATGTCCTGGAGGGTGCGCCGCTCTTCCCCGAGGTCGCCGCGCAGTTGTCCGAGCGGCTCGCCGGGCGGGTCCTCGTCGCCCACAACGCGGCGTTCGACTGGTCGATGATCGCCCGGGAGTACGCGCGGGCGGCGGTCACCGCGCCCGTGGAGCAGCGGCTGTGCACCATCGCGCTCGCCAAGGAGCTCCGGCTGCCCCTGCCCAACCACAAGCTGGAGTCGCTGGCCGCGCACTTCGGTGTGGTGCAGCAGCACGCGCACCACGCGCTGGACGACGCCCGGGTGCTGGCCGAGGCGTTCCGGCCGTCCCTGCACGCGGCGGCCAGGGACGGGGTGCGGCTGCCGCTGCTGGAGTGCCGCCCGCTGACGGAGTGGAACGACTCCCCCGTCACCCCTCGCGCCGGGTACCGGCCGTCGCAGGGACAGGGCAGCTGGCGCCCCTCGCGCAAGCGCCCCGCGTGCCCTTATCCGAATCCCGGGCGCTACGAGCCGGACAGACCGCTCATGCAGGGCATGCGCGTGGCCTTCTCCGGGGACACCTCGATCGACAGGGAGCTCCTGGAGGACCGCGCCGTGGAGGCGGGACTGCACGTGGCGACCAGCGTGTCGCGGCTGACCAGCCTGCTCGTCACCAACGACCCGGATTCGGCCACGTCCAAGACGGTGAAGGCCAGGTCGTTCGGCGTCCCCATCCTGGAGGAGAGCGCGTTCACCCATCTGCTGAGGGATGTGGCACCGGCCGGGACGGCCGCCGTGCCGAAGCCGTCACCGTCATCGGAGTGAACCGGCGGCGACTCGCCCCGCACCGGCTCGCCCGCCGCCGCCATGCGCTCCACCCTGTGGCGCATGGCACGTTGTGAGGTTTGCGGAAACGACTACGGGATGTCCTTCGAGGTGCACGCGCAGGGCGCGGTGCACGTCTTCGACTGCTTCTCCTGCGCCATCCACCGCATGGCGCCCATCTGTGAGCACTGCCGGGTCCAGGTCATCGGCCAGGGTGTCGAGGTCGACGGCCACTGGTACTGCGGCGGCCACTGCGCCCGCGCCGAAGGAAGGGCGGGCATCGTGGACAAAGTATGACGGGCCGTCCCGTCCGCACGGGGGACCCTCCGTGCCGCACCCCATGGCCCCGGTTGTACGGTCATGGGGTGTACCGCTTCCTGTTGACCCGGCAGTGGGTGATCCTCACCCTCCTCGTCCTCGCCATGATTCCCACGATGGTGGAGCTGGGTTTCTGGCAGTTCCACCGGCATGAACACCGGGTCGAGCAGAACGCGCTGATCACGCGGAACCTGGAGGCGGACCCGGTCCCCGTCACCCGCCTCACCTCTCCCGGGCACACGGTGCCCCGCTCCGACTACTGGCGCGCCGTCACGGCCACCGGGACGTTCGACACCGAGCACGAGGTGGTCGTGCGCCGCCGTACCTCGCGGGACGAACGCATCGGCGTGCTCGTCCTGACCCCGCTGGACCTCAAGGGCGGGGGCACCGTCCTGGTCAACCGGGGCTGGGTGCCGGCCGCCGCCGACCAGCAGGCCTACCCGGAGGTCCCCGCCCCGCCCCGCGGCGAGGTCACCGTCACGGGCCGGCTCAAGGCGGACGAGACGACGGGTGCCAGCGGCATCAAGGACCTCGAAGGCCTGCCGGACCGCCAGGTGATGCTGATGAACAGCTCGCAGCAGTCGCACCTGCTCGGCCGCCCCGTGCTGGGCGGATACGTCGAGCTGACCGGTCCCGAGCCCGCGGACGGCAGCCCCGAGACGATCGCCGCCCCCGACGACAGCTCCATCGGCTCCCACATGGCGTACGCCGTCCAGTGGTGGCTGTTCGCCGCGGGGGTCCCCGTCGGCTGGTTCATCCTCGTACGCCGCGAGAAGCGCGACCGCGAAGAAGCCGCCGAGGCCGCCGAGGACGGCGAGAAGGCGGACCGGCCGGAACCGGCGACCGCCTGACCTCCGTGACGCCGGGCCCGTTCGTACCGGTTTCGCTGCTTAACGAGGCCGAGGTTCGGGAAGACGCCAGAGCGTGACCCCACCTATCGAGGACTACGCCATCATCGGCGATCTCCAGACGGGCGCCCTGGTCGGCAGGAACGGTTCCGTCGACTGGCTGTGCCTGCCCCGCTTCGACTCGGGCGCCTGCTTCGCGGCCCTGCTCGGCGACGAGGAGAACGGCCACTGGCGTATCGCCCCCCAGGGCACGGACAGCACGGAGACCTGCACCCGGCGCGCCTACGTGGACGACTCCCTGGTCCTGGAGACCTTCTGGGAGACCAGGACCGGGACCGTGAAGGTCATCGACTTCATGCCGCAGCGCGACAAGGCGCCGGATGTCATGCGGATCGTCGAGGGAGTCAGCGGCAGCGTCGACATGAGTTCCGTGCTGCGGCTGCGGTTCGACTTCGGCTCCGTGGTCCCGTGGATGCGCCGCTCGCACGGCCACCGCGTGGCCATCGCGGGCCCCGACTCCGTCTGGCTGCGCAGCGAGCCGCCGGTCAGGACGTGGGGCCAGCAGTACAGCACGTGCTCCTCCTTCACGGTCGCCGAGGGCGAGTCCGTGGCGTTCGTCCTCACCTGGCACCCCTCGCACTCCCCGCGCCCGAAGCTGATCGACCCCTACAAGTCGCTGAAGCACACCCTCGCCGACTGGGGGAAATGGGCCGCGCGGTGCACCTACCACGGCAGGCACCGGCAGGCGGTGCTCCGCTCCCTGATCACCCTGAAGGCGCTCACCTACGCCCCCACCGGCGGGATCGTGGCGGCTCTGACGACCTCGCTGCCCGAGGAGATCGGCGGCGTACGGAACTGGGACTACCGCTACTGCTGGCTGCGGGACTCCACCCTCACCCTGGGCGCGATGATCTCGGCCGGGTTCGTGGAGGAGGCGGCCGCGTGGCGGGACTGGCTGCTGCGGGCCGTGGCCGGTGATCCCGCGGACCTCCAGATCATGTACGGCCTCGCCGGTGAACGCAGACTTCCGGAGACGGAGCTGCCGTGGCTGAGCGGCTACGAGAACTCGGCTCCGGTCCGTACGGGCAACGCGGCGGTGCGGCAACGGCAGCTCGACGTGTACGGCGAGGTCATCGACTCGCTCAGAGTGGCCCGCGAGGCCGGTCTCGACGACAAGACACACGCCTGGAATCTGCAGCTCAGCCTGCTCGGCTTCCTGGAAGCCGCCTGGCGCGAACCGGACGAGGGGCTGTGGGAGGTCCGCGGGGAGCGCCGCCACTTCGTGCACTCCAAGGTGATGGCGTGGGTCGCGGCCGACCGTGCGGTGCGCACCCTGGAGGAGAACCCCGGTCTGCCGGGTGACGCCGACCGGTGGCGGGCGATGCGGGACGCCGTGCACGCGGAAGTCTGCGAGAAGGGCTACGACCCCGTACGCAACACCTTCACCCAGTACTACGGCTCCCGGGAGCTGGACGCCTCGACGCTGCTCATCGTGCGCACCGGCTTCCTGCCCCCCGACGACCCCAGGGTGATCGGGACCGTCGACGCGGTGCGCAGCGAGCTCGCCCACGACGGTCTGATCCGCCGCTACAGCACCGAGGGCGCGTCGGTGGACGGCCTCCCCGGTGACGAGGGCGCGTTCATCGCATGCTCGTTCTGGCTGGTCGACGCCCTGCTGCGGACGGGCCGCAGGGACGAGGCCGAGGTGCTCTTCGAGCGGCTGCTGGACCTGCGCAACGACGTGGGGCTGCTGGCGGAGGAGTACGACCCGGTGGCCGGGCGCCAGCTCGGCAACTATCCGCAGGCCTTCAGTCACATCGGCCTGGTCAACAGCGCGGTCGACCTCGCCCGTGCCGACTTGGCAGGATAGGGGCATGGATCTTGGACTGAAGGACCGTGTGTACATCGTCACCGGTGCGACCCGGGGGCTGGGCAACGCCACCGCGCGTGCCCTCGCCGCCGACGGGGCGAAGGTGATCGTTTCCGGCCGTGACGAGCAGGCCGCCGCCGAGGCCGCCGCCGAGCTGGGCCCCGACGCGCTCGGACTCGGTGCGGACAACGCCGACCCCTTGGCCGCCCGGCGCCTGGTGGACGCCGCGAAGGAACGTTTCGGCCGACTGGACGGCATCCTCATCAGCGTCGGCGGCCCCGCGCCGGGCTTCCTGGCCGACAACACGGACGATCAGTGGCAGTCGGCCTTCGAGTCGGTGTTCCTCGGGGCCGTACGGCTGGCCCGTACGGCGGCCGAGGCACTCGGCGAGGGCGGTGTCATCGGCTTCGTCCTGTCCGGGTCGGTGCACGAGCCGATCGCCGGTCTGACGATCTCCAACGGGCTGCGCCCCGGCCTCGCCGGCTTCGCCAAGTCCCTCGCCGACGAGCTGGGTCCGCGCGGCATCCGGGTCGTCGGGGTCCTGCCGGCCCGGATCGACACGGACCGGGTGCGCGAGCTCGACGCCCTGTCCGGCGACGCGGAGGCGTCCCGTAAGGCCAACGAGGCACGCATCCCGCTGCGCCGCTACGGCACCCCGGAGGAATTCGGGAAGACCTCGGCCTTCCTGCTCTCCCCGGCCGCCTCCTACCTGACGGGCATCATGGTGCCGGTCGACGGCGGCGCCCGGCACGGTTTCTGACGCTCCCGCGCGGAGCGGGCCGCCCCGGACCGCTCCACGCGGGGCTTCGCCCCGTCAGTTCACGCGTTCCGCACGGTGCTTGACCGCCTTCAGCCGGACCTCTGCGGGCAGTTCGTCCA
>NZ_DATMVN010000612.1:0-3298 GCF_035563135.1 Streptomyces sp.
TCGGCGAGGATCAGCGCCCGCGCGCGGCGCGCGACGAGCATCGCCGCCGTGTCGAGGATGTCCTGGCTGGTCGCGCCCCGGTGGACGTACGGCCGTACCTCCTCGTCGACGGCCGCCGAAAGCGCGGCGACCAGCGGGATCACCGGATTGCCGCCGGAGCGGGCCCGCAGCGCCAGCTCCCGCGCGTCGAACCGGCCCGCGTCCGCCGCCGCGGTGACCGCCCGCCCCGCCTCGGCGGGGGCGAGCCCGGACGAGGCCTGGGCCCGGGTGAGCGCGGACTCGGCGTCCAGCAGCGCCTGCAGGAACGCGTGGTCGCCGGTGGCGGCCTCGGCGGCGGAGCCGGCCCGCCCCGGGGCGAGGAGCCCGGCATCGCTCTCGTGCATCAGCTGAACTCCAGGAAGACCGTCTCGTCGTCGCCCTGGAGACGGATGTCGAAGCGGTAGGTGCGCGGATCCGTGCGTGTCGCGATCAGTGTGGCGCGCCGGCCGGCGTCCAGCGACCCCAGCAGCGGGTCGCCCGCCGCCTCCTGGCCTCCGTCTTCGCCGAGCAGGTCGGGGAGATACACACGGGTGTAGAGGTGATGGACCAGGCCGCGGGCGAACACGGCCGCACACAGGTACGGGGCACCGCCGGGCCGCAGCGTACGCACGAACCAGTGCCCGGCCGCGTCCGTCGGCGCCCGGCCGAACCCGGTGAAGTCCACCCCGTTGCGTCCGATCACCTTCCCCGACGAGGGGTCGTGGCGCAGCGACCCGGGGAGGCCGGCACGGGAACCGTCGGGGGCGGGCTGCCAGGTCTCGACGATCGCGTCGGGCACCGGGGCGCCCAGGCCGTCGAGGACGTAGCCGTGCACCGTGACCGTGTCGGGATGCCCGGCCGGGGCGACCTCGTTGCCGCCGGGGAAGGGCAGCGCGTAACCGTAGAACGGGCCGACGGTCTGGGAGGGAGTCGGGGCGTGGGACATCAGGCGTCGCCTTCTTCCTCGGTCCAGGTGGCGCACGGTCCGTCGAGGACGATGTCCCAGCGGTAGCCGAGGGACCACTCGGGAACGGACAGGTCGTGGTCGTAGGCCGATATGAGCCGCTCGCGCGCGGCCTGGTCCGTGACGGAGCGGATCACCGGGTCGTACGGGAGCAGCGGGTCGCCGGGGAAGTACATCTGGGTGACGAGCCGCTGGCTGAAGGACGTACCGAACAGCGAGAAGTGGATGTGCGCGGGACGCCAGGCGTTGGTGTGGTTGCGCCACGGGTAGGCGCCCGGCTTGACGGTGGTGAAGGAGTAGCCGCCGTCGTCATCGGTGAGGCAGCGCCCGAATCCCGTGAAGTTCGGATCGAGCGGCGCCGGGTGCTGGTCGAGCTGGTGGGCGTACCGCCCGGAGGCATTGGCCTGCCACACCTCGACGAGCTGCCCCCGTACCGGCCGGCCGGCCCGGTCCAGCACCCGGCCGGTGACGGTGATCCGCTCGCCGAGCGGCTCGCCGTCGTGCTGGGCGGTGAGGTCGCGGTCCAGCGCGGTCACGTCCGTGACGCCGAAGGCCGGCCCGGACAGCTCGACCGCCTCCGGGTCGCGCACGGGGATGAGCGAGCGGTGGGGGTGGCGGAAGTGGCTGCTGCGGTACGGGGGATAGTCGCGCGGCGGATGGTGGGCACCGGGCTCGGCCGCCGCCTGGGCCCTGGCCACCTCGGCGTCGATCTCCTGCTGGCTCAAGCCGTCGGGCAGCGGATGTGCGGGAAGGCCACGTGCGGTCATGTCACGGCTCCGTGAAGTGCTGACAATGCTCAGTGCACTGAGTAAAATGTGATGACCCTGAAGCTACCCACGGCTTCCCATGCCGGTCAATACCCTCAGTACACTGATCACCTTCGGTATTCCGGCCGACGGGGCGTACGGCCCGCGGCCGACACAGAGAGGGCGGTGGCCGTGCAGGCGGTCGATCTGAGCACCCATCCCGGGCACCTGGCCCGGCGGCTCCAGCAGGCGCACCACCTGTTGTGGAACACGATGGTCTCCGAGGAGACCACCTCGCCGCAGTTCGCCGTCCTCAACGCCCTGACCGCCGAACCGGGTCTCGACCAGCGGACGGTGGGGGAGCGGGTCGGCCTCGACCGGTCGACCGTCGCCGAGGTGATCACCCGGCTGCTGCGGCGGGAGCTGCTGGACAAGGTGCGCGACCCGCACGACGGGCGGCGCTTCCTGCTCCGCCTCACGGACGAGGGCGCGCGCACCCATCGGCGGCTCGCCCTGCGCACGGCCGGGATGAACCAGGTCTTCCTCGGCCCGCTCTCCGCCGACGAGCAGCGGACGCTCTTCAGTCTGATGCACAGGGTGGCGGACGCCGCCGAGGCCTTCCGCGCACCGGAGGAGACCAGGAGGCCCGCGGGCCGCTGACGGCGGCGCCCGGGCGTGAGGGCGCCGAACCGTGCGGGACGCCGGGGGAGGGCCGGACGTCCCCGGCACTCAGCCGGTGCCCGGCGGGACCCGGCGGAGAGCGCCGGACGCCGGTTGTGTGGTCCCCGTCGCGCGGACTCCGTCCGATTCCTCCGGAGGCGTGCGGCCCGTCTCCTTCCTACGCTGTGGTGCAGCGCGCCGTGGCCGTGCCGAAGGGGCGGCGACCGGGGGTGTCCGGTGCGCCCGCAAAATGTTTTACGTGTGTAACACCTGTTAAAGTGAATGGGTGAGTGATACAGCTGTGCGACCTCGGAAGCCATCCGTCCACAAACTGCCGGTCGCCGGTGTCCTGCGGCTGAAGAGCCCTGCGGAGGCCTGGTACAAGCCCGCGCTGAGCGTGGTGGTGGCCTCGGCCGTCCCGAATCTGCTGCTGTACTCCCTCGGCCGTCTCGACCTCGTCATGTACACCATGGCGGGCTCGCTCTGCGCGCTCTACGGGCACAACCTGCCGTACGCCCGCAGGGCGCACACCGTCCTGCGCGTGATCCTGGGAATGGCCGCGGGCCTCGCCGTCGCTCTGGTCACCGCCTCGGTCACCGACTCGACCGCCGTGCTGGTCGCGGTCGGCGCGCTGCTCGCGGCCGTGCAGAAGACTTTCTGCGACGCGACCCGCATCGGCCCGCCGGGCAATGTGATCTTCGCCTTCGTCACCTCCGCCGCACTCTTCGCCCCGCAGGAGCTCGGGCGGGTGCCCGGGCACATGGCTCTGATGCTGGCCGCGGGCGCCTTCTCATGGCTGGTCACCGTCGGCCCGGCCCTGTGGCACAGGGAGGGGCCCGAGCGTCTGGCCACCGCCCGGGCGCTCGACGCCGCCGCGGCGTACGCGGCGCAGCCCGACGCCCGGACCCGG
>NZ_DATMVN010000613.1:0-8862 GCF_035563135.1 Streptomyces sp.
CCGCGCCCCGCGGGCGCGCCCGTCAGCCCCGGGCCTGCGCCGCCACCATGAGCCGCAGCGCCTTGGCCAGGGGCGTGTCGGAGGTGAAGTCCGCACCGGACGGGAGCTCCACGAGGTCCCCGTGGGCAAGGACGAGCACGCCGCAGGACCCTGGCCGCGCGGCGCCCTTCTCGCGGAGCCAGCCGTCGTAGGCCGGAGCGGTGCTGTCCAGTCGCGCCCGGGTGCGGCGGCCCACCTCGGTCAGCAGGTCGCCCTCGGCGGTCAGTTCCTCCACCGAACCGAACGGCACGGTGACGACGGGCTCGTCCACCAGGCGCCTTCGCGGAGGTTCGTCCTTGGGCGTGGCCGGCATCAGCCCCGCCCCGAACCGGGCGTAGTAGAGCAGGCTGTGCGCGGAGTCGATGCCCCCGACGAACGGGCGGTCGAAGCTGACGCGGCGGGTGCTCGCGATGTACTCCCGGGGGATGCGCGGATCGGCGGCCTCGGGCCAGTGCACCTCGCCGGTGGCCTTGTCACGCCACGGCACATAGCGGTGGACGTCGTCCGAGGGCGAGGGGGGCAGGAGTTCGACGCCGAACCGGTCGGGCTGCTTGGCGACGATCGAGCCCGGCGTCAGGGAGAACACCCCGATCCCGGCCGTCGTCCACAGCGACCCGTTGTCCTGGAGGAACTCGTATGTGCGCAGCGCCTCCGTCTCGCTCTCCCCGGGGAAGCCGGTGAAGCCCATCATCTGCGCGGCGATGCCGTTGCGTGCCAGCTCGCTCAGGACGTCGGGGACCTGGTCGATCCGTACCCCCTTGTCGATGAGGTCGAGGATCCGCTGCGTCCCCGACTCGTAGCCGAAGGAGACCGCCACACAGCCCGAGGAGGCCAGCAGTTCGCCCGCCGAGCGCTTGGGGAGGGTGCGCTCCAGGCGCAGCTCCGCCGACCACCGCAGGTCCAGCTCGGACTCGGCGAGCGCGGTGGCCAGGGTTCGCAGGTACCGCGGCGACATGGCGTCCACGGCGAAGTAGAGCGTCCGGCCGATCCGTGAGGCCTGGCGGAGGTCCTCCAGCA
This sequence comes from Streptomyces sp., assembly GCF_035563135.1. Taxonomy (GTDB): domain Bacteria; phylum Actinomycetota; class Actinomycetes; order Streptomycetales; family Streptomycetaceae; genus Streptomyces. The sequence goes on from NZ_DATMVN010000613.1 coordinate 1,057, forward strand.
CGGCGGGGACGGGCCGTTCACGTGAGGGCGAGGTGGGGCGGTCGGTGTTGAGCCCGTAGTCGCAGAACGTGCACTTGTTCCAGTAGCAGCCACGGGTGGGGCTGTAGAGGATCACCGGCTCCGGCGACCAGTAGCGTTCCCAGTCCCAGACGTCGTAGGCCGGGGACGCGAGGGTGGCGACACTGCCGTAGGAGATCGCCGGTTCGGGATGGGAGCGGGTCATCACCCCGCCGATGCCCTCGAACCCCGCGTCGTCGGCGATGGCGTCGAGGATGCCGACGAGCGCCGACTCGCCCTCACCGGGAACGATGAGGTCGACCTCCTGGAACACCTTCCACAGCGCCTCACGGTCGGGCGTGTACTTCACCATGTCGCCGACCTCGGTGCCGCCGAAGACGATGACGGTGTCCGGCAGGACGGCCCGGATCAGCCGTGCCATCCGGAGGGCGACGGGCAGCTGGCTCGTGTAGTTGACGGACAGGCCGACCAGCCGCCATTGCTTTTCGCGGAGCTGGGGGGTGAAGACGTGGGCGAAGTAGTCCTCGAAGGGCTTCGCGATGGCATCGACCACCGCGGGGTCGGACAGGTCCGCCGTGCTGCACAGGTTGGCGGCGGCCTTGGGCCGCACCGAGAACCCGTCCAGCGAGCCGACCGGCATGTCGAGCGCCAGCAGGCTCCACCACCGGTTCATGACCGCGACCGCCTGGGCATAGGTCGCCGGGTGGTAGAAGAGCTCCGGGTCCTTGAAGACGGCGACGGCGTCCGCCGCCGAGGTCGCCGAGAGGCCCTCGGCCGCCAGTGACAGCCGGTAGCGGATCTCGTCATGCCGGCTCGGCGGCTCCGGCGCGCTCCCCACCCTCTCCCGCAGCCCCCGGGCCGCCTCGATCAGCGTGCCGAAGCGGTCGGGGTGGGCCAGGTACTCGAAGGCGTCCAGGTTGGCGTCGAGACAGGCGTAGGTACCGTGCCCGGCCTCGCGGGCGGCCCCCACCAGATAGGGGATCGAGTGGTACGGGGCCGTCGGATCGGTGAGGGGCGGGTTGACGAGGAGGTACGCGACATCTGCGCCCTCCCGCCGGCGCTCGGGTGCCTGCCTGCCCAGCGGAACGAACACGCTCATCCCTGTGACTCCTGACTGCTGTCCTGCCACTGACGAGTGGAGTGAACGGAGGGCACACCGGTGACGGGTGGGTGCCGCGGGGGGTCTTCGCCCGTCCCGTCCCCGGCCACGGCCGGGGCGGCGGGAGGGACGACGGGCGGGGCCGGCGGGCCGGTGCCGGCGGCCGGGCCGGTGGCACCGGCGGAGGAGACGTACTCGGTGCCCGCACGGTGGCCGCGGAAGGTCCGCGAGCTCAGGGCGCCCACCACCGACAGCGCGATGGCCGCCCCGGCGACGGGGAAGAACGGCGCCGCGCCGAGGTGGCTGACCCCGAACCCGGCGACGGCGACGGAGACCGGGAAGGTGCCCATGACCGCCAGCATCACCAGGCTCATCACCCTGCCGATGAGCGCGGGCGGGCTCCACACCTGGAGCATCGTCACCACCACGATGTTCTGCCAGCCGCTGGCCACCGCGTACACGACGACGCACACCGCGGCCCCGGCCAGTCCTCCGGCGAACGGCACCGCCGCCAGCGCCACGCCCATCACGACGGCGAGGGCGGCGAAGAGGTAGGCCGGGGACTTCACCGTCCGGGAGCGGGCGGCCACCAGTGAACCGGCGAGCCCGCCGACGCTGAGGCAGGTCAGCAGAATGCCGTAACCCGTCGCCCCCATCCGCTGGTGGGCCAGTTCGGGCAGGGCCACCTCGATGGTGCCGTTGAACGCCAGGTTGCAGACGAGGGCGACGACGAGGACGACGTGCAGCAGCCGGCCGCCGCGCAGCACCTCCCGGAACGAGGGCCCCTGCGGCTCCGGGGCGCCCGACGGGTGTGCCGCCTCCTCGGGCGCGGCCTTCCGGCCGGTGCGCATCCGGGCCAGGACGAACGCCGACACCAGGAACGACACGGCGTCCACGGTGAGCGCCGGCACCGCCCCGAATCCGGCCACCAGGGCGCCGCCCACGGTCGGTCCGAGCAGTCCGCCCACCTGGTTGACCATGGTGGACAGGGCGTTGCCCCGCCCCAGGTCGTCCTTGGGCAGCAGCGCGGGCAGCAGCGTGTACGAGGACGGGATGAACACGCCTGAGCAGGCGCCCAGCACCACCGCGACGGGCGCGAGATGGACCAGTCCCGGGGTGCCGGTGAGGGCCGTCGTCACCGCCAGGCTCCCGACCGCGGCGGCCCGCACCAGGTCGGTGACCAGCATCACGCGCCGGCCCCCGAAACGGTCGGCCACCACCCCGCCCAGGGGGATGGTGAGGACGCGGGGGATGCCGTAGCAGGCGAGCACGGTGCCGAGCAGGACGGTGCCGCCGTCCCCGGAGAGCACCAGCCACGGCAGGGCGACGGCGTAGCAGAAGTCGCCGATGGTGGACGAGAGCTGGCCGGCGAGGAGCAGCCGGAAGTCGCGCACCGCCATCGGGCCGTCGCTCAGCGCCGTACGCACCCTCCGCGCGGCTGCTGTCATGTCTTCTCCTCAAGGACGGCGTGGGACGGCGTGGGTGCCGGGATCGGTGCGGGAGGTCAGCCGGCCGGCGGGGCGGGCCGTGGTCCGGGCGGGCGGCAGAACTCGCCCACCATCGCGGCGACGGTGGCCGGCGCCGGCAGCCCCAGGTTCTTCCGCACGTCGCGGGTGGAGAGCTGCCAGGCGTCGACCGGGACGGGTTCGACGACGACGTGCCCGTCCGCGCGGAGCAGTGCCACGTTCCGGCGCACCGCGGGCCGCTCCCACATCCGCAGGTTCATGCTGGGGAAGAAGAGGACCGGCGACTCGTGCGCCAGCAGTGTGGAGCTGAGCAGTCCGGAGGCGAGTCCGTGTGCCGCCTGGCCGAGCATGTTGGCCGTCGCGGGGAGGAGCACGACACGGTCGGCCCAGGCGGCCAGGGCCACGTGCCCGGGGTCGAGTTCGTCCGCGCCGTCGACATACACGTCCTCGCACACCAGGCGCACGGTGGAGGCCGGCATCAGTGCCGCCGCCGTCCGCGTCATGACGACACGGACGGCGGCGGCCGGTCCGGTGCGCAGGGCCAGCAGGTACTGCGGCAGCGCGAGGATGTTGCCCGAGCCGCAGACGCCGAGGAGGAGGCGGGGCAGGCCGGGGCCGTCCGGCCCGGCCGCGGGGGAGGAGGCGTCGTTCACCGGACGGCCCCGGCTCCCTCGGCGCCCACGGGGTTCAGTCCGCAGCGCGAGGCGAGGAGGTCGAGACGGTCCTGGACGTTGAACTTGTAGCTGGGGCAGGGGGGATGCCCCTCGTGCCAGGCCTTCGGGCAGGAGCCGCCGCACGTCGGCAGGAACACACAGCCCCTGCACCAGGAACCGCCCTGTTCGATCTCGTCGTTCCAGGCGTCGAAGGGGCCGGCCGGCCGCAGGACCGAGGTGCCCACGTCGTCGAGGTGGACCAGCGGCAGGTCGCGTTCGGCCTCGGGGACGAGGGGGTGCTCACTGCACGCGAAGATGTTGCCCGTGCTGCTTATGATCTCCGAGGAGAGAGTCGTCGCCGGGCAGACGACCTTTTTCGCGGTGGTCGGCAGTAATTGCGCGTTGAGATCATGGCGCTGCATCAGGGCGAGCCATTCCCGCTCGCGGTCCGCGAAATTCTGTTTCGACACCTCGATGTCGGAGACGTCGTTTCCCCACGCGTGGACGGGCAATACGGAGAAGGACACGTTGGGGCGGGCGAATCCGATCTCCGCCATCAAAGCGATATACCGCGGGACGTCATCCTGGTTGTGTGTGTCGACGTTGGTGCGGAAGGTGAAATGGGCGGCCTGGTTCTCCGGCACGTCCAGCGCGTCACGGACGGTGCGGACGATCTTCCAGAAGGATCCCTGCCCGCTCTTGAGGGGCCGGTGCTCGTCGTGCGTCTCCGGTGGCCCGTCGACGGTGATCTCGAAGTGCGTGACCCCGCACTCGCGGACGAGGACGCCGATCTTCTGCCCGGTGAGCAGCGATCCGTTGGTCACCAGGACCGAGGAGTACGTGATCCCCCGCTCGGCGGCCGCCCGCACGAACCGGGGGGCCAGGTCGCGGATGACCGCGTAGCCCATCATCGGTTCGGCGCCGAACCAGTCCAGGCGGATGCTGCGGGTGGCGGGCGCGGCGATGGCCCGCAGGACGCGGTCGCGTACCTGGTCGCGGTGGTTGCGGGTGAGCCCGCCACGGGTGTGCTCCTGACCGCAGTACGCGCAGCCCATGTTGCAGTAGGAGGTCGGCAGGAGCGCGATGTGCGGCGAGGAACGGTCGCCGGAGGCGCGCCGGTTGCGGTCCAGGACCGCGGACAGCTCGTCCTCGCCGTCGGGGACGAGCACCTCGGCGGCGCGCAGTGTCGCGCGCCAGGCGTCCGGGACGGCGGCCGCATCGCCTGCCTCCAGTGCCCGGGCGGTGGCGTGGTCGACCGCCGTGATGCGGGCGGTGCGGGTGGCGTACGCCAGCCGTACGCCCACCCCGGTGGTGTCGGTGTAGGAGCGCTCGCTCACCACCAGGTACCTGCTGACTCTGTCCATGTGGAGCCCTCCGGCGCTGTACGGCACGGTCGTTGACGGCGGTCGCGACCGCCGGCTGAACGGGTGAGCGGGCCGTACTGCGGCGCCCGCGCCCTCCCCGGACCGGACGACGCGTGGCCCGGACGGCCCGGAAGCGGACCCCTCCCCGGACGCCGCGGCACGGGGTCGCGGCGCGGGGAGGGGGACCGCGGTGGCGGAACGGGTCAGCAGACGACGTTCGTGTTGGAGTCCGCGACCTGGCCCTCGACCGCCGCCGCGACGGCGTTGAGCCGCGTCTGGATCGAGCCGAGGACGGAGACCTCCTCAGGACTCAGGGACGCGAACACCTCGCGCTCCGAGGTGGACAGAAGGTCGATCGGGGTGCCGGCGCTGCGCAGGGCTTCCAGGGGCTCGTGGGACATGGTCGCTCCTTAGGGAGAGGGACACCTGGCTGGTGCAGGGGCCAAGGCTGCTCCCGGCGCGGGGCCCCCGGCATCCCTCAAACGACTATCAATCGCAGGCCCGTGCCCGGCTCCTGATCATGAAAAGGAGGTCGAAACGGCTGATTTCGTGTGCGAAAAGGTCCTCAAACCAGTGCAAGCGGGATGGCTGAGGTGTTTCGCAAGTGTCCAGGAGTTCCCGGGAAGATGCCTTCTTGTCGGGCACATGACCGACGGCTACGCTGCATCCGTGGGTGACGAATTCTGCACCGAGGTCCCCCTCACGGAGAGCGAACTGACTCCCCGTGAGATATGCATTGCCTCGCTCATCGCCGCTGGTGCTTCCAACCGGCGTATAGCAAAGGACCTCTGCATCAGTCCGCACACAGTGGCGGCTCATTTATGCAACATGCTTCGGAGAACGGGCGCGAGCAACCGAACGGAATTGATCGCACGACTGTACGCGCGGGGAGTTCTGGTCCAGGGCACCTGGCCGCCTCTGCCCGCGGAGTCACAGGAGTGCCGGCAGGGCGCGGAATCCCGTGGCACCCGTCCAGGGCGCACGGACCACTCGATCGGGGCGGTCGACCTGGTGTTCGACTGGCCCCCCTACGGGAATGAGGTACCGGTAGCCATGAGCTTCGATGCCCTGGAGGCGTTGCGTGAGGCAGGCCACCCGGTGGACCTGCTGGCGGTCGGACAGCGCTCGGTGCTCTCCGAGCTGAGTGAGGCGGAGGTCGGCGTCCTGAACCGGCTCAAGGGGCGCCTGGAGGCGGTCGCGGGCGACGTGGAGGGTCAGGAACTCAAACTCCTGTGAACCCTCCTGTGTGGTGTGGCGGCTGCCGTTCCACGGTGCCGGAGGGGGCCCGCTTCTGCCCGGAGTGCGGTGCGCGGCTCGCCGCGCCTCCCCCGGCCTCCGACACCCGGCGGATCATCACGGTGGTCTTCATCGATCTGGTGGGGTCCACCGAACTCGCCGAGTCCCTCGACCCCGAGGCGCTGCGGCGCACCATGGACGGCTACTACGAGGCCTGCACCTCGGCCATCACCGAACGAGGGGGCGTCGTCGAGAAGTTCATCGGCGACGCGGTGATGGCGGTCTTCGGCGCGTTCGTCACCCAGGAGGACGACGCCCTGCACGCCGTGCAGGCCGCCTGCGCGGTGCGCGAGGCGGTGGCCGGTGACGGCCCGGAGCCCGAAGGCCCACGGGGGGTCCGGCTCGACGTCCACTGCGGGATCGCCTCCGGTGAGGCCGTGGTGGCCGGCACCGTCGGCGGGGGCGCCCGGGTGGTCGGCGACGTCGTCCACACGGCCGCCCGGCTCCAGTCCCACGCGCAGGCGCACGAGATCCTCATCGGGGACGAGACGGCACGTCTGGCGGGCGCCGGTGTGCGGAGGGAGGCCGTCGCGCCGCTGCGGCTGAAGGGCAAGCGTGATCCGGTCACCGCCTGGCGCGTCCTGGGACTCCCGGACGGACCGGTCCAGGCCGACCTGGTGCCCCTCGTCGGCCGCGAAACCGAACTGGAATTCCTGGTAGGGGCGTCGGCGGACGGCCGCCGGGAGCGCCGCTGCGTCCTCGTCACCGTCACCGGGCTCCCCGGAATCGGGAAGTCGCGCCTGGTGCGGGAGTTCCTCGCCACCCCCGCGGCCGCCGGTGCCACCGTCCTGCGCGGCACCTGCCAGCCGTACGGCGCCGGGTCGGCCTACCGGCCGCTCGCCGAGGCGCTCTGGTCCCTGCCCGGCGGCTGGGAGGAGGCGGTGACCGTCCTCAAGGCCACCGACCCCCAGGCCGAACGCGCCGCAGGCGCGCTGCGGGTGGCGTTCGGCGTACAGGCCGAGAGCGGCCCCGCCGTCTCCGTCGACGAGATCCGCTGGGCCTTCCGCCGCCTGGTGGGCGCCCTGTCACGCACCGAGCCTCTGATCCTGGTCCTGGAGGACTTCCACTGGGCGCAGCCCGCCCTCCTCGACGTGGTCTCCGAGACGGCCGCCGCGGTCACCGACGCCGAGGTGGCCCTTGTCTGCGTGGGGCGGCCCGAGAGCCCCACCGCCTGGCACCCGGCGGGCGTCCGCCGGCTCTCCGTCGACGCGCTGCCCGTCCGGGAGACCGAACGGCTGGTCCGGCTGCTGGCGGACCGCGGCGAGACGGCCGCCCAGCAGGCGGTGGGCTCCGAGGACACGCTCAGCTGGATCGTCCAGGAATGCGACGGCAACCCGCTCTTCGCCGAACTGCTGCTGGAGGACCTCTTCGACCAGCGGGCCGCGGTGCGCGGGGTGCCCACCACCATCCGGGTACTGCTCACCGCGTGGCTGGACCGGCTGCCGGGCACCGACCGCGAGGTGCTGGAGCGGGCGGCCGGGGTCGGCGGCTCGTTCACCGCCGCGGACGTGTCGGTGCTGGCCGCGGACGCTCCGGCACTGACCCGGCCCGTCATCGACGCCTCGGTACGGAGTCTGCTGCACACCCGGGTCATCCAACCCGCCGGCCCGCCCGGCCTCTACCGCTTCGCACGCGTCCTGGCCCGGGACACGCTGTACGAGATGACGTCCAAGGCCCGGCGCGCCGCCTGGCACACCGCCCTCGCCGACCGGCTCGACCGAGCGCGTCCGGGCGATCCGGCCGGGGCCACCGGCACGGGGGAGGACCTCGCCCACCACCTGGAGTCGGCGCACCGGCTGCTGAGCGCGGTGGACCCGGGCGATCCGTCGCTTCCCGCCCTCACCCGCCGTGCCGCCAGGGCACTCACCGAGACCGGCTACCGGGCACTCCGCCGCCGTGACCTGCCGGGC
>NZ_DATMVN010000614.1:0-12973 GCF_035563135.1 Streptomyces sp.
GTCGGCGGGCGCGAGGGGCAGGTTCGTGCGCAGGCGTTCGACCAGGTCGGGATTGGCGAGGAAGCCACGGCCGAAGGCGATCAGGTCGGCACCCAGGCCCAGCCAGTGGCCGGCTTCCGCCGCCCCCGTCTGCTTCGGGCCGCCGGGCACGCTGGGGCTGACGATCAGGGTGCCCGGCCAGGCCTTGCGCAGCTGGAGAAGGATCTCCTCGTCGGCGGTGGCCTCCAGGTGCACGTAAGCGAGGCCGAGACGGGCCAGCTCCGTCAGCAGGGCGGTGTTCAGCTCGGCCGCGTCGTCCTCGGTGACACCCCAGATGCCGCCGCCGGGCGACAGGCGGATGCCCGTACGGGCCGCGCCCACGGACTCGGCCGTGGCGGTGACCGCCTCGACGGCGAAACGGATCCGGTTGGTGACCGAGCCGCCGTAACGGTCGTCGCGCAGATTGGCGTTGGACGACAGGAACTGGGAGATCAGGTAACCGTTGGCGCCGTGCAGTTCGACCCCGTCGAAGCCCGCGTCGACGGCGCGGCGGGCGGCGTGTGCGTAGGACTGGACGTGCTCGGAGACCTCGTCGGTCTCCAGGGCCCGGGGCACGGGCATCGGCTGCGGGCCCTTCGGGGTGAACACGCTGCCCTCGCCGGGCACGGTCGACGGGCCGACCGGCTGAAGACCCGTGGTGTCGTGGTGCGAGACCCGGCCCCCGTGCATGATCTGGGCAAAGATGCGTCCGCCGCTGATGTGGACCGCGTCGGTCACCTGCCGCCAGGAACGCGTCTGCTCGTCGGTGTGCAGGCCGGGTGTGCCCGGGTTGGACTGTCCGCGCGGCTCGGCTGGACGCCCTCCGTGACGATCAGTCCGGCCGTGGCGCGCTGCGCGTAGTAAGCGGCCATCGAGGGGGTGGCCAGACCGCCGGCGGCGGCCCGGACGCGGCTCATGGGGGCCATGACGGTCCGGTTGGGCAGTGTGAGCTCGCCGAGGCGGTAGCTGCTGAACAGGGAGGGCATGTCGGTTCTCCTCGCGTACACATGTGCTCCGGCTGCCGAAGCGCATGGGTACGCTAAAACCTGACACCGGTGTCAGAGGCAACCGGGAGAACACCGCGGTCCCTGTGGGGTGCACCACAGGTCCCGCGCTGTTGTGGACCACCGGGGAGGCAGTCATGCGGATCGGGGGACTCGCGGCACGCGCCGGAGTGAGTGTGCGGTCATTGCGCTACTACGAGCAGCGGGGACTGCTCACCAGCACCCGCACCCCGAGCGGACAACGGCAGTACACGGAACACGACGTGGACCGCGTCCACTTCATCCAGGGGCTGTACGCGGCCGGTCTCTCCAGCAGCACGATCGCCGAACTCATGCCGTGCCGCGACGCCCCGAGCGAGCACAACTCCGACGCCACGCTGGAGCGGATGGCCCACGAACGCGAGCGGATCACGGCGCAGATCGATGATCTCCTGCGGGCCCGGGACACCCTCGACAGGATGACGGCCGTGGCCCGGGCCCACCGCGAGTCCCTGCTGCGCCCGGTACCCGTCGCGGGCGGACCGGCGTGACCCGGGGCTCCCCACCGTTTCCGCCCGTGGCCGTCTCCGTGTGAGCCGGCGCGGCGGAGCCCGCGTCCCCGGCCTCTCCAGGTGCGCGAGAGGCCGGGCGGATCCTGCCTGCCCCGCCGGCCGTGACGGTCAGCTCGACTCGCGCCAGTGGTTCGTGACCGGCAGCCTGCGGTCCTTGCCGAAGCCCTTCGGCGAGATCTTCGTGCCCGGCGGGTACTGCCGCCGCTTGTACTCCGCCGTGTCCACCATCCGCAGCGTCCTCGTCACCAGGGCCTCGTCGAACCCGGCCGCCACGATCGCGTCCCGGCCCTGGTCCCGGTCGACGTACAGCTCCAGGATCCGGTCCAGCACGTCGTAGTCCGGCAGCGAGTCCGTGTCCACCTGGTCCGGGCGCAGTTCGGCGCTCGGAGGCTTGGTGATGGACGCCTCCGGGACGGGCGGTATCTGACCCCGCTCCTCGGCGGCGCGGTTGCGCCACTTCGCGAGACGGAAGACCGACGTCTTGTACACGTCCTTGATCGGTCCGTACGCGCCGACGGAATCCCCGTAGAGCGTCGAATAACCCACCGCCAGCTCGGACTTGTTGCCCGGCGCCAGCACGATCTGGCCCTCCTGGTTGGAGAGGGCCATCAGCGTCGTGCCGCGCAGCCGCGACTGCAGGTTCTCCTCCGCCAGTCCGGTCAGCCCCAGCGACTCCATGAAGGCGTCGAACATCGGCTCGATCGGTACGGTGCGGAAGTTCAGCCCCGTACGCCGTGCCAGCTCGGCCGCGTCTTCCTTGGAGTGGTCCGAGGAGTACTTCGACGGCATCGAGACGCCGTACACATGCTGAGCCCCCAGCGCGTCGCAGGCGATCGCCGCGACGAGCGCCGAGTCGATGCCGCCGGAGAGCCCGATCAGGACACTGCGGAAACCGTTCTTCGCGACATACGCGCGCAGGCCCACGACCAGCGCGGAATACAGCTCCTCATCGTCGTCGAGCCGCTCCGCGTACCCTCCGAGGTACTCCGGCTCGTAGGCGGGGAGCGGTGCCTCGCTCAGGACCACATGGTCGATCCGCAGCCCGTCGTCGACGACCCCGGACGGCGCCTCGGCCGCGGCGGCCGGCAGGTCCAGGTCGAGGATCACGCTGCCCTCGGCGAACTGGGGTGCGCGGGCGATGACTTCGCCGGCCCTGTCGACGACGATCGAGTCCCCGTCGAAGACCAGTTCGTCCTGACCGCCGATCATCGCCAGGTACGCCGTCGTGCAGCCGGCCTCCTGGGCGCGCTTGCGGACCAGTTCCAGCCGGGTGTCGTCCTTGTCGCGCTCGTACGGCGAGGCGTTGATCGACAGCAGCAGTCCGGCTCCGGCGGTGCGCGCGGCCGGGACGCGGCCTCCGTCCTGCCAGAGGTCCTCGCAGATCGCGAGCGCCACATCGATGCCGTGCACCCGCACGACGGGCATCGAGTCGCCCGGCACGAAGTACCGGAACTCGTCGAAGACGCCGTAGTTGGGCAGATGGTGCTTGGCGAAGTTCAGCGCGACCTGCCCGCGGTGCAGCACCGCGGCGGCGTTGCGCGGGGACCCCGCGGGCTGCCCGTAGCGCGGTGCGGCATGCTCCGAGCGGTCGAGGTGGCCGACGACGACCGGCAGCTCCCCGAAGCCCTCGTCGGCGAGACGGGCGGCGAGCGCGCGCAGCGCGGTCCGCGACGCCTCCACGAAGGACGAGCGCAGGGCCAGGTCCTCGACGGGGTATCCGGTCAGCACCATCTCGGGGAACGCCACGAGGTGGGCGCCCTGCTCGGCGGCGTGCCGGGTCCAGTGGACGATCGACTCGGAGTTGCCGGCCAGGTCACCGACGGTCGCGTCGATCTGATTGAGTGCGAGGCGTAGTTGAGGCACCCGGCCAGTGTAATCGTCTGACTGACGCGATGTCCTGGCCCGTCCCTCGTCCGTACCTGCCCGGACGTGATGGCCCGGCCCTGGCCCGTCCGCGATGGCCCGGCCCTGCCCGGACGTGACGGCCCATCCCTGCTCGTCCCCGCCCGTCCCCGTCCGGAGGCGCCGGACCGGCTCAGGACGGCGGGGACGGACGAGGGCGGGCGGCGGTGGACGGCGTGTCCGGCCCGCGGGGATCAGGTGCGGGAGTAGACCCGTTCCGCCCAGCCGGCGACCTGCTCGTCCGAGAGGTGGAGCGCCAGATCGGCCTCGCTGATCATGCCGACCAGCTTCTTGTCCTCGACCACCGGGAGCCGGCGGATCCGATGGCTCTGCATCTCCTCCAGCACGGCGTCCACATCGGCCGTCGACTCGATCCAGCGCGGAGTGCCGTCACAGAGCTCGCCCGCCGTCACCTTCGACGGATCGTGCCCCGACGCCACACACTTGATCACGATGTCGCGGTCGGTGATGATCCCGACCATCCGGTCCTGCTCGCCGTTGGCCGAGACGGGGAGCGCCCCCACCTTGTGGTCCCGCATCATCTGAGCGGCGCGGTCGAGCGTCTCGTGGGCGGGGATCCAGTGGGCCCCGGTGTGCATGATGTCCTTGGCCGTGGTCATGGGGTTGCCTCCTGCGTGCCGACGGGCACTGCTGTACGGCCCCGAGCCCTTCCATCGTCGCGGGCCCGCCCGGCGCACGCGAGCGCGCTGTCACCCGTTCGGGCGTACGCCGGGCCGGTTGCGCGCTCAGGAACGGGGCGCCGCCCCGCGCGCCGCGAGCATGTCCGCCATCAGGTCCAGCTCGGACTGCTGGGCCTCGGCCATCCCCTGGGCCAGGCGCTTCTCCACGGGCACGGTGCACTGCTCGGCGCAGCCGCGGGCCATCGCGACGCCGCCCTTGTGGTGGTCGGTCATCAGCTGCAGGAAGAGGATCTCGGCCTGCTTGCCCGCTGCCTCATCCAGCCGCTTCAGCTCGTTCCTGGTCGCCATGCCGGGCATGAGGGCCCCGTCGCGGTCCGCGCCCCGCGTGCCGTGGCCGCCGTGCGTGCCGTGGCCGTCGGGGGTGCTGCGGGTGCTGTGGGCGTCCCGCATCCAGCTCATCGGCCCCTCCCCGTCGGGCGCCGTCTTCGGCAGCTCCCACAGGTCCAGCCAGCCGAGCAGCATGCCCCGCTGGTTGGCCTGCGTGTGGGCGATGTCGTACGCGAGGCGCCGTACGTCCTCGTCACGCGTCCCGTCCCGTACGAGGAACGACATCTCCACGGCCTGCTGGTGGTGGACGGCCATGTCCCGCGCGAAGCCCGCGTCCGCGGACCGAGCCGAGGGCGTACGAGGCCCGGACGGAGCCCCCTCGCCCCGGGCGGAGGCGACCGTCGCCGCACCGGCGAACAGCAGCGCGAGGGCCACGGCGGAACCCGCCGCCCACTGCGTGCGACGGGTGAGGAACGCGCTCACCCGTCGACCCCGCCGGTGCAGGGCGCGCCGGGCTCGGGCGTCTGCGCCCCCTGGACGTACTTCGCGAAGAACCGGGCCACCCGTGCGTCGTCCGCACCGTCCACCGTGACCTGCTTGCCCCAGGCGCTCAGCATGATCGCTCCGGTCTGGCCCTCGTACGGCGACATCAGGGAGAACGGGGTGCTCCTGACCCGGGACGCGAGAGCGTCGACGTCGGAGCCGGACGCCTTCTCGTTGTACGTCACCCAGACCGCGCCGTGCTCCAGGGCGTGGACGGCGTTGACGTCCGGGACGGCCTTTTCGTACACGACGCCGTCGCAGTTCAGCCAGGCCGGGTTGTGGTCCCCGCCGACGGGCGGCTTCATCGGGTACGTCACGTCGGTCGTGACGTGCTTGCGCGTCAGCGCCGCCGAGTCCCACGTCTTCTCGTCCGCGATCGGCAGGACGGCGAGCTTCTTCTTCTCCTGCTCGGTCTGCTTGGCGTCCTGGGCCCGGCTCTCCTCGTTCTTCTCCTTCGCCTCGGACTTCTCCAGGAGCATGTACGAGCCGAAACCGAGCAGGCCGGCGACGACGACGCCGCTCAGCCCTATGACGACGACGCGGTTGCGGCGGTCGCGCGCGCGGTCGGCGTTGCGCATCTGCTCTATGCGTGTCCTGCGGTCGAAGCTCATGTCGTCGTGTCCTTCTGCCAAGGGGTAGGGAGGGACGGGAGCGGAGCGGAAAACCTGGGCGTGCGAGGCCGGGGCCGAGTGGCTGCGGCCCTTGCACACCACGGGCGCCGATCGTAGTGGGTGGCCGCGTGCTCTCTCTCACACCGTGTGCGTAATGTGGGTGAAATCCCGGGTCGTGATACTGAGGTGTCCCCCTACCCCGGGCGGTGGTGCACGGACCGTCTGAACTGCAAGGATGTGGCTATGGACAAGCAGCAGGAATTCGTCCTCAGGACGCTTGAGGAGCGCGACATCCGCTTCGTACGGCTGTGGTTCACCGATGTTCTCGGTTACCTCAAGTCCGTCGCCGTGGCCCCGGCCGAGCTCGAACAGGCCTTTGACGAGGGAATCGGCTTCGACGGCTCCGCGATCGAGGGCTTCGCCCGTGTATACGAATCGGACATGATCGCGAAGCCGGACCCCGGCACGTTCCAGATCCTCCCGTGGCGTGCGGAGGCCCCGGGGACGGCGCGGATGTTCTGCGACATCCTGATGCCGGACGGCTCGCCCTCCTTCGCCGACCCGCGCTTCGTCCTCAAGCGCATCCTGGCGAAGACCTCCGACCTGGGTTTCACCTTCTACACCCACCCGGAGATCGAGTTCTTCCTGCTGAAGAACAAGCCGGTCGACGGCAGCCGTCCCACCCCGGCGGACAGCTCCGGCTACTTCGACCACACCCCGCAGAACGTCGGCATGGACTTCCGCCGCCAGGCGATCACCATGCTCGAATCGATGGGCATCTCGGTCGAGTTCAGCCACCACGAGGGCGCCCCCGGCCAGCAGGAGATCGACCTGCGGTACGCGGACGCGCTCTCCACCGCCGACAACATCATGACCTTCCGCCTGGTCATGAAGCAGGTCGCGCTGGAGCAGGGCGTGCAGGCCACCTTCATGCCGAAGCCGTTCTCGGAGTACCCGGGCTCGGGCATGCACACCCACCTCTCCCTCTTCGAGGGCGACCGCAACGCCTTCTACGAGTCGGGCGCCGAGTACCAGCTGTCCAAGGTGGGCCGGTCCTTCATCGCGGGCCTGCTCAAGCACGCCGCGGAGATCTCCGCCGTGACGAACCAGTGGGTCAACTCCTACAAGCGCATCTGGGGCGGCTCCAGCCGCTCCGCGGGCGCCGGCGGCGAGGCGCCCTCGTACATCTGCTGGGGCCACAACAACCGCTCCGCGCTGATCCGCGTCCCGATGTACAAGCCCGGCAAGACCGGCTCGGCCCGCGTCGAGGTCCGCTCCATCGACTCCGGCGCCAACCCCTACCTGACGTACGCGGTGCTGCTCGCCGCGGGCCTCAAGGGCATCGAGGAGGGCTACGAGCTCCCGGCCGGCGCCGACGACGACGTCTGGGCCCTGTCCGACTCGGAGCGCCGCGCGATGGGCATCGAGCCGCTGCCGCAGAACCTGGGCGAGGCGATCTCGCTGATGGAGAAGAGCGAGCTGGTCGCGGAGACGCTGGGCGAGCACGTCTTCGACTTCTTCCTGCGCAACAAGAAGCAGGAGTGGGAGGAGTACCGCAGCGAGGTCACCGCCTTCGAGCTGAAGAACCTGCTGCCGGTGCTGTAACCGCACCTGCTGTATATACACGGCTTCGGGCCGGCGGCTCCACGCCGCCGGCCCGAAGCCGTTCCGGACATCCTGGGCCGTCTGTGGGCCGTCCGCTGCCGCAGCGACGGCAATGGAGGACGGCGTGGTTGGGACGATGTCCTGGTGAACTCCTTCTCGTATTTCAGCATCGGTCCTGACCATGACAGGCAGCGTCTCCCGGAGCTGAGGCGGGCCGAGCCCGGCCAGTGGCCGAAGTTGGAGGCTGCGCTCGCTGTGGTCAATCGCGACCTGATGGCGACCCTGCCGGGTCAGGACGCGCTGATCCTGGTGGTTGCCCCGTCCTGGGATCCTTTGCCCCGGAGCGGGATCGACAGGGGGCAGGTCTACGTGGCGATGCCGGACGGCCGTTGGGACGGTAATGCGGTGAATGCGTGTGATCTGGAGGAGGGCGACCCGCCGGAGCCGGATGATGCGGCGACGGTCCTGACCGTGGTCGCGGATGCGGCACAGACGACCGTCATGGAGCTGCTCCGGCAGGTCTGGCCTGTCTGCCGGGAACACAGGACCGGAATGCACCCTCGTCCCGCGGGGACCGCTGACGGCTGGTACGAAGGCGAAACGGACGTGGCCGGCCCGCCGGTGTGGTGGTGCCGGGGCGGCCGGGACGGCAAGGCCCACGAAGTCTCCCCGGTGGGCGAGTTGGCCGCCACTCTGCCGGGAAAACAGCGTCGCGCGCTGCGGCGCAGCGAGCGGGAACGAGACAGCCGTCAACAGTCGCAGGGACGGACAACTGCACGGCACGGCCGGAACCCGCCGTCCACTGCCACCCGTGAAGCACGGAGCTAGTCTTCCGTCGCTATTCCTCGCTCCTGCAGGACCTCCAGGAACTCCGGGGGCCAGAAGTCATCGGCGCCTCTGATCCGCTTGAGGTTGGGCAGGAGCGGCAGGTCGTCGAGGGAGCGGACGTCGTAGAGGTCGTCCTCGCCGTCCCAGACCGGGGAGCAGTGGGCGTAGACCTGGTGTCCGCCGTCGAGCAGCAGCTCTTCCACGGTGGCCAGGAGGCCGGGGCTGATCTCCAGGGCCTCGAAGTGGTCCCGGGCGGCGGGGACCACCTGGTACTCCAGGGCGTTTTTCACGGTGTACGTGTACGCGGGGTCGCCGCCGTACTCGATCAGGCCCTGTTCCACGAGGTGGGCCCCCAGGTCGAACCTGGGGGTGAGGGTTCCGTCGTCGTACATGAGCCGCTCGATGACCAGCAGCTTGAAGTTGAAGTCGGTGAACTGCGTCATGGGAGCAACATACGGGCGGGGTACGACAGTCCCCGGACGCCGGGTAGCTCTCGGCGAGGATCCTGCTCCCCCCCACGGAGGAGCAGGAGCGGAGTCCTGCCGTATGCGACCTGCCTCACACCCCGGCCGAGTGGGACACCATGACCTCGGCTGACACCGGGGCGGCGGAAGGACAGGTGTGCGGGGCCGGCGGGACCGGGTAACGTCTTCGTCATTCCAGGTGCCGGTTCACGAGTGAGAGCGTGATGGGCCGCTGCCGACGTCCCCCGACGTCGCCGCCCGTCCCCACCGATGAATCCGTAGACCACTTCACCTCATTACCGGGAGAGCCCGTGACCGTGAGCAAGAACATCAACAACCCCGTGGGCATGGGTGGCGGTCAGCGCAAGAAGCTGTCCCGCGCCGAACGGCAGAACAACGGCCCGCACCGCAACCTCGACCGCCGGAGCGCAGCCGACCGTAAGGCGGAGCTGGTGCGCAAGATGCGTGAGAAGGCGGGCGTGGCGGAGGGCGCCGGGCAGACGGGCGACGGCACCGCACGGAGCTGAGCACCGCCGCCGCAGGGCGGCACCGCACACGGGGCAGGGCCCGGACCGCGACACGCGGTCCGGGCCCTGCCCCGTACCGGGCGCGGCCGGTCCCGCTCGGCTCTCCCGGCCGACCGTCCTGAGGCGCACGGCGGACCGGGAGCCGACCAGGTCCTCCGGGAACTGGAGGGACTGGGTGTGACTTTTCGCTCGGAGGAGTACCGCGGCGAGGTCACGGCCTTCGAGGTGAAGAGTCTGCTGCCGGTGTTGTCATTCCTGCACGCGGTCCCGGGCCGACAGTGCGACATCCCCGGCCCGGGACCGTTTCATCTGCGGGGGTCGCCCGGTGCGGTTGAGGCTCCGGGGGATCGAAGCGCGCCGGCGTAACAGCACTCGGAGGGCCCCCTCCCCACACGTGTGCCGGGGAGGGCTTGCGAGACCTCCTCCTCCGTCTCTGCCCAGGTGTGGTGTGCGGTGTGGCCGAGGAACAGGCAGCAGCCTTCCCGGGCGGGGTCCGGGCCGATGGCGGGGCAGTCCGGGAGTACGGTCAAGGCCACGTCGGTCCCGCACCAGCGGAGCCACAGCGCGGTGCCGTGCTCCAGGTCATCGAGCAAGCCGTGGTGATCACCGGTGTCGTGTGCGGACAGCTGGCACCGCAAAGCGCTGTCGACGTGTCCCGAGGGCGACTGCTCACGTGCTTTCCGCGCCAGATCGAGTGGCAGGCGCCGCCAATGCGTGCACCGCATCACGACACCGTCGGGAGGGAACCGGGCAGGTCTCGTTCCGCGCGCCGGAGGTAGGCGCATGGAGGGAATCTGCCAGGGAGGTCCAGAGGCGCGGGCCCGTTTCCCACACGTGTCTCGGTGCGAGGTCCCCAGGTCCGACCGGAGTCGTGTGACACCCGCAGTGTTATCCGTACAGCATCAGTCCCGTACGCCGGCATGTGCGAATCCCTTCTTCGGAGTCTCCACCAGGCAACCTCTCTAGATATCTCAGTGAAGCGATGTTCTCTAGAGATGTCAATGTTCCCTGGAGGCCCGGTGTTTCGAGTTGTCACGAGGTGAGGGAGGCGGGCCGGCGTGATCGCTCGCGCGAGACGTACGTTTCACGTGTGAAACGAGCCTCTAGGCTGTCCGGAGAGGAGTAAGGAGAGATCATTCATGGCCACCGAAGGCGCCAAGCGGCAGCCGAAGTACCAGCGGATCGCTGATGCGCTGAGGGATGCCGTGCAGGCAGGGCGGTACGGCCCTGGCGACCGGCTGCCGGGCGAGAACGATCTGATGGCCGAGCACGACGTGGCGCGCATGACCGCCCGGCAGGCTCTAGGTGTTCTGCAGAACGAAGGCATTGCCGAGTCCCGGAAGGGCGCAGGAGTGTTCGTACGCTCCTTCCGCCCGCTGAGGCGCCAGGGCATCGAACGTCTGACTCGGTCGCAGTGGGGCGAGGGGCGCTCGATCTGGGAGGCGGACACGGAGGACCGCACCCTGGTGGTGGACAAGGTGCGTGTCACGGAGGAACCGGTGCCGGATCGCATTGCCGGAGTGCTGGGGATCGAACCGGGTGGTGCTGTCTGCGTTCGTCGTCGTCGATTCGTCCTGGACGGCAAGCCGATCCTGCTGGCCACCTCGTACCTCCCCGCATCCCTGGTCGCAGGGTCCGCGATCACCCGGGAGGACACAGGGCCCGGAGGCACGTACGGGCGACTTGCCGAACTGGGCGCCGGACCCGTCCGCTTCCGGGAGGAGATCCGCTCGCGCATGCCCTCGAAGGCCGAGACCGCAGAGCTGGAACTCTCGGCGGGCACTCCCGTCATGCTGATCTGCCGCACCGCGTTCGCTGACGGGGGCCGCCCCGTCGAGGTGAACGAGATGACGCTCGACTCCGCGTCCTACATCCTTGAGTACGACTTCGACGCGTAGTGCCGGTGACGCCCGGCGGTTGTCCCGGCGAGGACCTCGCCGGGCCGGAGCCGTTTCAGTCGCGCCGGGCCGTCCGCTCCGCTGGATCGGGCGCGGGTGCCTTCGCGGTGTGCACTTCCGGCGGCGTGCTGCGGCGGGTGCCGATGGCCGGGGCCAGGAAGACCGCCACGGCGACGAACGCGAGGACGACGATCATGGCGGAGCGCAGGCCGTAGTGGTCGCCCAGGAAGCCGAGGCCGGGGGGCCCGACGAGGAAGGCGATGTAGCCGATCATCGCGACGAGGCTGACGCGTGCCGCCGGGTCGGGGCCCGAGTCGCCGGCCGCGGACAGTGCGACCGGGAAGCCGAGTGAGGCCCCCAGGCCCCAGAAGAGCACGGCGGCGCCGGCGAGGACGGGGGAGTCGGCGAAGACGACGAGTGTGAGTCCGAGGGCCGCGGAGAGCGCGCTGGCCCGGACGACGGGGGCGCGGCCGAAGCGGTCGATGAAGAAGCCGCCGCTGAAGCGGCCGATCGTCATGGCGGCGGCGAAGCCCGCGTAGACGGCCGAGCCCAGCGCGGGGTCCACCCCGTGGCCGTCGACCATGAGCAGCGGCAGCCAGTCGTTGGCGGCGCCCTCCGCCAGCGCCATGGCGAGAATGATGCCGCCGATCAGCAGCAGCCGCCTGTCCTTCCATACCGCGGCGCGGGCGGGTGCCGTGCTGTCGTCGGCCGACCGGGCGCCCCGGGTTCTGCCGACCCCGGCGGGGATGGCGCGGACGGCGTACACGAACATGCCGGCCGCGATGACGGCCACGGCGCTCAGGTGCCACTGCACCGGGAACTCGACGGCGGTGCACAGGATGCCGGCCACCGCCCCCACGACCGTGCCGAGGCTGAAGAAGCCGTGCAGGGTGGGCAGCACCGTCCGGCCGGTGATCCGTTCGACCTCGGCGCCGTCGATGTTCACCGCGACCTCACTGCCGCCCATCCCGGCGCCGAAGAGGAACAGGCCGGCTGTGACGGCCGGGGCCGAGGAGAGCGGGGACCCGCAGCCGATGACCACCAGGCTGAGGATGACCAGCGCCGTGCCCACGCCCATGACCGGCCTGGTGCCGAACCGTGCCACCAGAGCCCCGGAGCCGAGGATGCCGAGCATGGAGCCGACGGACAGGCCGAACAGGACGAGCCCCATCTGGGCCGTGGAAGCACCCAGTTGGTCCCTGATGTCGGGCGTCCGGGTCACCCAGGAGGAGATCGCCAGACCGGGCATGAAGAAGAAGAGGAACAACGCTGTTCGGCGGCGACGGGTGGCCAGGTCCATCAGACACGACTTTCACGAGAACACGGCAGGGCGGAGGTCACCCCGGGACGGGCATGTACGAACGTACACTCCCGGATCGAACAGAGGAAGGGGGCCCGGCGAGGAGCGGAGGAGGGAGGCGTTGGATCGCGTCCGGGTGCCCGGGCCGGCCCCGATGTGCGCTCCGAAGCGCGCTTCGAAGCGTGCGGAGGTACAACCGGGGCAGCCGTACCCGTACACCGTGGGCCCGCCGTGGCCGGCCCACGGACCGATGCCGAGCTGAGGAGGAGGACGGCGCATGACGACGCTGGCCGTGACGGGGCACATGGATCTGACCGAGGAGGCCGTGCCGCGCGTACGGGCGGCGCTGCGCGAGCTGCTGGAGCCCTACAGCGAGGACCTCACGGGGGTCTCGTGCATCGCCTCCAGGGCGGACGCGCTGTTCGCGGAGGAGGTCTCCGCCATCGGGGGCCGCCTCGTCGTCGTCATCCCGTCCCTCGACTACCGCAGTGCTGTGGTGAAGCCCGAGGACGCCCCGGTCTTCGACCACCTCAACGAAACCGCCATCGAGGTGCAGACCCTCCCGTACGAGACCGCCGACCGCGCGGCGTACGAGGCGGCCGGCTCCGAGCTGCTGAAGCGCGCGGACCGGCTCGTCGCCGTGTGGGACGGCAAGCCGCCCGCGAACGGGGACGGTGGGACTGCCGGCCTGGTCGAGGAGGCCCGGCGTGCCGGCGTGCCGGTCGATGTGGTCGGTGCGGACGGGGCCGTGCGG
>NZ_DATMVN010000615.1:0-12770 GCF_035563135.1 Streptomyces sp.
GGCAGCCCGGTCCTCCAGCCGGGCGCCCGGGCGGCCACCGCATCGCCGGAGACGGCGCCGGAGGCCCCCGCACCCGCGACGGCCTCCGGCCGGGACCTCGGCCGCGAGGTGCTCGCCGACAACGACGGCTGGGCCGCGGAAGGCACGGGAACCACCGGGGGCTCGGCCGCCGACGAGGATCACGTCCTCACCGTGCGCAACCGCGCCCAGCTCGTCGCGGCACTCGACGGCGGCAGCTCCGTCCCCAAGATCATCAAGGTGGCGGGCACGATCGACGCCAACACCGACGACCGGGGGCGGCGGCTGGACTGCGCCGACTACGCCACCGACGGCTACGACCTCGACGCGTACCTCGCCGCCTACGACCCCCGCACCTGGGGCGGGGCCAAGCCCTCCGGGCCCCAGGAGGACGCCCGCAAGGCGTCCGCCGCCCGCCAGGCCGAGCGCGTCGAACTGCTGGTCGGGTCGAACACCACGATCGTCGGGGCCGGTGCGGGCGCCGTGCTCAAGGGCGCGAGCCTCCAGGTCAAGGACGCCGACAACGTCATCATCCGCAACCTCGAACTCCGCGACGCCTACGACTGCTTCCCCGCCTGGCAGCCCAACACCGGCGGCCTCGGCGACTGGAAGACCGCGTACGACACGCTGTGGCTGCGCGGGGCCACCCACGTCTGGATCGACCACGTCACCGCGAGCGACAAGGGCCACCCGGACGAGAGGGAGCCCACCTTGTTCGGGCGCAACTACCTGCGCCACGACGGGCTCCTCGACATCACCAACGGCTCCGACCTCGTCACCGTCTCCTGGAGCCGCTTCGCCGACCACGACAAGGCGATGCTCATCGGCAACGGCGACGGCGTGACCACCGACCGGGGCAAGCTCCGCGTCACCCTGCACCACAACGAGTTCCACTCCGTCGTGCAGCGTGCCCCCCGGGTCCGCTTCGGCCAGGTCCACCTCTACAACAACCGCTACGTCATCCCCGAGGACGGTGACCACCGCTACTCCCTCGGCATCTCCACCGAGTCCCGGATCGTCGCGGAGAACAACGCGTTCGAGACCCCGGGCCACGTCGAGGTCGCCGACCTGCTGAAGAGCTGGAACGGCAGCGCCCTCACCCAGCGCGGCACCCTGTTCAACGGCTTCCCGGTCGACCTGGTCGCCATCCACAACGCCTACAACTCGGGCAGCGAGACCGACCTGGCCACCGACACCGGCTGGACCCCCGCCCTGCACGGCCCCGTCGACAGCGCCGGGAAGGCCGCCGCCGAGGTCGCCCGCGAGGCCGGAGCGGGGAGGGCCGGATGAGCGTGACACCGCTGCCCCTCGTCCTGGCCGGCGCCCGCGGCCACGGCCGCTGGCACCTCGCCAACATCCGCCGGCTCCAGCACCAGGGCCTGGTCAGGCTGGCCGGGGTCTGCGAACTGGACCCGCTGACCGACGGCGAACTGGAGATGTTCGCCGGGGAGACGCCCGAGCAGTCCGCCGACTTCGGGGCCCTCCTGGACTCCACCGGTGCGCGCGCCGCTGTCATCTGCACCCCCATCCCGACCCACACCACGCTCGCCCTGACCGCCGCGGCCCGCGGAGTCCACCTCCTCCTGGAGAAGCCGCCCGCCGCGACCTGGGCCGACTACGCACGCATGGCCGAAGGGGTACGGGAAGCGGGCATCGCCTGCCAGATCGGCTTCCAGTCCTTCGGCTCGCACGCCGTACCGGCCGTCAAGGACCTCGTACGCTCCGGAGCGATCGGCACCGTCCGGGGCATCGGCGCCGCCGGCGCCTGGGTCCGCGACGACGCCTACTTCCGGCGGGCCCCGTGGGCGGGACGCCGCAGGATGGGCGGGACCGACGTGGTCGACGGGGTGCTCACCAACCCGCTGGCGCACGCCGTCGCCACCGCGCTCGAACTCGCAGGCCGGGGCACGGCCGAGGACGTCGCGTCCATCGAGACCGAGCTGTTCCGGGCCCACGACATCGAGTCCGACGACACCAGCTGCGTCCGGGTCACCACCGCCGACGGGCTGCCGGTGACCGTCGCGGTCACCCTCTGCGCGGAAGAAGCCGGTGAGCCGTATGTGATCGTGCACGGCGACCGCGGCCGCATCACCTTCTGGTACAAGCAGGACCGGGTCCTCGTCCAGCGCGCCGGACACGGCCCCGAGGAGGCCGTGCACGGGCGGACCGACCTCCTGGAGAACCTCGTCGGCCACCTGGAGCACGGCACCGCACTCCTCGTACCGCCCGAGCGCACCGGCGCGTTCATGCGGGTCCTCGAAGCCGTACGCACGGCTCCCGAGCCCACCGCGCTGCCCGCCACCGCCTGGCACACCCGGCCCGCCGACCGGGGCGACGGCGTACGGCGCATCGTGCGCGGCATCGACGGCACCGTCGCCGCCGCTGCCGACACCCTCACCCTCTTCTCCGAACTAGGCGCCTCCTGGGCGCGACCCAGCGAGGTGAACACCCCATGACCACCGCACTCCTCAGCTGCGCCGGACGCCCCGTCGGCCGCTACAGCTACCGGCCCGGAACGGCCGGCCGCCCCTACCTGCACCCCGTCACCACCCTCGCCGGCACCCCCGTCACCGAGGAACGCCCCGCCGACCACATCCACCACCTGGGTGTCTGTGTCGCGGTGCCCGACGTGGCCGGACACAACTTCTGGGGCGGGCGCACCTACGTCCGCGACCAGGGCCCCACCGAGCTCGACAACCACGGGACGCAGCGCCACCTCGGCTGGAAACTCCGCGACCCGGACGGCTTCGTGGAGGAGATCGGCTGGGAGGCCGACGGCACCGAACTGCTGCGTGAGCACCGCACCGTCGCCGCGAGCGAACTCTCCGACACCGCCTGGGCGCTGGACTTCTCCTTCTCCCTCACCAACCGCGGCACCACGGACCTCTCCATCGGCAGCCCCGCCACCAACGGCCGTCCCGGCGCCGGATACGGCGGCTTCTTCTGGCGCGCGCCCAAGGAAGCCGCACCGCCCGCCGTGTTCAGCGGCACGCTCGACGGCGAACAGGCCGTGCACGGCAAGGCCGCCGACTGGCTGGCGCTCGCCGGGGACGGCTGGACGCTCGTCTTCGCCGGCGCGACCGACGAGACCCGGCGCGACCCCTGGTT
This sequence comes from Streptomyces sp., assembly GCF_035563135.1. Taxonomy (GTDB): domain Bacteria; phylum Actinomycetota; class Actinomycetes; order Streptomycetales; family Streptomycetaceae; genus Streptomyces. The sequence goes on from NZ_DATMVN010000615.1 coordinate 3,127, forward strand.
CGTACGGGCCGCCGAGTACCCGGGGGTGGGGTCCTCCCTCGCCGCGGAGCGCCGCCTCCCCGTCCCCGCCGGAGCCACCGTCGTACGCCGTGTCGTCACCGTCGTCGCCGACGGACGCCTCGACCGGGACTCCGCCGCCGCCCACGTGCGAAAGGCGGTCACCGCATGACGGTTCCCTGGACGGCCGACCTCGGGGACGGCACCTACCGCAACCCCGTCCTGAACGCCGACTGGTCCGACCCGGACGTCATCCGCGTCGGTGACGACCACTACCTCACCGCGTCGAGCTTCGGCCGCGCCCCCGGACTGCCCCTGCTGCACTCCCGGGACCTGGTCAACTGGACGCTCATCGGTCACGCGCTCGAACGGCTGGGACCCGAGGCCGACTTCGCCGTGCCCCGCCAGGACTGCGGGGTGTGGGCGCCCTCGCTGCGCCACCACGCCGGACGCTTCTGGATCTTCTGGGGCGACCCCGACCACGGCGTCCAGCAGATCAACGCCGAGGACATCCGGGGCCCCTGGAGCGCCCCGCACCTGATCAAGCCGGGCAAGGGCCTGATCGACGCCTGCCCCCTGTGGGACGAGGAGACCGGGGAGGCGTATCTGGTGCACGCCTGGGCGAAGTCCCGCTCCGGCATCAAGAACCGGCTCACCGGCCACCGGATGAGCCCCGACGGGCGCGAACTCCTCGACGAGGGCACCACCCTGATCGACGCCGACGAGATCCCGGGCTGGTTCACCCTGGAGGGGCCCAAGCTCTACCGGCACGACGGCTACTTCTGGATCTTCGCCCCGGCCGGGGGAGTGGAGACCGGCTGGCAGGGCGCCTTCCGCTCGCGGACGTTCGACGGCCCCTACGAACAGCGGGTCGTCCTCGCCCAGGGCAGCACCGAGGTCAACGGTCCCCACCAGGGCGGCTGGGTACGGACCGCCGCCGGTGAGGACTGGTTCCTGCACTTCCAGTCCCGCGAGGCGTACGGCCGTGTGGTGCACCTCCAGCCGATGCGCTGGGACGACGAGGGCTGGCCGGTCATCGGCGACGAGGGCGAGCCCGTCCTCGTGCACCGCCGCCCGAAGGCCCCGGAACAGGCCGTCGGGGCACCGGCCTCCAGTGACGACTTCCCCGGCGGGCGCCACGGCCTCCAGTGGCAGTGGGCGGCCAACCCCCGCCCCGGCTGGACCATCGGCCACGCGGGCGACGGGCTGCGCCTCAGCTGCGTGAGGACCGCGTACGCGCATGATCTGCGCACCCTGCCCAACGTCCTGGTGCAGCGTCTGCCCGCCGAGGAGTTCACCGTCGAGGTGGGCATCACGCTGGACTCCGGCGAACCGGGCGCCAAGGCCGGGCTCGCCGTCCTCGGGGACGCCTTCTCGTGGATCGGCCTGGAGGCCGGACCCGACGGGACGGCCCGGCTCGTGCACCGGTACGCCGAGAACGTCGCCGAGCACGAGCGGGACGCCGAACACCCGCGCCCCGCGCCCGGCGCCGTCGTCCGCGTCCGTGTCGAGGTCACCCGGGGCGCCCGCTGCCGCTTCTTCGCCGACACCGGGGACGGGGCCGGCTTCCGGGCGTCCGGCCAGGTCTTCGCCGCCACCCCCTGGCGCTGGGTCGGCGCGCTGCTCGGCCTCTTCGCCACCGCACCGGCCGGTGACGGGCCGTCCGGAACAGCCGGCTTCACCGCGTTCCGCACCACCAAAAGACCAACCGGAACCTGATCCGCACCGCCGCAGCACGGGAGCCGCAATGACGCACCTCCGTACCGAGCGCACCAGAGCGAGAACGCTGTTCACGGCCTTCGCCCTCGCCCTCGCCGGGAACAGCTACTACCGGGACGTGCGGCGCTCCTACCAGGCCGACGCCACGGCCGAACTGGTCCAGCGCGGATCGATCCTGGAGAACACCACGGGCCGCACCGGCACCTGGGGCGCCGCGTTCGAACCGCGTGACTTCTCCCCCCGCACGCTGGACCGCGCGGCCGACGTACCGGAACTCGTGACCCGCGGGGCGGGCCCGCAGAAGCACATCGGCACCGCGCCGCACCGCACCCACCACTGACCTCCCCCCACGCACGCGTACAGATCCGAGAGAGAAGAGCCGACATGAACATCTCGAAGACGCTCAGGGGGCGTGCCGCGACCGCGGTGTCCCTCACCGCGGTCCTGGCACTCGCGGCAACCGGCTGCGGCGACGACGGCAGCAGCTCAGGCACGGAGGGCAGCGGGAAGGGCGAGATCACCTTCTGGGACAACAACGGTGGCCCGCGCACCGCCATCTGGACCGAGATCATCAAGGACTTCGAGAAGAAGAACCCCGACATCAAGGTCAAGTACGTCCCCATCCCGATCGCCGACGTCCAGTCCAAGTACGACACGGCCATCGCGGGCGGCGGCCTGCCGGACGTGGGCGGCGTCGGCACCGCCTACCTGGCCAACATGGTCTCCCAGGAAGCCCTGGAACCGATCAGCGACCGGCTGGAGAAGTCGTCGCTGAAGGGCAAGCTCGTCGAGAGCATGGTCGAGAGCGTCAGGTCCGCGGCCGGCCGGGGCGACGACATGTACACCGTGCCGACCTCCGCGAACAACGGTGTGCTCTGGTACCGCACCGACCTGTTCGAGGCGGCGAAGCTGGAGGCACCCACCACCTGGCCCAAGTTCTACGAGGCCGCCGACAAGCTCACCGACGCGAAGAGCAACAAGTTCGGCTACACCATCCGCGGCGGCGCGGGCTCCATCGCCCAGACCCTGGACGCGATCTACGGCCAGACCGGCATGACGGAGTTCTGGGACGGCGAGAAGACCACCCTGAACGACCCGAAGAACGTCGCGGCGCTGGAGAAGTACGCCGCCCTCTTCAAGAAGACGACGCCGGCCGCCGACGTCAACAACGACTTCACCAAGATGGTCGCCCAGTGGGACACCGGCACCATCGGGATGCTCAGCCACAACCTGGGCTCCTACCAGGACCACGCGAAGGCGCTCGGCGAGGACAAGTTCGCCGGGATACCCGCCCCCATCGGGGAGGGCGGCACGCGCGTCCAGGTCTCCAACCCCGTCGACGGTCTCGGCCTGTTCAGGTCGAGCAAGAACAAGAACGCGGCCTGGAAGTTCATCGAGTTCGCGGCCTCGCACGAGTCCAACAGCAAGTGGAACAAGTCCGCGGGCGCCATCCCGGCCAACACCGAAGCGGCCAAGGACCCCTGGATCAACGAGACCGAGCCGACCGCGCTCGCCGCGAAGGCCCTCACCGACGGCTCCACCAAGATCGTCGACCTGCCGTACTACCTCCCCGACTGGAACAACATCAGCAAGGCCGACAACGAGCCGGAGTTCCAGAAGCTGCTCCTCGGCAAGATCACGGCCAAGGACTTCCTGGACAAGATGGCCGACGAGCTGAACGCCGCCCAGAAGGAGTGGAAGGAACTGGGCAACGGCTGACCCGCCGCACCGCACCGGTTCCACTCCCCTTGACGGGGGGCCGGCGGCGGTCCGGGTCGCACCCCGCCGCCGGTCCCCCTTCCACGCACCACTCACCTGTCCTTCGAGAGAGGCAGTCAGCCTGTGTCACTCACCCGTAGGCGGACAGCGGCCGCGCTCCTCGCCCTGCCCCTCGCCCTCAGCACCACCCCCGCACTCGCGCACGGCGGCGGGGGCAGGCCCCGGCCCCGGACACTCCACATCGCGGGTGACTCCACAGCGGCCCAGAAGTACGCCGACGCCGCGCCGGAGACCGGCTGGGGCATGGCCCTCCCCTTCTTCCTGGGCCGCACGCTCACCGTCGCCAACCACGCGGTGAACGGCCGCAGTTCCAAGAGCTTCATCGACGAGGGCCGGCTCACCGCCCTCCTGGAGGGCGTCCGCCCCGGCGATCTCGTCCTCATCCAGTTCGGGCACAACGACGAGAAGACCGAGGACCCCGCCCGCGGCACCGACCCGTACACCACGTACCAGGAGTACCTGCGCCAGTACGTGAAGGGCGCCCGCGCCCGGCGTGCGGAACCGGTACTGATCACCCCGGTCGAGCGCCGCCGTTTCGCCGAGGACGGCACCGCGAGGCCCACCCACGGGGAGTACCCCGCCGCGATGCGCGCCCTGGCCTCCGAGGAGGGCGTGACCCTGCTCGACGTCCAGGCGCTCTCCCTCGCCCGCTGGCAGGAACTCGGCCCCGAGGGGACCGAGGCCTGCTTCAACTGGCTGGAGCCCGGCGAGTCGCCGAACTACCCCGACGGCAAGCAGGACAACACCCACTTCCGGCCCGCCGGCGCCGTCGAGGTGGCCCGGACGACCGCCCGCGCCCTGCTGGACCAGCGGGTCCTCACCCCGCGCGACCTGCGCCGTCTCGACGAGCCGGTGCCCGGGTCGTGGATCACCTGGCCGCAGACCTGATCCGCGCCCGGCCCGTTTCCCCGCCCGGCCCGTTTCCGCGCCCGCCCCGTTTCCCCGCCCGACCCTCCTTCCCGCGTACGACAGTTAAGGATCCGCCATGCCCGCACGCATGAGACATGTCCGCGCCACCGCCGTGGTGGCGGGCTGCGCCTCGCTGGCCCTCGCCGTGAGCCTCCCCGCCCAGGCGGCCCCCAAGTACCACGGCAAAGGGATCGAGCGCTCCGTACTCCCGGCGGGCGACGGCTGGGCCTCCGCCGACGGCTCCACCACGGGCGGGGCGGCCGCCACCCCCGACCACGTCTACACCGTCAGCAACCGGGCCGAACTCATCGCCGCCTTCGCGGAGGCGGGGGACGCACCGAAGATCGTCAGGATCGACGGCACCGTCCACGGCAACTCCGACGCCACCGGCACCCCGATCGGCTGCGAGGCGTACCAGCAGGACGGCTACACCCTGGAGAAGTACCTCGCCGCCTACGACCCGGCCGTCTGGGGCACGGACGAGGTCCCCTCGGGGCCGCTGGAGGACGCCCGCGCGGCCTCCGCGAAGCTCCAGGCCGCCGCGGTCAACGTGAACGTCCCGTCCAACACCACGCTCGTCGGCGTCGGCAAGGACGCCACGATCATCGGCGCCAGCCTCCAGGTGAAGAACGTCTCCAACGTCATCGTCCGCAACATCTCCTTCGAGGACACCTACGACTGCTTCCCCCAGTGGGACCCCACCGACGGTGACCACGGCGCCTGGAACTCCGAGTACGACAACCTCGTCGTGTACGGCTCCCGCCACGTCTGGGTCGACCACAACACCTTCAGCGACGGCGACCGCCCCGACGCCGGCCAGCCCCGCTACTTCGGGCAGGTGTACCAGCAGCACGACGGTCTCTTCGACATCGTGCGCGGCGCCGACCTCGTCACCGTGTCCTGGAACGTCCTCAAGGACCACGACAAGACCATGCTCATCGGCAACAGCGACGGCGCCGGGGCCAGCGACCGGGGCAAGCTCCGCGTCACGCTGCACCACAACCTCTTCAAGGACGTGAAGGAGCGCGCCCCCCGCGTCCGCTTCGGCCAGGTCGACTCGTACAACAACCACTTCGTCACCACCGAGGGCGCCGCCTACGGCTACACGTACGGCATCGGGGCCGAGTCCAGGCTCGTCGCCGAGCACAACGCCTTCAGCGTCCCCAAGGGCTTCGACAAGGCGGCCATCCTCAAGAAGTGGTCCGAGGCCCCCCTGACGGCCGGGAACAACTACGTCAACGGGCGCAGGACCGACCTGATCGCCGTGCACAACGCGGGCGTGCCCGCCGAGCAGCTCACCGAGGGCGCCGGCTGGACCCCGGCGCTGCGCACCAGGATCAGCCACCCGCTCGCCGTCCCGCTGCTGGTGGGCCTCGGCGCGGGCGCCGGCAAGCCGTCGGCCCGCTGACCCGTCCGGAACCGGCCGGAGCGGCACCGCACGCTCACCACCACCCCGGAGAGCGCCGCTCCGGCCCCCGTCCCCACCGCAAGGAGTACCGCATGCCCAGCAGACGCACCGCCCTCTCCCTGTTCGCCGGCGCCGGTGCCGCCCTCGCCCTCGGCGCCCCCACCGCCCGGGCCCGGCCCGCGCACCACCGCCCCTTCGGCCGCTACGGTTCACCCTCCCGCCGCCTGGACCCCCTGACGCTCTACGTCGATCCGCGCGGGCGGGGCGACTTCGCCGACGTACGCTCCGCCCTCGACGCGGCCACCGGCACCGGCCGGACCCTGGTGATCGCCCCCGGCACCTACCGCGGCAAGCTCACCGTCACCGCCGGCCGGACCGGCCTGACCCTGATCGGCGCGAGCGGCGACCCGCGCGACACCGTCATCGTCCACGACGACGCGGCGGGCACCCCCAGGCCCGACGGGTCAGGCACCCTGGGCACCAGCGGATCGGCCTCCGTCACCGTCCAGGCCGCGGACTTCACCGCCCGCGGCCTGACCTTCGCCAACGACTGGCTGCGCTCCGACAACCCCGGGTACACCGGCACCCAGGCCGTAGCGATCAAGGTGCAGGGCGACCGCTCGGCGTTCCACGGCTGCCGCTTCCTCGGCCACCAGGACACCCTGTACGCCGACACCCCCGCCCTCACCGCCTTCGCCCGCCAGTACTACCGCGACTGCTACGTCGAGGGGGACGTCGACTTCGTCTTCGGCCGCGCCACCGCCGTCTACGACCGCTGCCACTTCCGCACCCTGACGCGCACGGACCTGGCCTCGGCGCCGTACGGCTTCGTCTTCGCGCCCAGCACCGCCGGGGCCAACCCGCGCGGCTACCTCGTCCTGCGCTCCCGGATCACCAGCACCGCCCCCGACGCGTACTACAAGCTGGCCCGCCCCTGGGTGCCCTCCTCGGACCCCACCGCCCACCCCATGCTGACCGTCCGCGACACCCACCTCGGCGCGGGCATCGACGCGGTCGCGCCGTACGGCACGATGTCCTCGGGCCACCCCTGGCAGGAGCAGCGCTTCGCCGAGTACCGCAACACCGGCCCCGGCGCGCGCGTCACCGTCCCCGGCAACCGTCCGCAGCTGACCGCGTCCCAGGCCCGCGCGCACACCCCGGCCGCCTGGCTGGGCGACTGGCGCCCCGGCACATGACCCTGGGGATCACCCGGCGGGTGCTCCCCGCCTTCTACGAGCGGCTGAGGGACGAACTCACCTTCCCGCTCTCCTGGGAGAGGTCCACGGCCCGTGACTTCCCGGCCTGGCGCGCCGAGGCGCGCGCCGTGGCCGGGCAGTCGCTGTTGCAGCCGCTCGCTCCCGGCCCCGAGCCGTTCGACCCGGTGACCGTCGAGGAGTGGCCCTGCGGCCGGTACACCGCGCGCACCGTGGAGTTCGCCCTCAGCCGCTACGGCCGGGCCCGCGGCTCCCTGCTGGTACCGCACGGGGCGGGGCCCTTCCCCGCGGTGCTGGTCCTGCACGACCACGGCGCGGAGTTCACGATCGGCCGGGAGAAGGCCGTACGGCCCCGGTCCGGCCCGGACCGCCTCGCCCGCGCCACGGCCTGGGCGGAACGGCACTACGACGGCCGGTTCATCGGCGACGAACTGGCCGCCCGTGGTTACGCCGTGCTCGCCGTGGACACCCTGGGCTGGGGCGACAGGGGCCCGCTGGCCTACGAGGACCAGCAGGCCCTGGCCGCCAACCTCCTCCAGCTGGGCACCTCGCCGGCCGGCCTCGCCGCCCACGAGGACATCCGGGCCGCGGCCTTCCTCGCCTCGCTGCCCGAGGTGGACGAGCGGCGCGTGGGCGCGCTCGGCTTCTCCATGGGCGCCTACCGCGCCTGGCAGCTGTCCGCGCTGTCCGACGGCGTCCGGGCGGCGGCGGCCGTCTGCTGGATGACGGGGCTCAAGGAGATGATGGTCCCGGGCAGCAACGCCCTGCGCGGCCAGTCCGCGTACTTCATGCTCCACCCCGGGCTGCACCGCCACCTCGACATCCCGGACCTCGCGTCCCTCGCCGCCCCCAAGCCCGCCCTGTTCCACGCGGGCGGCCGCGACCACCTCTTCACGGCCGCCGGGGTGGAGGCGGCGTACGCGAAGCTGCGCGCGGTCTGGGAGTCGCAGGGAGCGGGCGACCGGCTCACCACCGAGGTGTGGCCGGACACCGGCCATGCCTTCACGGCCGCCATGCAGGACGAGGTCTACGCCTGGCTGGACACCTGGCTCGGCGCCCCCGCCGGATCCGGACCGGGATCCGGCGGGAGCGCCTCGCCGCCGCCGGCCTAGTCGTAGCTGAGGTCCGACGCGGAGTAGCGGCAGTACGTGCCGTCCGGACCGCTGCCCGTCTCCGTCGGCTCGTCACCGTCGTCGTTGCCGGTGTAGCGGATGCACGGCTTGATCTTCTTGCTGCTGTCACCGTGGATCCGCACCGAACGCAGCGCGGCGGTGTCCCCGTAGTTGGTGTTGATGCCGACCAGGGACTTGCCCGGCGCGGTGACGTCGACGTCGTTCACGATGATGCTGCGCTTGTACTGCGTGGAGCAGTTGCCGCAGGACCGGACGAGCTTGCCGAAGTCCGCGACCTGGAACTTCGTGATGACCAGCTTGCCCGCGCCGTTGAACTGGAAGACCTTGTCGGAGGCCTTCCTGGCGCCGCCTCCGTACACCGTGTAGACGGAGCCGGCCGACGTGCCCTTGAAGGACGCGGCGTCCTCGCCGACGTCCTCCCACCAGACGTTCTGGAGCGTGCAACTGCCTGAGCAGTGAACACCGTCGGCGGCGGGTGAACCCAGGACGACGTTCTTGAGGGTCGCCCCGTCGGCCAGCTCGAAGACCGGGTCCTGGTCCTCCTCCTGGCCGTCCCCGCCGAGGTCGCCGCTCCCGTGGAAGCGCTTCAGCGACCCGTCGTACGTCCCCGAGACCGCGATGGTCCTCGAGACGGCCTGGGTGCCGGTGGCACTGGGCCAGGCGGGCACCGCGGCGGTCGCCGCGCCTGCGGGCCGCAGCATCACATCGGTGGCCAGGGCGGCGCCGGTGAGGCCCAGGGCCGCGGTCAGGGCGGCGGCCATGCGGCGCCTCCCGGACCTGCGCCGGTGCTTGTGCGCTCGTTCACTCATGTTCGTCGGTCCCGTTTCCTGGGGGGTGGGGGGAGTGTCGCCTCCATGGGTCGCCGCCGCCCGGGAAAGGGTTGCCGCCTTCCGGAGCTGTTCTTCCCGGAGCTGTTTTCTCCGGAGCTGTTTTTCCGACGGCCGGAACTGTCCCGTGTGCCGCCCCCCCACCCGGGGGCACGGGCGCACCGAGCGCTCAGTGCGTGTCCGTGAAGACGCCGCCCACCGACGTCTGTCCACCCGCCGCACGCGCACGCGCCGTGTAGTCGTCCCGCCCGGTGTCGCGGGCGCCCTCCGCGTGGTTGTACTGCCCCGCGAAGGTGTGCGTACCGGCCGGCACGCTCCGTCCGGGCTTCAGGGTCCAGCGGTAGACGAGGAAGCCGTCCTCCTCGCGCGCCGACGCCGCGAAGTCCTGCTCCGGCAGGGACCGCCAGGCGCCGGTGGTGTTCACCCCGCCGGTCAGTGCGATCCGCAGCTCCACGGTGAGCGCGGACAGCGGCCGGGCCGTCTTCACCGTCACCTCGCTCTGCGCCCAGTAGGCGTTGCTGTCCGGATTCAGCGAACCGTCCGACCACAGCGGCCCCTCCCCGGCAGGCAGCGCACCGCCCCGGCCCGGGGGCGGCGCCACCGGACCCGGCGAGGTGGGCTCCGCCGCGACCCGCTGTCCGCCCGCCGGCTCCTCCTG
>NZ_DATMVN010000616.1:0-10876 GCF_035563135.1 Streptomyces sp.
GCGCCACGTCGGTGCGGTGGGCCAGGGCGATGGTGCGGTGCGCCCAGCCGGTGCCGTCGAGCCGGATCGCGCGCAGGCCGGGGTGCCCGCCGGCGAGGACCAGGGACGGGACGATGGTGACGCCCAGGCCGCGCTCCACCATCCGCAGCACGGCGTCCATCTCGCCGCCCTCCACCGTGAACGACGGCTCGAAGCCCTCGGCCCGGCAGGCGGCGACGGTCAGCTCCCGCAGGTCGTAGCCGTGCCGGAACATCACCAGCGGCTCGTTCTCCAGATCGGCGACGCGCACGGAACCCTTCCGTCCGGGGGCGGGCCGGGAGGCCGACGAGACCACCACGAGGTCCTCGTGCAACAGCTCCACCGTGGTCAGCGCGGGTGAGGCGGCGGGCAGCGGCAGTACGAGCAGCGCGAGATCCAGGGCGCCCCGGGCCAGCTGCCGTACGAGGTCGTGGGAGCCGCCCTCCTCGATCAGCAGCTGGATCCCGGGGTGGGCGCCGTGGAAGGCGCGCAGCACCTCGGGCAGCAGGCCCGTGCAGACACTCGGGGTGGCGCCGAGCCTGATCCGCCCCCGGCGCAGCTGCACCAGCTCCTGCACCTCGTGCCGCGCGGTGTCGGCGTCCGCCAGGATCCTGCGGGCGAGCGGCAGCAGGGCCTCACCCGCGTCGGTCAGCGCGATGTTGCCGCGCGCCCGGCTGAACAGCTCGGCACCCAGCTCGTTCTCCAGGGCCTTGATCTGCTGGGAGAGCGAGGGCTGTGACACGTGCACTTCCTCGGCGGCCCGGGTGAAGTGCCTGACCTCGGCCACGGCCACGAAATAGGCGAGCTGCTGGAAGTGCATGCAGCCGACGATACCGGGCTCCATAGTGACAGCCTATGGAGATCAGTCATTTCATGTCTTGGACTGATGATGCCCTCCGCCTCTAGCGTCGTGTCCATGGCATTGGCAACGCGGGCGGACCGACGGCCGTCCATGACGCGTACGCTCTGGGACTCGTCCGTCGGCAAGAAGACGATCATGGCTGTGAGCGGCCTGGTCATGCTCGGTTATCTGGTGGCCCACATGCTGGGCAACCTGAAGATCTTCTTCGGATCCGACGAGTTCAACCACTACGCGCACTGGCTCAGGACCCTCGGCGAGCCCTTCCTGCACCACGAGTGGGCCCTGTGGATCGTCCGTGCGGTGCTCGTCGCGGCCGTCGTCCTGCACGCCGTCTGCGCGTACCAGCTGAGCCGCCGTGACCTCAGGGCGCGCCCCACGGCGTACGTCCACAGGAAGGCGCGCTCCAGCTATGCCACGCGCACCATGCGCTACGGCGGCGTCATCCTCGCGCTGTTCGTCGTCTGGCACATCCTGGACCTCACCACCGGCACCGTGCACACCGGCGGATTCCAGTCCGGGCGCCCCTACCAGAACGTGCTCGACACCTTCTCGACCTGGTACGGCAACGTCATCTACATCGTCGCCGTGCTCGCCCTGGGACTGCACGTCCAGCACGGGTTCTGGAGTGCGGCGCAGACCCTCGGCGTGGGAAGCGCGACCCGGGACCGCGTACTGAAGACCCTCGCCAATGCCCTCGCAGTGGTGCTGACGGCCGGCTTCGTCTCCGTGCCCGTCGCCGTGATGACCGGAGTGGTGAGCTGACATGAGCGACTACACGAACTACCGCACCGGCGAGCCGGCCGTCGACGCCAAGGCGCCCACGGGCCCGGTGGCCGAGCGCTGGGACACCCGGCGCTTCCAGGCCAAGCTCGTCAACCCCGCCAACCGCCGCAAGCACACCGTGATCGTCGTCGGGACCGGTCTGGCGGGCGGCTCGGCCGGCGCGACGCTCGCCGAACAGGGCTACCACGTCGTCCAGTTCTGCTTCCAGGACTCACCCAGGCGGGCCCACTCCGTCGCCGCGCAGGGCGGGATCAACGCGGCCAAGAACTACCGCAACGACGGCGACTCGGTCCACCGTCTCTTCTACGACACGGTCAAGGGCGGCGACTTCCGCGCCCGTGAGTCCAACGTCCACCGCCTGGCCGAGATCTCGGTGGAGATCATCGACCAGTGTGTCGCCCAGGGCGTCCCCTTCGCCCGTGAGTACGGCGGCCTCCTCGACAACCGTTCCTTCGGCGGCGTCCAGGTCTCCCGGACCTTCTACGCCCGCGGCCAGACGGGGCAGCAGCTCCTCCTCGGCGCCTATCAGGCACTGTCCCGCCAGATCGCCGCGGGCAACGTGGAACTGCACGCCCGCACCGAGATGCTCGACCTGATCGTCGTCGACGGCAAGGCCCGCGGCATCGTCGCCCGCGACCTCGTCACCGGGAAGATCGACACTTACTTCGCCGACGCCGTGGTCCTGGCCAGCGGCGGCTACGGCAACGTCTTCTACCTGTCGACGAACGCCATGAACTCCAACGCCACCGCGATCTGGCGCGCCCACCGCCGCGGCGCCTGGTTCGCGAACCCCTGTTTCACCCAGATCCACCCCACCTGTATCCCGCGCACCGGCGACCACCAGTCGAAGCTGACGCTGATGAGTGAATCGCTGCGCAACGACGGACGCATCTGGGTCCCGAAGGCCAAGGGCGACGACCGCCCCGCGAACCGGATCCCCGAGGACGAGCGGGACTACTACCTGGAGCGCATCTACCCCGCGTTCGGCAACCTCGTGCCCCGCGACATCGCCTCCCGTGCCGCGAAGAACGTGTGCGACGAGGGCCGCGGTGTCGGCCCCGGAGGCCAGGGCGTCTACCTCGACTTCGCCGAGGCCATCGCGCGCATGGGCAGGCGGAAGGTCGAGGAGAAGTACGGCAACCTCTTCGACATGTACGCGCGGATCACCGCGGAGAACCCGTACGAGACGCCGATGCGCATCTACCCCGCCGTGCACTACACGATGGGCGGCCTCTGGGTCGACTACGACCTCCAGACCACGATCCCCGGCCTCTTCGCGATCGGAGAGGCCAACTTCTCCGACCACGGTGCCAACCGCCTCGGCGCATCCGCGCTGATGCAGGGTCTCGCCGACGGTTATTTCGTCCTGCCGTCGACGATCAACGACTACCTGGCCCGCCACCCGCACACCGAGGAGATCGACGCCGGCCACCCCGCGGTCACCGAAGCCGTCGCCGAGACCGAGGACAGGATCAACCTCCTCCTCTCCGTCGACGGGGACCGCACCCCGGACTCCTTCCACCGCGAGATCGGTGAACTCATGTGGGAGTTCTGCGGGATGGCCCGCACCGAGGAAGGGCTCCGCAAGGCACTGCAACGGATCCCGCAGATCCGCGAGGAGTTCTGGCGCCGCATCAAGGTGCCCGGCACGGGCACCCAGTTCAACCAGTCGCTGGAGAAGGCCAACCGCGTCGTCGACTACCTGGAGCTCGCCGAGCTCATGTGCCTCGACGCACTGCACCGTGCCGAATCCTGCGGCGGCCACTTCCGCGAGGAATCTCAGACCCCGGACGGCGAAGCCGCCCGCCGGGACGAGGAGTTCTCCTACGCCGCGGCCTGGGAGTTCAGCGCCACCGGTGACGCCCCCGTCCTGCACAAGGAAGACCTCGTCTTCGAGTACGTCCACCCCACCCAGCGGAGCTACGCATGAAGCTCACCCTGCGCGTCTGGCGCCAGCAGAACGCCGAGGCGCCCGGCGCCATGGCCACGTACGAAGTCGGCGGCATCTCGCAGGACATGTCGTTCCTGGAGATGCTCGACACCCTCAACGAGGAGCTCATCCTCAAGGGGGACGAGCCCGTCGCCTTCGACCACGACTGCCGTGAAGGCATCTGCGGCGCGTGCAGCCTCGTCATCAACGGCGACGCCCACGGTCCCGAGCGGACCACCACCTGTCAGCTCCACATGCGGTCCTTCAGCGACGGGGACACCATCGACGTCGAGCCGTGGCGTGCCTCGGCCTTCCCGGTGGTCAAGGATCTCGTCGTCGACCGCTCCTCCTTCGACCGGATCATCCAGGCCGGCGGATACATCTCCGCACCCACCGGCACCGCGCCCGACGCGCACGCCACTCCCGTGCCCAAGCCGGACGCCGACTCGGCCTTCGAGCATGCCGAGTGCATCGGCTGCGGCGCCTGCGTCGCCGCCTGCCCGAACGGCTCGGCGATGCTCTTCACCTCCGCCAAGGTCAACCACCTCAACGTCCTCCCCCAGGGAGCGCCCGAGCGGGAGACCAGGGTGCTCGACATGGTCGCGACCATGGACGACGAGGGTTTCGGCGGCTGCACACTCACCGGTGAGTGCGCCACCGCCTGCCCCAAGGGCATCCCGCTGCCCTCGATCACCGCGATGAACAAGGAGTGGCTGCGCGCCAACCGCAAGGTGCGCCGCTGATCCTGCCGGCCGCGGGGAGCCGGCGCCGGCTCCCCGCGGGGGGTCAGCCCGTCCGCAGCGCCTTCGCCAGGTACGCGGCCGTACGGCTCCCCGCGGCGCGGGCGACCTCCCGGGGCGTGCCGGTGGCCACGATCCGGCCGCCCCGGTCCCCACCGCCGGGCCCCAGGTCGATCACCCAGTCGGCACCGGCCACCACCGCCATGTCGTGCTCCACGACCACCACCGTGTTCCCCGCGTCCACCAGACCGTGCAACTGCCGCATCAGCACCTCCACATCGGCCGGATGCAGGCCCGTCGTCGGCTCGTCCAGCAGATAGAGCGTGTGCCCCCGCCGGGCCCGCTGCAGCTCCGTGGCCAGCTTGATCCGCTGCGCCTCACCACCCGACAGCTCCGTCGCAGGCTGCCCCAGACGCAGATAGCCGAGCCCCACGTCCAGCAGGGCCCGCAGACTGCGTTCGGCCGCCGGAGTGCCGGCGAGAAAACCGGCCGCGGCCTCCACCGTCAGGTCCAGCACCCCGGCGATCGTGAGACCGCGCAGGGTGACTTCGAGGGTCTGCGGGTTGTAGCGGGCACCGTGACAGTCCGGGCAGGGCGCGTACGTACTGGGCAGGAAGAGGAGTTCGACCGAGACGAACCCCTCGCCCTGACAGGTCTCGCACCGCCCGCCCGCCACATTGAACGAGAACCGGCCCGCCCGGTACTTCCGGGCCCGTGCCGTCCCCGTGTCCGCGAAGAGCTTCCGTACGACGTCGAACAGCCCTGTGTAGGTGGCCAGGTTGGACCGGGGCGTACGGCCGATGGGCTTCTGGTCGACCTGCACGAGCCGGTCCACCGCGTCCAGGCCCTCCGCCGACGTGCAGCCCCGTGCCACCGGGACGGTCATGTCCTGCGCCGCCTCCGCCGGCCGCCGGTCGGCGAGCACCCCGGCCAGCACCCGCCCGGCAAGGGTCGACTTGCCCGAGCCCGACACACCGGTGACCGCGGTCAGCACACCGAGCGGGAAGGCGGCGTCGACGCCCCGCACATTGTGCAGGTCCACCTCACGCAGCGTGATCCACCCCGAGGGGGTGCGAGGCTCGCGCACCGGCGCCGGCCCCTCACCGAAGAGGAACCGCCGGGTCGCGGATCCGCTCACCCCGGCGAGGCCGGCCGGAGGGCCGCTGTGCAGGATCCGGCCCCCGTGCTCGCCCGCCAGCGGGCCCACATCCACCAGCCAGTCGGCCTGCCGCACCACATCCATCTGGTGTTCCACCACGAACACCGAGTTCCCCGCCTCCTTGAGCCTGCCGAGCACGCCGAGCAGTGACTCCGTGTCGGCGGGGTGGAGACCGGCCGACGGCTCGTCCAGGACGTAGACGACGCCGAACAGCCCTGACCGCAGCTGCGTGGCGAGCCTCAGCCGCTGCAGTTCGCCCGAGGACAGGGTCGGAGCGGTGCGGTCGAGACTGAGATAACCGAGGCCCAGCTCGGCGACGGGGCCGATCCTGGCCAGCAGGTCGGCCGTCAGCACCCGTGCCGTGCCGCTCCCGCCGCCCGCCTCCAGCAGGACCTCGGTGAGGGCGGTGAGGGGGAGCGAGACGAGATCGGCGATCGTCCGGCCGGCGAAGGTGACCGCCATGGCCTCCGGCCGCAGCCGGCTGCCGCCGCACACCGGACACGGCGCGCTGGTCAGGAAGCGCTCCGCCCTCGCCCGCAGCGTCCGGCTCCTGGAATCCGCGAACGTGCGCATCACGTAGCGGCGCGCGCTCATGTACGTCCCCTGGTAAGGACGCTGGATCCTGCCCGCCTCGCGGACCGGATGGACCGTGACCACCGGCTGCTCGTCGGTGAACAGGATCCATTCACGGTCCGCCGGTTCGAGATCCCGCCACGGCCGCTCGGTGTCGTGACCGAGAGCGTCCAGCACATCGCGCAGGTTCTTGCCCTGCCAGGCTCCCGGCCAGGCCGCGATCGCTCCCTCCCGGATCGACAACGACGGGTCGGGCACGAGCAGTTCCTCGGTGGTGCGGTGGATCCGCCCCAGGCCGTGGCACTCGGGACACGCCCCGGCAGCCGTGTTCGGCGAGAAGGAGTCGGAGTCGAGCCGCTCGGCACCCGGCGGATAGTCACCGGCGCGCGAGAAGAGCATGCGCAGGGAGTTGGACAGCGTGGTGACCGTGCCCACCGACGAGCGCCCCCCGGGAGCCGACCGGCGCTGCTCCAGTGACACGGCGGGCGGCAGACCGGTGATCTCGCCCACGTCGGGAGCCCCGACCTGGTGGATCAGCCGGCGGGCGTAAGGGGCGACGGACTCGAAGTAGCGGCGCTGCGCCTCCGCGTAGATCGTCCCGAATGCCAGGGAGGACTTCCCTGAGCCGGAGACGCCGGTGAAGACCGTGAGGGTGTCGCGCGGGATGTCGACGTCCACATCGCGGAGATTGTGCTCGCGCGCGCCGCGCACCCGGACGTACGGATCATGGGGGGTGGACATCGGTGGTACGGCTCCGTGAGGGGTCGGCGGGGTGGGCATGCTTCTGCCGGTGGTCCTCCCGCACGCGTGAGGACCACCGGCAGCTCGGCCCGGGGCCTACACCATCGGGTCCATGCCCCGGTCATTCATGGAGCTCTCCTTCTCGCTCTGCTCCCGCAGGCGGCGGGCCTTGTCCCGGAGCCGCTGCCGCTGCTCCGGGTCGGTGGCGCGTTCCGCCGCCTCGTTCAGCTCCTGTGCCTTGGCACGCAGCTGCTGGGCGCGGCCGCCGGACTCACCTGCAACGCTCATGATCACTCCTGGATCCGTGGGGGAGCGGACCCCCTCAGCGAAGCAGCGCCGGGGCCCGTCTGCATCTCGAACGGCCACGCTCCGCGACCCGCGCGGCCGGACACCGTGCCCCGTTCGGCCTCCTCGCCCGGCAGGCGTAGGCGCCGGGGTGTGGGGTAGTGGGAGCGGCGGTGCGTCATCGCCGGCGAACAGCGAGGAGAAGTGTCATGCCCGCAGGATCCAGCCCCAAGCGCGAACGTCAGTACGAGCACATCAAGGAGGGTGCCGAGAAGCGCGGCACGCCCACGAAGCGCGCCAAGGAGATCGCGGCGCGTACCGTCAACAAGGAGCGGGCCCGCTCGGGAGAGTCCGGGACCGCGAGCCGGTCGTCCCTCCGGGACCCCGAATCGGCATCCGAGCGCGGTGGGCAGCGCTCCCGCAGCGGAGCGCAGGGGCCGACGAGGGACCAGCTGTACGAGGAGGCCAAGAAGCGCAACGTCGAGGGCCGGTCCTCGATGAACAAGGAACAGCTGCGCAAGGCACTCGGTCGCTGAAGGCCGGAGACCGGAGCGGAGGAGCCCGTCCTCGTCCTCTCTTCCCGGCGGTTCCCTGCCGGGGTGGGCGCCGTGAGTGACGACACCCGGCCGCTGGCCGTTTTCGACCTGGACGACACGCTCGCCGACACCGGCCATCGGCAGCACTTCCTGGAGGGTGCGCGGCGCGACTGGGAGGGCTTCTTCTCGGCGGCTCCCCACGACCCCCCGCTGGAGGCGGGCGTGAGGCTGGTGCGGGCGACCGCCGGCGAGTGCGAGATCGTGTATCTGACCGGCAGGCCCGAGAAGTGCCGCAGGGACACCCTGGCCTGGCTGGAGCGGCAGGGCCTGCCGAGGGGCAGCGTCCACATGCGGCGCGACGCCGACCGGCGTCCGGCCCGCCGTACCAAGCTGGAGATCCTGGAACGACTGGGCCGGGAACGCGAGGTGCGCGTCCTCGTCGATGACGACGAGCTGGTGTGCGACGCGGCCGAACGGGCCGGGTTCACGGTCGTACGTGCCCGATGGGCCCTCGCCCCGCCGTCACTGAAGGACGCGCAGGAGCGCGAGGGGCGTACCTGAGCCGGGGCCCCGCAGCCGTGTCCCCGGCCGGCGTGCCGGTCAGGCGTTCTCGTCGAGCCGGAAGCCGACCTTGAGCCCCACCTGGTAGTGGGCGATGCGGCCGTTCTCGATATGGCCGCGGACCTGCGTCATTTCGAACCAGTCGAGATTGTGCAACGTTTCGGAGGCTCTTGCGACGCCGTTCCGGATCGCCGCGTCCAGGCCCTCCTCGGAGGTTCCTACGATCTCGGTGACCCTGTAGGTGTGATTGGACATCTAATGTCTCCTTTCGTGGTTCCACGGTGCCTCACTCCTCGTCGGCGCGCGAGGTGTCCCGGTCGGTGGCCTGTGGCCGGAAGGGCTTGACCTGTGGATTGGTCCATACCAAAATCCCGGCCATGCACCCGTGCGAGCGCCGCCCGCAGTCCCCCCATCCGGGTCCTGTCATGCCGTCGTGCCGTTTCGCAGAAGGTGACTCCCGTGAAGATCCGCATACTGGCCGGAGCCGTCGCGCTCGTTTCCTCCTTCGTACTGAGCGGCTGCGGGCACATCCCCGGCACAGGCGGAGCCGACAGCAGCACGGTGACGGTGTGGCTGATGAAGGGCAGCGCCTCCCAGGACTTCGTGGACCGCTTCAAGGAGTCGTACGAGGCCGAGCACCCCTCGGTCGAACTGGAGTTCATCCTCCAGGAGTGGGGCGGCATCGGCCCCAAGGTCCTCAAGGCGATCGAGGGTGACGACGCACCGGACGTCATCGAGGTCGGCAACACCCAGGTCGCCCAGTACGCGGAGAGCGGCGAACTGCGCGACCTCACCCTGGAATCGATGCGCGACCTGGGCGGGGAGGACTGGCTGCCGGGACTCGCGGAACCGGGCAAGGTCAACGGCGCGCAGTACGGAATCCCCTGGTACGCGGCCAACCGCGTCGTGATCTACAACAAGGACCTCTTCGCACAGGCCGGCATCACCCAGCCCCCCAGGACCCGTGCGGAGTGGGTGGACATCAGCGAGAGACTGGACACCGCCGGCCGGCAGGGCATCTACCTCGCCGGGCAGAACTGGTACGTACTCGCCGGCTTCGTCTGGGACGAGGGCGGAGAGCTCGCCGACGACAGCGACGGCGACTGGCAGGGCGCACTCGACTCGCCCGCCGCGCTGCGGGGGATGGACTTCTACAAGACGCTGCAGGCGCTCGGCAACGGCCCCGTGGACGCCGACGAACAGTCCCCGCCGGAGACCGACGTGTTCGCCGGGGGCAACGTCGCCCAGATCATCTCCGTGCCCGGAAGCGCCGCGCTCATCGAACAGCAGAACCCCGGACTCAAGGGGAAACTCGGTTACTTCCCCATTCCCGGCAAGAGCGCGAAGAAGCCGGGCGCGGTCTTCACCGGAGGGTCCGACCTGATCGTGCCGAAAGACGCCGGCCAGCGGGGGGAGGGCATCGAGGTCGTCAAAGCCCTCGCAGGGGAGAAGTGGCAGACGGAGCTCGCCCGGGCCATGAGCTACGTGCCCAACAAGCCGGCCCTCGCGCGTGCCGTCGAAGGCCAGGAGGGCACCTCCGCGATGGCGGAAGGAGCCACCGAGGGCCGGGCCACCCCCAACTCGCCCCACTGGCCGGCCGTCGAGGCGGACAACCCCATCAAGCCGTACATGACGGCAGTGCTGGAGGGTGGCGACCCGGCGGAAGAGGCGAGGAAGGCGTCCGACCGCATCACCTCCCTGCTGCTCACCGGCTGACCGGCAGCGGAGGACCGCGGGCCCCGCGATCCGGGGGATTCAGCCGTCGCACATCCCCGCGCTCCACAGCGGTCATGTCGAATCCAGCCGGTCACGGAAGAAGTAAGGGGCCGGGACGTCGCACTCCCGCGACAACCCGGCAGCCGCCCCGCTGATCCGTCCCCGGAGACCGCCATGACCGTGCTGCCCCTCGCCTCACCCACCCCCGCACCCGCCGGTGCACCCGTGCCGCGTCCGGCCCCTGCCGCCGCTCCCTCCGGCTACCACGTCTCCCTCGCCACCGGCCAGGAGGACGTACGCGCTGCCCAGCGCCTGCGGCACCTGGTGTTCGCCGGGGAACTCGGTGCCCGGCTCGACAGTGCCGAACTCGGCCTCGACACCGACGCCTTCGACGCGTACTGCGACCACCTGCTGGTACGTGAGGCCGCGACCGGAGACGTCGTCGCCACCTACCGGCTGCTTCCGCCCGAGGGAGCCAGGCTCGCCAGCGGTCTCTACGCGGAGAGCGAATTCGACCTCGGGCGCCTCGATCCGATCCGCGACGACCTCGTCGAGGTGGGCAGGTCGTGTGTCCACCCCGCCCACCGGGACGGTGCCGTCATCGCCCTCATCTGGGCCGGACTCGCCCGCTACATGGAGCGCACCGGCTACACCTGGCTGGCCGGCTGCTGCTCCGTACCCCTCGCCGACGGAGGGGCACTCGCCGCCAGGAGCTGGGACACCGTACGGACCCACAACCTGGCCCCCGAGGAGTACTGGGTCACCCCCCACCGCCTCTGGGACACCACCGGCCACCCCGGCGGTGGCGCGGGCGGCCGCGCCGGACTGCCGCCGCTGCTGCGCGGCTATCTGCGCCTGGGCGCCTGGGTCTGCGGAGCCCCCGCACACGACCCGGACTTCGACGTCGCGGACCTCTACGTCCTGCTCTCGATGCACCGCACCGACCCGCGCTACCTGCGCCACTTCCTCTCG
>NZ_DATMVN010000617.1:0-10112 GCF_035563135.1 Streptomyces sp.
CCGGAGCCTGGGCGGGGCCCTGGGTGCGCTCACCGGCGGGCCCGGGGGCGCCCGCCCCGTCGGACTGCGCCTTCCCGGGCGTGGCGGAGGCCGCCGCGGGCCTTTCGGGCTGCGGGGCGGCGACTGGCTGGGCCTCGTCTGGCAAGAGCGCTCCTCGTGCGGATCCGGGCTACCGGAAAGCCCATGGTATCGACCCCCGGGCAGGTCCTCGCCCGGGGCGTGTGGAACCCCTCACAACACGGGACGGGTACCCGGATGTTCCCGGGTACCCGTCCTGTACGTCCTCACGCGTGCGGCGCAGGTCAGAGGGTGATCAGAGCCTCCAGCGGAGCGTCCCGCAGCCCTGTCTCCAGGCGGGCGCGGCCGGCGAGGAAGCCGAGCTCCATGAGGACCGCCACCCCGGCGACCTGCGCTCCGGCCCGCCGGATCAGCTCCAGCGAGGCCTCGGCGGTGCCACCGGTGGCCAGGACGTCGTCGATGACCATGACCCGGTCGTCGGCGGCCAGGTCCTCGGCGTGGATCTCGATCTCCGCCGTGCCGTACTCCAGCTCGTACGCCTGCCCGAGCGTGGCGCCGGGCAGTTTCCCTGCCTTGCGCACGGGTACGAAACCGATCCCGGCCCGGACCGCGACCGGCGCGGCCAGGATGAAGCCACGCGCCTCAAGGCCGACGATCTTGGTGGCCCCGTGCCGTACGCAGAGCTCCACGAAGAAGTCGGTGAGCGCGCTGAAGGCGGCCGGGTCCGCGAGCAGCGGGGTGATGTCCTTGAACACCACTCCGGGCTTCGGGTGGTCGGGCACGTCACGGATGCGGCTGAGCAGGAGCTCCCGGGTGGCGTCGGTGACGCTCGTGCCGGTCATCGGCGGTTCCTCGGGGTCCTGCCGTGGCCCCCGGGCTGCCGCCGCTGGCCCACGACCGCTCCGGCCGGCTCGGTGTCCCCCTCCTCGGGGTCCCCGGCCCGGTCGTCACGCTCGTCCTCGGCGGACTCTCCCTTGGCGGCCGCCGCGGCCCGCTTGGCGAGGATCCGCTTCTTCAGTGCCTTTATCTGCGGCTCGCGTTCCTTGAGGTCGGCGACCAGCGGGGTGGCGATGAAGATCGAGGAGTACGCACCGGCGGCGAGGCCGACGAAGAGGGACAGCGAGATGTCGTTCAGCATGCCCGCGCCGAGCACACCGCCGCCGATGAACAGCAGGCCGGCGACCGGCAGCAGGGCGACGACGGTGGTGTTGATGGAGCGCACCAGCGTGCCGTTGATGGAACGGTTGGCGATCTCGCTGTAGGTCCAGCGGGTCTGCTTGGTGATCCCGTTCGTGCCCTCCTTCAGGCTGTCGAAGACGACCACCGTGTCGTAGAGGGAGTAACCGAGGATCGTGAGCAGACCGATCACGGTGCCCGGGGTGACCTCGAAGCCGACGAGGGCGTAGATGCCGACCGTGATGGTGATGTCGTGGATCAGCGCGATCAGTGCCGCGACGGCCATGCGCCACTCGAAGGCGATGGCGAGGTAGACCACCACGAGGACCATGAAGATGCCGAGGCCCGCCCAGGCCTTGTTGGCGATCTGCTCACCCCAGCTGGGGCCGACGAGGTCCGCGTTGATCTCCGCCTCGGGGATGCCGAGGTCCTCGGAGAGCTGGGCCTTGATCTGGTCGGCCTTCTGGGTGTCGACCTCGGTGATCTGGATCCGGAGCCCGCCGTTGCCGAGCTCCTGGACGATCGCCTCGTGGCCGGAGGCCTCGACCGCGTCCTCGTGCGCCTGGGAGACGGACACCTCGGCCTTGGTGTCGGTCGTGAAGACGGCGCCGCCCTTGAACTCGATGCCCATGTTCAGGCCGCTGACCGCCAGGCCGAGGATGGCCGTGATGGTGATCAGGATCGAGACGCCGTACCAGATCTTGCGCTTGCCGATGAAGTCGTAACCGACCTCGCCACGGTAGAGCCGGGCGCCGAGATTGCCGAGTCGCGACATCTCACGCCTCCTTCGGGTGGTCGGTGCGGACGTTGACGCGGCGCGAGCGGCGCAGCGGGGGCTTGGCGCCGAGCCGCTTCGGGTCCAGGCCGGACCACGGGTGACCGCTGGCGAAGAACTTCGTGCGGGCCATCAGTGTCATCACGGGCTTGGTGAACAGGAACACCACGACGACGTCGAGCAGGGTCGTGAGACCGAGCGTGAACGCGAAGCCCTGGACCTTGCCGACGGTGACGAGGAAGAGCACGGCCGCGGCGAGGAACGACACGAAGTCGGACACGAGGATGGTGCGCCGGGCCCTGGGCCAGGCACGCTCGACGGCCGGCCGGAGCGTGCGGCCCTCACGGATCTCGTCCCGGATGCGTTCGAAGTAGACGATGAAGGAGTCCGCCGTGATACCGATCGCCACGATGGCACCGCAGACGGCCGGGAGGTTCAGCGCGAAGCCGATGGCCGGACCGAGCAGGGCCATGATCGTGTAGGTCAGGATGCCGGAGGCCAGCAGGCTGAGGAGGGCGATGAGCGCCAGGCCGCGGTAGTAGGCCACCAGGTAGATGACGACCAGAGCCAGCCCGATGGCACCGGCGATCAGACCGGCTTCGAGCTGCTCGCCGCCGAGGGCGGCGGTGACGGTGGTGAAGGTGTCCTCGCTGAAGGACAGCGGGAGGGCGCCGTAGGAGAGGACGTTGGCCAGCTCCTCCGCCGACTGCTGGGTGAAGCTGCCGGAGATCTCGGCGCTGCCGCTGAGTGCCTCGTTCACCTGGGGCGCGGAGACGACCTCACCGTCGAGGGAGATCGCGAACTGGTTCTGCGGGGACTGCTGCGTCGACAGCTTCTTCGTGATCGTCTGGAACTTCTTGGAGCCCTTGTCGGTGAACTCCATCGAGACGAGCCAGATGCCGCGCTGCTGGTCGAACTGGGCCTTCGCGTCGTCGACGTCCGTACCGGAGACCTCGGCCGGGCCGAGGAGGTACTTGGCGTCGCCCTCGGAGCTGCACGCGACCGTGGAGTCCTCGGGCTTGACGCCGTCACCGGCGGCCGCACGGGCCTCCTTGTCGGTGCAGTCCAGCGCGGTGAACTTCTTTTCGAGCGCCGCGGTGGCGGGGTCGGGTGTCCCGGTCGCCGCGGGGGTGTCCGCCGCACCGGAGGTGCCGGCGGCCGGGGTCGGCGTCGTGTCCTTCTTCAGGGCGCCGGTGACGGCACGGCCCTGGGTGGTGGCGCTCGCCGAGGGCGTCGTCTTCGGGTCGGAGGCCGTTTCCGGGTCGCTCGCCTTCGCACTGGGCGTGGCGCTCGGCTTCCCGGAACCGCTCGCGGACGGGCTCGCGGAACCCTCGGGTGTCGGTGCACCGCCGGTGACCGTGAGCACGGGCCGGAAGTAGAGCTGGGCGGTCGTGCCGACCTGCTCCCGGGCCTGCTCCGAATTCGTCCCCTTGGGGATGTTGACGATGATGTTCGATGCGCCCTGGGTCTGGACCTCGGCCTCGGAGACACCCAGACCATTGACACGGCGTTCGATGATGCTGACCGCGGTGTTCATGTTGGTCTCGTTGATCGCCTCGGGCTTGCCGGGCTGGCTCTTCGCCTTGAGGGTGATCGAGGTGCCGCCCGCAAGGTCGATACCGAGCCGGGGCGTGGTGTGACCGGACAGGAACATCCCGCCGGTCAGGGCGACCATGGCGATGAGGATCAGGACCAGGGCACGCCCCGGCCTGCCCTGTCCACCGGTTGAGCCCCGGCCTTTCTTCGGTGCTGCCACCTTTTCGTTTCTCCCTGTCCAACCGCCCCGCGCCGGGTACGCGCCCGAGCGGCCACGAAGTGTTGTGGGGACCCGCCCCCGCAGATGACCGCACGGCCCGTAAGACGCCGGACACCTGTGGGTGCCCGGCGTCTGTGGGTCGTGGAACTACTTCGCGTCGCCCTTGCCGTCGGCCTTGGTGTCCTCGGCCTCGGCGTCCTTCGGCGCGTCGGCGTCCTCGGCCTTCTTGCCCAGGTCGATCTTCGCGACGTCCACGTCCGCGGGCTCGCCGGCGGTGAGCGAGGAGGCGTCGTCGGGCACGACCGTGCCGTCGCTCTCCAGCTCGTCGTCACCGTGGACGATGCGGTTGTACTCCGCGTCCTCCAGGACGGCGCCGATGGCGTTCTTGGCGTAGACGGCGTGGACGCCGGGCGCGACCTCGAGGAGAACCGTGTCCTCCTGAATCTCCTTCACGGTGGCGTACATGCCCCCGATCGTCCGGACACCGGTGCCGGGCTGCATGTCGTTGCGCATCTGCACAGCCGCCTGCTGCTTCTTCTTGGCGGACCGGGTCATCAGGAACATGGCCCCGATGAGCACGATGAAGGGGAGGAGGGTCACGAGACTCACGGGACGGAACTTCCTTCGCACGACCACGCTGGTAATCACGCGGCCTGATCTACGGGGGTGGGTACACCGACCTGTACGGGCGGCATCGGCGGAGTCTAAGCGAGTCCGCATCATTGGAACAACGTCCAGCATGGCACCGTGGTTCCCCTGCTGGCCACCCCGTCCTGTGTCACGCCCCGAACAGGCCCTGTTGTCCCTTTGCGCCGTGCTGCGGTGGTACGAGTCCGAGGTGCGCCCATGCCGCGGGGGTGGCGACCCTGCCCCGCGGGGTCCTCGCGAGCAGCCCTTCCCGCACGAGGAAGGGCTCGGCGACCTCCTCGACCGTCTCGCGCTCCTCCCCCACGGCCACCGCGAGGGTGGAGAGCCCGACGGGGCCTCCTCCGAAGAGCTTCAGCAGGGCGCTCAGCACCGCGCGGTCCAGCCGGTCGAGCCCCCGGGCGTCGACCTCGTACACCCGCAGGGCCGCGGCCGCGATGTCACGGTCGATCCGCCCCTCCGCCTTGACCTGGGCGTAGTCCCGGACGCGGCGCAGCAGACGGTTGGCGATGCGGGGCGTTCCCCGGGAGCGTCCGGCGATCTCGGCGGCGCCCGCTGTGTCTATGGCGACGTCGAGGAGGCCGGCGGAGCGGTGGATGACCCGCTCCAGCTCGGTGGGGGCGTAGAACTCCATGTGCCCGGTGAAGCCGAAGCGGTCGCGCAGCGGGGGCGGCAGCAGCCCGGCCCTGGTGGTGGCGCCGACGAGGGTGAACGGCGGCAGTTCCAGCGGGATGGCCGTGGCCCCCGGGCCCTTGCCGACGATGACGTCGACCCGGAAGTCCTCCATCGCCATGTAGAGCATCTCCTCGGCCGGCCGCGACATGCGGTGGATCTCGTCGAGGAAGAGGACCTCGCCCTCCTGGAGCGAGGACAGGATCGCGGCGAGATCGCCGGCGTGCTGGATGGCGGGGCCGGAGGTGATCCGGATCGGCGCGCCCATCTCGGCCGCGATGATCATGGAGAGAGTGGTCTTGCCCAGACCGGGGGCGCCGGAGAGCAGGACGTGATCGGCGGTGGCGCCCCGGGCACGGGCGGCCTTGAGGACCAGGTCGAGCTGTTCGCGCACCTTCTCCTGACCCACGAACTCGTGCAGGTCCTTCGGGCGCAGGGCGGCCTCGACCGCCGTGTCCTCGCCGTCCGCTCCGGCGTCGACCAGGCGGTCGTCCGTGAGGTCGCCGGTGTCGGGTCCGGTCTCGTCCCAGTTCATCTCGTCAGTCCCGCCTCGGGTGTTTCGGTGCCGGTCCGCGCGGTGTACCGGCCGGTGTGCAGGGCGTGTGGGGCCCCTGGGGTCAGCGTGCGCGGTTGAGTGTCTGCAGGGCGGCGCGCAGCAGCTGCGGCACGGGGGCCTGACCGCCGTCGGCGATCGCCGCCTCGGCCTGCGGGGTCACGGCGGTCACGGCTTCGTCCGCCTCTCGGGTGGCGTAGCCGAGGCCGATCAGGGCGGCCTGCAGCTGGTCGCGCCAGGAACTGCTGACGGCGGCGCCGATGCCCTGCTGTCCGATGTGCGCGCCGACCGGTTCGCCGAGCCGGTCCTTGAGTTCGAGGAGGAGCTTCTGGGCGCCCTTCCTGCCGATGCCGGAGACGGCGGTGAGTGCCTTCTCGTCACCGGTGGCGACGGCGGTGCGCAGGGCGTCGGGGCTGTGGGTGGCGAGCATGGCCTGGGCCAGCCTGGGGCCCACCCCGCTGGCGGTCTGCAGCAGCTCGAAGACCTGCCGCTCGTCGTCGTCCGCGAAGCCGTAGAGGGTGAGTGAGTCCTCCCGGACGACCAGGGACGTGGCCAGCCTGGCCTCCTCGCCGATCCGCAGGCCGGCGAGCGTGCCGGGGGTGCACTGGACGGCCATGCCGATGCCGCCGACCTCGATCACGGCCGTGGCCGGGGCGAGGGCGGCCACCGGGCCGGAGACGAAGGCGATCATGCGGTACGGCCTTTCAGCGTGCGGTGGGCGGCGACGGCCTGCTGCAGTCGGTTCTGAGCGGGCGCGCGCCAGATGTGGCAGATGGCGAGGGCGAGGGCGTCGGCGGCGTCGGCGGGCTTCGGCGGGGCGTCGAGCCGCAGCAGCCGGGTCACCATGGCCCCGACCTGGGCCTTGTCGGCGCGTCCCGATCCGGTGACCGCGGCCTTGACCTCGCTGGGGGTGTGCAGGGCGACCGGGATGCCGCGGCGCGACGCGCAGAGCATGGCGACGGCGCTGGCCTGGGCGGTCCCCATCACCGTACGCACGTTGTGCTGGCTGAACACCCGCTCCACCGCGACGCATTCGGGCCGGTGCTCGTCGAGCCAGCGCTCGATGCCCTGCTCGATGGCGACGAGCCGGTGGCCGAGCTCCGCGTCGGGCGGGGTCCGCACGACGCCGACGCCGACCATGGTGAGCGGCCGGCCGGCCACTCCCTCGACGACTCCGACACCGCACCGGGTCAGTCCCGGGTCAACCCCCAGCACCCGCATGAATGGGGCCCCCTTCGCCGCTCGGTCATCTGTTCCCGCAGGTTATCGGCTGCCACTGACAGTGCGACGGGCCGACGGGGTGTGTCCCGTCGGCCCGTCGGTGTACTGCGTGCCGCCGCCTCAGGCGTCGACCTTCTCCATGACCTCGTCGGAGATGTCGAAGTTGGCGAAGACGTTCTGCACGTCGTCGCTGTCCTCCAGGACGTCGATCAGCTTGAAGATCTTGCGCGCGCCCTCCTCGTCCAGCTCGACCTGCATGGTCGGGACGAAGTTGGCCTCGGCCGAGTCGTAGTCGATGCCGGCCTCCTGGAGCGCCGTGCGGACCGCGACCATGTCGGTGGCCTCGCTGAGCACCTCGAAGGTGTCACCGAGGTCGTTGACCTCCTCGGCACCCGCGTCGAGCACCGCTCCGAGCACGTCGTCCTCGGTCAGCTCGCCCTTGGGGACGATCACGACACCCTTGCGGTTGAACAGGTACGAGACGGAACCCGGGTCCGCCATCGAACCGCCGTTGCGCGTCATGGCGACACGGACGTCGGACGCGGCACGGTTGCGGTTGTCGGTGAGGCACTCGATGAGCACCGCGACGCCGTTCGGGCCGTAGCCCTCGTACATGATCGTCTCGTAGTCGGCGCCGCCGGCCTCGAGGCCGGCGCCACGCTTGACCGCCGAGTCGATGTTCTTGTTCGGGACCGAGCTCTTCTTGGCCTTCTGAATGGCGTCGAAGAGAGTCGGGTTGCCGGACACGTCGGCGCCGCCCGTGCGGGCCGCGACCTCGATGTTCTTGATCATCTTCGCGAAGAGCTTGCCGCGCTTGGCGTCGATCACGGCCTTCTTGTGCTTCGTCGTAGCCCATTTAGAGTGGCCGGACATCTGCCTTCTCCTTCGCGTCACCAAAATCGATCCGAACCCGAGAGATCCTACCGGGGCCGGATCAGCTCACGGAGCGCACCATGTCCGTGAAGAGCGCGTGCACGCGGTGGTCACCGGTCAGTTCCGGGTGGAACGAGGTGGCCAGGGCGTTTCCCTGGCGTACGGCCACGATATGCCCGCCGTGCACCGCGACGACCTCCGCACGCGCGCCGACCGACTCCGCCCAGGGGGCCCGGATGAAGACGCCGTCGACGGGCCCGCCGGGCACCCCGGCGACCTCCACGGCCGCCTCGAAGGACTCGTTCTGCCGCCCGAAAGCGTTACGGCGCACGATCATGTCGATGCCGCCGACCGTCTCCTGGCCGGAAAAGGGGTGTCCCCCGCCCGAACGGAGCTGAGAGGCCGGGGAAGGATCGAGGATCTTGTCGGCGAGCAGGATCATGCCCGCGCAGGTGCCGTAGACAGGCATCCCGGCGGCCACCCGTTCGCGCAGCGGCTCCAGCATGCCGAAGAGGACGGCCAGTTTGGACATGGTGGTGGATTCACCGCCGGGTATGACGAGCCCGTCGACCTCGGCGAGCTCCTCGGGCCGCCTGACCGGCCTGGCCAGGGCGTCCGCCGTGGCCAGGGCGATCAGGTGTTCCCGTACGTCGCCCTGGAGAGCCAGGACTCCGATGACAGGGGTGTGGGTCATCGGTGCTTACCAGCCGCGGTTGGCGTAGCGCTCGCCCTCGGGCAGCGTGTCGCAGTTGAAGCCGACCATGGCCTCGCCCAGGTTGCGCGAGGCGTCCGCGATGATCTTCGGGTCGTCGTAGAAGGTGGTGGCCTTCACGATGGCGGCGGCGCGCTTGGCCGGGTCACCGGACTTGAAGATGCCGGAGCCCACGAAGACGCCCTCGGCGCCGAGCTGACGCATCAGGGCCGCGTCCGCGGGGGTGGCCACGCCGCCGGCCGAGAACAGGACGACGGGCAGCCGGCCGAGCTCGGAGACCTCCTTGACCAGCTCGTAGGGGGCGCGGAGCTCCTTGGCCGCGGCGTACAGCTCGTTGTTGTCGTAGCCGCGCAGCCGGGCGATCCCGTTCTTGATCTGGCGCAGGTGCCGGACCGCCTCGACGACGTTGCCGGTGCCTGCCTCACCCTTCGAACGGATCATCGCGGCGCCCTCGGCGATACGGCGCAGGGCCTCGCCCAGGTTGGTGGCGCCGCAGACGAAGGGGGTGGTGAAGGCGAACTTGTCGCTGTGGTTGACCTCGTCGGCCGGGGTGAGGACCTCGGACTCGTCGATGTAGTCGACACCGAGGGACTGGAGCACCTGGGCCTCGACGAAGTGGCCGATGCGCGACTTGGCCATGACGGGGATGGAGACGGCCTCGATGATCTCTTCGATCATGTTGGGGTCCGACATCCGGGCCACACCGCCGTCCTTGCGGATGTCGGCCGGCACCCGCTCCAGGGCCATGACGGCCACGGCGCCCGCGTCCTCGGCGATCTTCGCCTGCTCGGCATCGACGACGTCCATGATCACACCGCCCTTGAGCTGCTCGGCCATGCCGCGCTTGACTCGGGCGGTGCCGGTGGCCGGGGTCTGGGCGGACTGCGGGGTGCTGGGGGGCGTGGACACGGATCGACCTCACTGGGGTGGAAAGACACTGAATACTGCAGCCCCGAGCAAACGCTCCGGAAGCAGTCCACAGCAAGGGCCAATGAGTACCCCGTGGACCGTTCTGCACGTCCCCGGGGCCCCGGACCGCCCGCTGCCGGCCGCCGGCCCGGCCCGCTACCGGCTCCCGGGACGGTCGGCCAGGGCGACCGGCGGCTCGTCGTCCATCTCGAACGCGAGCGGGAACGGGGCGTGCCCCGCCAGCCGGAACAGCCGCACCGTCCGGTGCCTGCGCAGCGCGCGGGCGGCACGCACGGCGTCGTTGTGGAAGCGGCGCGCCATCGGTACGCGGCGCACCGCGGCGGCCAGTTCCCTGGCCGCGTCCTCACCGCCCGGGAACTCCTTCACCGCCTCGACCTGCGCCACCTCGCCGAACACGGCCCGCAGGGCGGTGCTCAGCTCGCTCTCGGCGACCTCGCGCTGCTCCTCCTCGGCCTGTCGCGCCGCGTGCGCCGCCTCGTACAGGACGATCGACGCCGCGGGATCCAGGACCTTGGAGGTGGCCAGTTCCTGGGTGACCGACGCGCGGCGCAGCAGCTGGGCGTCCAGCGCCGCCCGGGCCGCGTCGATACGGGCGTGGAGCCGGTCGAGCCGCCCGGCGGTCCAGCTGAGGTACAGGCCGATCGCGAAGAGCGCGACGACGGTCCAGATGAGGATTTCGATCACGGGCGGCAAGGCTACCGCCGGAAGGAGCCCCCCGGGCCCGCCGGGGCCCGCCCCTCCCGGGCGGCCGTACCGGGCGGGGACCGGGCGGGAGCCGCCG
>NZ_DATMVN010000618.1:0-23097 GCF_035563135.1 Streptomyces sp.
TGCTGGGCCGGAGGCGCTTCCTGCGGCGCTGCGGGCCGGGGCTGCTGGACGGCGGGCGGGACCACGGGGTCGGCGGCCGCGGGTGCTGCCCGGGGAACCTCGGCGGGGGCACCGCCCGGAACCTCGCCCCGGGCCGCCGCACGAGCCGCAGCGGGACCCGCGCCGCTTCCGGCGGGCATGGCGACACCCGCCCCATGGGCTTCCGGCCCCGGTACGTACCCCACGACGGGGCCGGGACCGGCGAAGGACGCACCGCGCTCCAGCCGGTCCAGCCGGGCCTGGAGGGAACGCTCGTCGTCGAAGGCGGCGGGCAGCAGCACCCGGGCGCAGATCAGCTCCACCTGGAGCCGGGGCGAGGTCGCCCCGCGCATCTCGGTGAGCCCTTCGTTGACCAGGTCGGCGGCGCGGCTCAGCTCCGCGGCGCCGAAGACGGACGCCTGTGCCTGCATCCGCTCCACGACGTCGGCGGGCGCATCGATGAGTCCCTTGTCACCGGCATCCGGCACGGCGGCCAGAATCACCAGGTCGCGCAGCCGCTCCAGCAGGTCCGCCACGAAGCGCCGAGGATCGTTGCCGCCCTCGATCACCTGGTCCACGACCTCGAACGCGGCCGCCCCGTCCCCCGCGGCGAAGGCGTCCACGATCGAGTCCAGCAGAGTGCCGTCCGTATAGCCGAGGAGCGAGGTCGCCATGGCATATGTCACACCGTCGTCGGCCGCGGAGGCCAGCAGCTGGTCCATGACGGACATCGAGTCACGCACGGAGCCCGCACCGGCCCGCACCACGAGCGGCAGCACACCGTCCTCGACGGAGCTGTTCTCCTTGCCGCACACCTCCGCGAGATAACTGCGCAGCGTCCCGGGCGGAACCAGCCGGAAGGGGTAGTGGTGCGTACGCGACCTGATCGTGCCGATGACCTTCTCGGGCTCGGTGGTCGCGAAGATGAACTTGAGATGCTCCGGCGGCTCCTCGACCACCTTCAGCAGGGCGTTGAACCCTGCCGGGGTGACCATGTGCGCCTCGTCGATGATGTAGATCTTGTACCGGCTCGACGCGGGCCCGAAGAACGCCTTTTCCCGCAGGTCACGGGCGTCGTCCACACCACCGTGCGACGCGGCGTCGATCTCGATGACATCGATCGACCCCGGCCCGCCCCGCGCGAGGTCCCGGCAGGACTGGCACTCCCCGCAGGGGGTCGGCGTGGGGCCCTGCTCGCAGTTCAGACAGCGGGCGAGAATGCGCGCACTGGTCGTCTTTCCACAGCCGCGCGGCCCGCTGAACAGGTACGCGTGATTGACCCGGTTGTTCCGCAGGGCCTGCTGCAGCGGGTCAGTGACATGCTCCTGACCGATGACCTCGGCGAAGGACTCGGGGCGATAGCGGCGGTACAGCGCAAGGGACGACACACATACGAGGTTATCGGGGCGGACCGACAACCGGCCCCGCCCGGACCGCGCGCCCGGCGGGACACCCCACCCCGGACACACAAGGGCCCCCCACGCACCCGCCAGAGCCGACCTACCCTTGCTGCCTTCCGGCCCTGGGGGAGTTCAGTCAGATAGCGCCACGTGAGGGGCTGACGCCCACCTTAACCGATCCCCGCCCCCTGCCGTCCACCCGCTCCCCGCCGGACCCGTCCCGGAGGACGCTCCGGAACGATCTCCGGGGAACGTGTTCGCGAGCACCCTCCAACGTCTTGTATTGTTTGCGGCGGAGGATTCGCCTAGTGGCCTAGGGCGCACGCTTGGAAAGCGTGTTGGGGGCAACCCCTCACGAGTTCGAATCTCGTATCCTCCGCCATTGCTCTCACCGGGCAATACGTCGAAGGGCCCCACCGCTTGCGGTGGGGCCCTTCGGCGTTGAGGGTTGCAGTTGCCGCGATCAGGCCGTGCGGTGGGCGTTCTCTCAGGGATGCAGTCTCTTCACCATGACCGCGTACACCGGGGAGTCGGCGAAGGGCTGCTGCTCGCCCGCCTTCTCGTAGCCCCACGTCTCGTACAGGTCCTGAACCTTCGGGTGCGTCACGTCGACCAGGAGCACCGCAAGATCCTCGCAGCGTTCCTTCAGCAGGGCTTCGTGGAGCCGCGCCGAGATCCCTTGTTTCCGCCACTGTGGACGCACCATGACCTCTGAGACCGCGTAGGTCGCGGTGCGCCCGTTGTTCGGCTCAAACGCGGTGGAGCGCCACCACTCACGGCCCGGCTGGAGCGGGGCGCCGTACGCGAAGCCGGTCGACTCGTCACCGTCGAAGGCGACGACGCAGGTGAAGCCGTCCATTCCTGACCAGTGATCGACGAACCATGGGAACCGCTGGTTGAACTCGTTGTCCATCGCATCTGCGTAGGCGTCGGCGTGCACGTCGATCAGCATCTGCTTGTAGCCCTCGGGGAGGCTTCCCTGTCCGTAATGCCGCAGGTCGATCACCCTGGTCACGTTCGGCTCCATTCATCTCGCATGCGGTCTGCCCAGTCGCGGGCGTACGTCGTCGACGGCGCCAGCCGGAACAGGTCTCGGTGGAAGTCTCCGATCAGGGTGCGCATGCGCCCCGGTAGTGGAGCGCCCTCCATGATCGTGAAGACGGTGGCCGTGGTCGCCGTGGCCTGCTCGGGCTCGCCCTGGCGGAGTTGCGCCAGGGCGAGCTGGCAGGTGGCCAGCGCGCGGTTGCGCTGGAACTCCGCCGGGATCCTGGCCAGGGATCGGTGAGCCATCGCCTCGGCTTCGGCGGGCTCCCCGTTGTGGTTGAGGATGATCGCCGCGAGGTGGTTGAGTTCCGCCGGCCCGTAGAACGCGGTCCAGCGGGGGCGCTCGTCCTCGGCCGCCTTCCGGTAGTTCTCCTGCGCTGCGCCCAAGGACCGGCGAGCGGCCCGCAGGTCTCCCAGCGACGAGTGGGCGAGCGCGAGACGGACGCGGCCCATGGAAGCGCATCAGCGTCCTGTTCGCCATGCTCCGCGACGGCACCTTCTACGAATCCCGGGCACCGAAGGGTATCGAGCTCGCCGCATAGACCCAGCAACTCCGAATCACCCCAAACCCGACAGGGATGCCTTGACGGAAGACATAGAGGCACCCCCGGCCCCCTCCCCTGCTCAGTACCAGGTGTCGGACTGACCACGCGCGATGCGCGCACCCGCTTCGAAGTCGTCGTAGTGCACGCGCACGTCCTGGATTCCGAGAGCCCGCATCAGGTCCGTCAGCCGCACGACGTACCGACACCCCACTTTCCTTAACGGACAAGGGAATTCACCGCTTCTCGCCCGCTTGTACGCCGTGCTCAGCCCCAGGCTCAGCGCGTCCGCCGCCATGCGCATCCCCACCTCCGCCGGAAGTCCGAACACGTCGGAGAAGGCGACGGACTCATCACGATGGCGCTTCATCGGGCGGATCCCCGCACCCCGAACAGGCCCAACTGCTCGTTCACTGCAGTCTGGACACGAGGGCTCGCTCGGCGGCGCCCACGCTGACGTACCTGGCGCACATGGTCCAGCAGGCCCAGTCGGTACGCCAGCGAGCCCAGCCGTTCGCCTTGTGCCTGCTGGGCGAGGGTCCTGGACATCCCATCGACGCGTACGACTTCATCGGCCGCAATCGTCAACGGATCGGACTCTTCCGGCTCCTGCACCGTGCCCCACTCCCCCACCGGGGCCTCCTCCGGACTGCGGCGGCCCGTCCGCCATCCGGCGGCGAAGGCCGCGTCGACCAGGTGCTGCTCAGCGAGCGATGTGTCCACCCGGCCAAGGGTCCGTGCGCCCTCCAACGTTCCTTGCAGCAAGGCGGAACACACATCGGCATGCTCGGCGCCGGTACGCCGGGAAAGCGAGTACGCCGCTCCTCTCAAACGGGGCGCGAGCAGCCACACAGCGACAAGCATCCACCTCCGTCCGCCCTCGCCCTCGCCCTCCGGGTCTTGCCGGATGTGGCCGGCAATATGCCGCCAGTGAGCGATCCGGTCAGGGTGGCCCGGTTCTGCTCGGAGGGCCTGGGAGCGCAGATCGTCCAGCGAGATGCTCACTCGACCGCAGTGCGGCTTCATGGGTGCGCCCGAACCGCTGCACAGCGGCTGCCCCTGGGCGTACCGCTGCTCCACGGACCTGCAGATGCGGGTAAAGACATCGGGGGATGGGCACGAGGTCATCGCTGACCCCCGGGCCACTCCGGTCCGGGGCCGCTCCGCATCCACGCCCCGGAGTCGAACTGCCGGTTGAGACCTCCCACTTCGGCCACCGGGCCTTCCGATGTCCTCTGCCGGCTCCCGGTGCTCGACGGTTCCGCCGCGTCGGCCGGGTGGCCGGACTCGTCTCCGCCATGCGGGGGCGACAGCGGGCAGGAGGCAGGTGTGCTCGGCGGCGGATCCTCCGTACCGGTCTCCGAAGGGTCGGCAGGGGGGCGCCCGCCCTCGTGGCCGGTCCGGCGCATGTGCCTGCGGATGTTCTCCGCGGCCTCCGGCCGGCCCGCCGCGTCCGACGTACGCGCGAGGCGGTCCAGGAACACTCTGGTTTCGTCCGTCCCCTCGGTGAACCCCTCGCTGTCCAGCCAGGCGGCCAGGAGATCTGCCGGAGGTTCCTGTCCCGCTGCCGGACGGATCGGGCCATGGCCCGGCGGGGTCTGCCCACCGCCCGGCTCCGGGTGGTCGAATCCGCTCATCGGCTCCCCTTCCACCGGCCTCCCGCGGCCCCGGAACAGATCCCGGTACTCCTCGGGGAGCTCCTCGTCGTTGGCGGCGGCGGACAGGACCGTCAGAGGAGCGATCATGTCCACCGCACGCTCGATCTGGTCGTCGTGTCGGGCCATCCACCAGACCACCGCGTTGCCGGGACTCCGTAGAACGTCCTCCCCCAGGTACTCCCGGAGGTTGCGCTCGTGCTGCCGCCGGCTCTCCCAGCTGCCTATGGCCTTGCGCAGCCCGTCCAGCTCTTCCAGGTGCTCCTGGTCCCTGGGCCGCAGGACCAGCCGGATGTCCGTGGCGAAGGCCTCCACCAGCCCCGAACCGTCGAGGGCCGGTGTTCCTAGTACTCCCTCCAGCGAACGCTCCAGGAATGTGCACCGGCCGGGATTCTCGGTCAGCGTCATGCTCTCCACCCGTTGCAGGACGGACGTGGCGGCCAGGGCGGCCGGGTTGCCGTGCGACGAGGGGTCGAACCTCCCGGCAGGCCGCCACCAGGCGGAGGCGGAGAACAGGAAGGGGCAGTCTTCGACAGCGCTCTGGACAGGCACCACCACGATCGACGTCTCCTGGTAAGGGACTTCGGCCGGAGGCTCGGAAACGGGCTCCTCCAGGTCCGGGCCCGGGGGACATGTGCCCTCCGCACGCGACACCCGCATATCGATCAGCAGAGCACCGGCGATGAGCGCGGGCAGGAGGAACCACACCCAGAGCGGGCGGCCGAGCGCGACTCCCACCGCCAGGGTGGTGACAACGACTCCGCCGGACATGATGCGTGTGATGTGCTGGGTACTCATGGTCCTTCTCTTGTTCCTCGCGCACCAGAAGCCGAGGCGAAGCCTCCGACTCCTTGTGCAAGGTCGATTTCCCGGCAGAACCGGTCGGCGGTCCGCACGCGGTCGTCGCGCTGGGCCCGGAGCCCCTCAGGCATGTCGGCGGGCTCCGACTCGGCCCAGTCGCACGTCGTCACATAGAGCTGGTTCAACAGGTCCCGGTCTCCGTAGGCAGCGAGCAGCAACGCTTTCAGGACCTCCTCTCCCGCCTGCCGCAGCGTCAGGACGGCGAGCCAGCGCTGTACCGACGGGGACCAGGCACGCGCCGGCTTCCCCGCCATCACGGCCCGCCAGGCGAAGACGAACGCCTGCCAGGGCGGGTGGAAACGCAGTTCGGCAGGGTCGAGCAGCGCCAGAAGTACCTCCAGGCCGCCATCCGCCGGTCTCGCCCGCGGCAGGAGGCGGTGCACCAGCCGCCCGTACAGCCGGCGATTGCCGCGCGCCAGCCCCAGAAGGGCGGAGCGGGCCGCTGCCTTGATGTCCTCGGGGTTCTCCTGCCGCAGGGCGAGATGCCTGAGCCGGACCATGGCCTGCTCCGGATGGGTGACGGCCATCACCTGCTGGCATACAACCGTCAGCACCCGCGCGAGATCGGGCGCTATGCGCGCCGTCGTCACCCACTGGTAGACGTCCGAGCGGAACCGCGAGCCGTACCGCTCATGGCTGAGGCCCAGTTCGAGCGCCGCCGCAGCCTCGGCCCGCAGCCTGCCCTCTGCCGAGGGGTGGGTCCATTTCTTGATGAGCAGGTGCAGGTCATCAGGTCGGTCGGTCCGCAGGGCTTGTTCCGCGAAGCGGGAGACCAGACGCGCGCGGTCCTCCGCCCCGAGGCCGGGAAGGTCCATGCACTCCCCCACCCAGTCCCGGAAGTCCGCGCGGAGGTCGGGGAAGTTCTCCCAGAAGTGCCGTCTGATCGCGTCGTCGTAAGCGAGCCTGGCAAACCGCACCCGCCCGTCGTCCTCCCGGGCGAGGGACAGCTCTTCGAACTGTTCGCCCAGACCCGCCCGAGACAGTCGGGGCGTTTCGTCCTGAGGGTGCCCCAGGACGCCCAGGAGGTTGTGCGCGGCGCTCAGCACCGTGTCCGCCGGTCCGCCACTCGTCATGCTCGCCGCGAGCAGCAGTGCCCGTTCCTCCGCGCCTCGGTGCTGCCGCAGGTCTCCGGCCACCTGCTGCGACCAGTTGGTCGCGGCGGCCACCGCCTCGTCCCGCCAGTGCTCGAAATTTGTGCCGCGGCCGGCCCGGTCCCGGGCCTGGACCACCAGGCCCGCCAAGCGGTCCAGCTCTCGCATGGGAGCGGTCTCGAACAGATGGGGCAGGTCGCCGTGGTCCAGTTGCTCATACGCGAACCTCACACCCCGCACTCTCAGATGCCGGCTGAAGACCGCCCGCCCGCTCGGCCGTTCGAAATGCACGGCCAAGGGGGCGAGTTCCGCATCGAGCATCCATTCCAGGCCCGACGGAGTCACGGCGACCAGCCGGGCACCGCTCTCCTCGACCAGCGCACGGTAGGACATGAGCGTGCGCTGAGCAGCCGGGTAGTCGCTGTCGTCGATGCTCGACAGATCCAGCAGATAGCGGTCGTCGGGTGACGGGTCGAGGGGCTCCTCCTCCTTGACCGTGGGCAGTTCCTCAATGCGGCTGCCCGGCACCGACGTCTCCACCAACAGCATGGTCGCCGCGGAGCGCCGGCCGATCCCGGGCGGACCTTCCAGGAGCACCACCGCACCGGGCCGCGCCAGCCGGTCGGCCGCCCGGGCGTATCCGCCCGGCCATACGAAGCACTTGGCGAGCCGCCGCCGGTGCTCGCGTACGATCTCCAGCCGATCGACCCCGGCCCTGACCAGAGGTTCTCTCAGGCCGATCGAGTAGTAGTACGTGTTGTTCTGGTCACCGCCACCGCTGTGCACCGGTCCCTGCGGGTCGCTGATCGATGTGCCGCCCGTGCCACTCGTGCCGGTCAACGTTCCTCATCCAGAGGCCGCCCGTTCCGGTCCGCCCCCTGCCGGACTTCCCCATGGTTCTCGCCCACGTACTGCACGCTGCCTCCGTCACCGGAGATACGCGGGCCCCGGTACTGCTCACGCGCCTGATACAGGTGCCCGCTCCCGGTGTGGACCGGGCCCTGGGGCTCGCTGACGAAGGTTCCGGAGAAGTCTCCGTTGAGATTGCCGATCCCCCCGCGC
This sequence comes from Streptomyces sp., assembly GCF_035563135.1. Classification (GTDB taxonomy): domain Bacteria; phylum Actinomycetota; class Actinomycetes; order Streptomycetales; family Streptomycetaceae; genus Streptomyces. Next base: position 7,674 of record NZ_DATMVN010000618.1, read on the forward strand.
TGACGGTGTTTGATGGCCCTGGCCTGCATCCGGGCGTCTCCGGCCCCGTCCCTGTCGGTGCCGTGGTCGTCGGCCGTCGGTGCCGAACGGGTCCGGTAGCCGTTGCTCCGCGCGGCGGCTCCCAGTTCGGGCAGCAGTTCCACGAGATCGTCCGCCAGCCCTGTCAGGTCGGCGTCCGCATTACGGTGGCTGAGCCGCCGGTACTGGCAGGAGGCCAGGGCCTCGATGTCGCCGGGAAGATCGTCGGGGCGCAGCCTCTTCGCGCCTCCGACCAGCAGAGGGATGACCACGGCCCCGGTCTCGAGCGCTTCCCGGATCTCCCGCCGGGTCCAGTCGTCCTCGTCCTCCAGAGGGCTCCGGCCGCCGTGGCCTCCCGACTCCAGCCAGCGGGGCCCCATGACGGCCAGCAGCACGCTGCTGCGCCGGACCGCGGTGAGCAGTTCCTGGGGGAACCGGCTTCCCAACCGGATGGACTTACTCGCCCGGAAGACATTGTCATTGCCGAATACCCTGGAAAGTTCCCTTTCCACGAGTGTGGCGGTGGCTTCCTCGTCATTGGTCCGGTAATTCACAAAGATCAAAGGCACGCGGATTCCATTTCTGTGTGATGCCCCCATTCGCGACGTCCCCGAAGGGTCCGGGCCGAGAAACTATCCGGCATGGCGAAAAGCGGTCGAATTGTTGTGCGGTCGAGACTCCTGTGGCCGGAAAACGCCTTCAGCAACCAGCGCCGAGTACGTTGGCGAGTGCGGGCCGGAGCCCGCGCACCACCGGGTTTCCACGGAACCGTGACCATTCACGGCCCAGCCGACGCACGTCCGTATGGACGGTGGCCGAGGGAACGACGCTCATGAAGGCCAGCAGTTCGCGGGCCGTTTCGCAGGATTGTTCGATCTCACCTGACGCGGCGAGCGCCAGGGCGTGCCGGAAGCCGTACCGCACACGGGTGTTCAGGGCGTGGGGTGCGATGCGCCGGCACTGGCGCTCCAGCACATCGACAGCCTGCCGGGGGCGGCCCAGGTCGTAGAAGCACCACCCCTCCACCATCGAGACCGGGTCCTTGAGCTGGGTGGTGCCGAGCACCGGCCCGGCCGATGGGTCCACGTCGGCCGCCAGCAGATCGCGCGCCCGTTCCAGCGCTCTTCCGCAGGCCCTTTCGTCACCGGCGAGGGCATGGCCCTGAGCCTCGCGCTGGGCCGCCAGACCTCTGACCCTGGGGGGCGCGGCGCTGCGCTGAGCCTGCCGGGCGAGTGCGATCGTGCGGGGCGCGTCCCCGTTGTAGTAGCTGACAAGCGCGCGGCGGACCAGCGCGTAGTCCGCCAGGTCCGTGTCCCCACCGGCCTGCGCCAGCTCCACCGCCTCGTCCGTGGCGCGCAGCGCGGTGGTCTCGTCCCCGTTCTCCTGGGCCATCCACCCGATGTACTCGGCGAAGCGGGATGCGGTGATGAGTAGGCCGGTCCGTGAGGATCCGGTGGTGCGGGAGGCCAGCGTGGTGACGGTGGAGGCCTGTGAGCGGAGCACGGGCAGCATCGCGGCGGGCGCCAGGCTCTGTCCCAGCCGCTTCATCTGGTGCAGCTGTTCCTGGAAGAGGGCGCCCGGCGGCAGGTCCTGGTCACCCACATGACCGGCCCAGCCCCCGTCCGCCATGCGCGCGGCGAGCAGGGATCCCACCCCCGTGACGATCACCCGGCGCCGCGCGGGCCTCGGCCTGTTCCCGGCTGACTGATCCTCTGCGGAGAACAGTCGGCGCAACCGTCCGCCGGCATTGAAGTAAGCGTCACAGCACTGGGCCAGATTCATCGTGGGGGGATTTACCCCCCGCTCGATCTTGGAGAGATGCCCTGTGCTGTAGGTCGTGACTTCCGCCAACTGCTTCAGCGTCATTCCTGCTTCTTCACGCAGCCGACGCAGCTCCGCACCGAAACGTAACGGGACGTCCATACCCCCACCTTTCCAGTACCCTGGACGGTCGAATTATCCCTCGGCCGCCTCCTGAAGAAGATTCTGGCACGGCCGCGCGCCGTTCTGCCGAGTAAAGCGAAGTTTCATGTTTCCTCCTTCTGTTCGGGCTCGGGAAACGGACGCGCAGCCCATGGCCCCGTACTGTGACTGCCATCAGGAGGCAGGCGTTCGACGTGCAAGAACCCCTCTGACGCAGATTCCGCACGCCAGCCCTCCGGAGATGCGAAATATCAGATTCCGCATCGCACGATTTCCATGATTACCCCTGCCGGCCGCACCGGATGACTATCGTGTCGACGAGCTGAAGACCGAGTGGGAGGGGCCAGGTGTTACCGGAAGCACTGAGCAGCATCGCGGCAGAGGCCGGGGTGGCCGTGGTGGAGACGGCCGGGACCGATCACTGGACGCTCTTCGGGGAACAGGTGGCCTGCTGGCTCGCTCGGGGCGGGCAGGCCGAGCGGGCCGACCTCGCCTGCCTGGCCGAGACCGAGGCAGCTCTTTGCTCGGCCGTCGATTCCTCGTCCCGGGCTGTCGCCGCCCGCCACGCAATGGTCTGGCAAGGCCGCTTCACCACCGTGCTGGAGCAGTTGAGCGCCGATGAACGCCACCCTGCGGCAGCACACCTCCAACGTCTCGTGCGCGACCACTCCATCGGCGCCGCCCCGGCAGCCTCTGCCCCCGGCGTCATCGCCGGCGAGAACGTGCGGTTCCAGGCCGACCGCGGCTCGCTCGTGGTGGGCGTGGCGAACGGAGACGTGCACTTCACTTCCCCTTTCCGCCCGGGTCCGGCACAGGGCTGAACGGACCGGGTGACTCAGGCCCACCCCCCTCGGAACGGATCACGCGGGCGGCACCGCTCCCCGCCGGAGACCGGACCGCGCCGCGCGGCCGAGCGGACCTCGTACAGGCATCCGACCACGGCTTCGCCGTCGGCTCCTGGAACCAGTACGTGTTCCTCGAAGCGCCGCAGGCAACAGGCAGCGCGCCGTACGGCCCGGACGCGGCCGACGCCGCCCGGGAGGCCATCCACACCGTCCGGCAGCGCTTCCTGCGGCGCGGCAGAAGAGTCCGCCCTCCGTCCGGCCTGGCCGCACGGCCCCACGCCCAGGAACTGCTGGACCGTCTGGTCGCGGAGGACGGGCCGGCCACCGTCGTCTGTGAAGGCCCCGCAGGCATGGGGAAGTCCGCCGTCGTCGAAGAGGTCATCGGCCTGGCGGCCGACCGGGGATGGCCGGTCCTGCCCTTCCGGATGGACGAGGTGGAGGCGGATGACCGGACCGCACAGGCAGTGGGCTCACGGCTGGGGCTCCCCGGCTCCCCCGCCGCGCTGATCGCCCAGGTGGCGCGGGGCGGTCCCGCTCTGCTGGTCGTGGACCAGCTCGACGCGGTGAGCAGTTACAGCGGGCGCATCCCGGAGGTCTTCGAAGCCGTCGACGAGATGCTGGAGGCGCTGGCCACCTCGCCGAACGTCAAGGTCGTGCTGGTGGTACGGACGGTCGATGTCGAGAAAGATCCACGGCTCACGAGTCTGGTCAGCCAGGAGAACACGGTCGAGCGGTTCGCACTGGGGCTGCTGGACGACCAGGCCGTTCGCGCAGTACTCGAACAGGGCGGCACGCCTCCGGAGAGGCTCAACACGGAGACCTTGGCCCTGCTGCGGACGCCCCTGCACCTCGCCGTCTTCAGCAGACTGACGAAGGGAGCACGGACGACGGCCTACCGGAGCCTGCAAGACCTCTACGCCCAGTACACGGACGACAAACGACGAGAAGCAGAGCGATCGCTCCCCCGTGAGGCCTGGCCGGCCATCACCCAGCAACTGGTCGAGGAGATGAGCCGACGCGAAACCGTCACCGTCCCTTACGCGCTCCTGGACCGGTTCGCCAGAACCGACCTGGCCGTACTCTCCTCGGCCGGAGTCCTTCTCCACGCGGAGAACGGCCGTATCGGGTTCTTCCACGAGACGTACTTCGACTACCTCTTCGCCCGCTCCTTCGTCCTGGCGGGCCACGACCTCCATGACTTCCTCTCGGCGAGCGGACAGGCCCTGTTCCGCCGGGCCCAGACCCGTCAGGTCCTGGAACATCTGCGGGACACGGACCGCACAGCCTTCCGGCACACTGCGGTCCGCCTGCTCACCTCGGACCTGGTCCGGCCGCACCTGCGGTTCGTGGTCGTGGCCGTACTCGAACAGCTCGACACCACCAGCGAGGACTGGGCCGCGCTGGAACCCCATGCATGGGGGGAGGACGTGACCTCGGGCAATCTACGCCGCCTGCTGGCCCTGCCGTCCTGGTTCGAGGCGGCCGACACCGGGAGATGGGAGAGGTGGCTCGCCATACCCGAAACGGTACCGCTGGTCCTCTCCCAACTGGAGTGGAGCACCGCGCACCATCCGGCGCGCGTCACGGAACTCCTCGAGCCATATCGGGATGCCGAGGGCCCGTGGCGGCAGCGGCTCCTCTCCTGGGTCCAGTCGCGGCCCTCGTTGCACGCCCAGGGGCTGATCCTCGCGCTCATCGATCGTGGTGACTTCGATGTCGCGCCCGACAGACCCTCCGAAACCGAGGCGGACTTCTGGTACCTGTTCGAACAACTCGCCCAGGAAGACGCAGGTGTCGCACTTCAGGTGCTGGGAGCCTTTCTCACCCGAGGGTTGCAGCAACCCGCCGCAGCGGGACACGGCGACCCCTTCGCCTCCGGCCATCTGCCCATTCGGACAGGCTCCCTCCCGGGCACGCTCGTTAACGAGACGGCCGAGGCGGCCCCCGCCGCAGCGCTCGAACACGTCCTGCCGTTCGTCGTCGCCGTCGCGACGTCCAGCCACGCGGCCCTCTCCAACGTCTCCCCGCTACGCCCCCGGTGGGCGTTTCCCCCTTCCAGGCTCCAACCCGACCTCGATGAAGCCCTGTACTGGACGGCTCACGAGACCCTGCGCACCCTGGCCCAGCAGGATTCCTCCTCCGTCACCGAGGCCATAGGGATCCTGACGGCGGCGGGCAGCAGCCGGGCCCTGCGCTTCCTTGCCTGCCGGACCTACACGGTCTGGAACCGCCCGGACGAAGCGCTCGCCTGGCTGATGAGCGACCCCGAGCACTTGTGTATCGGCTGGGTGGACAGTGCGTGCTGGGCTTCGCGTGAACTCATCGCCGCGACGACGCAGCGGTGCGAGGACACCACTCTGGAGAGGTTCGTCCAGCTCCTGCTCAACTACTTTCCCCGCTGGGAACAGCTCCCCGAGGGTCGTCGCCTGTTCGGGCGGGCGCAGTACGTGCTCCTTGGCGCGGTCGACGAAAAGCGCCGCAGCGCTGCCGTGGAAAGGCGCCTCGGCGAGTGGGAACGAAAGTTCGGGCAGCATCCTCCGGTCGGGCCTCGGGATTCAGAGGCGGCCCATTGGGTCGGCCCCCCGGTGCCCCGCTCCGCAGGTGAGCACATGACGGATGACCAGTGGCTGCGCGCCCTGCGGAAGTACGCCGCGGAAGGGGTCGACTGGGAAGGCGACATCCCGACAGGCGGGGCGACCGAGCTGGCTTCCATGCTGCGTGCCGTGGCCGAGCAGGAGCCGCAACGGTTCGTTCGGCTGGCACTCACCTTCGACGAGACCGTTCCGGCTCCTGCCTTCGCAGCCGTGATCGACGGGGGCGCGGGGAAGACCGACGCCGATGTCCTGCTCCGGCTCTGTTTCCACGCTCGTCGTCTCGTGGGGGAGAGCCTCGCCAGAACCATCTGCCGGGCCATCGAAACCGCTGCCTCGGATGTCGTAGGGCACGCCGCCCTCGTCGACCTATTGGCCGACTGTGTCGATGCCCCGGACCCCGCCGTCGAAGCGGCGCGATCCGGTACCGGACCAGGCCAGGACCCCTACGGCGGGGACCTCCTGACCGCAGGGTTGAACTCCACACGCGGGCAGGCCGCGCTCGCCATCGGCGCTCTGCTCAGGGCGTCGGACACAGCTGCCCAGGAGCTCATCTTCCTCCTCGGAAAACTCGCTGTGGATCCGGTCATGGCGGTCCGCGTCTGCGCGGCGGAGGCCGTGTCCGTCCTGCTGCGCCACGCCCCGGCGTCCGCCCTCGACCTGGCGGAAAGCCTCTTCACCGACGTACGCGTCGACATCCACGAGGCCCGGACCACCCACTGGCTGCTCACCCGGGCCCTGATCCGCGACACCCGGCGCTTCGCACCGGAACTGCTCCGGGCGCTCGACGGTCCGGAGGAAGCCGCCCGGCACGGCGGAGCGACCTGGGCGGTCCTGAGTATGCAGGGGCGGTTGATTCCCGGGCTGCCGACCGACCCGGCCGGGCTCGCGACGGCGGCACGCCAGGGCGCCGCCGAGATGGCCGCCGGGGACCCCGCGTATGGCGTATCACTACTCCAAGGGATGTTCCATGACAGCGATGCGGCGGTCCGAACAGCGGCAGCACGCGCGATGACCGACGTGATGTCGCTGTCACCCTCTGCCGCGGACGGCCTCATCGGCGCATTCCTCGGCAGCCCCGCCCTTGCGGAGCACCCCGAGACGCTGGCCCGTGCTCTCGCCGAATCGGCCGCACGGCTGCCCTCCCGGGCGATCGAGGCATGCCAGGCGCTGGCAGCGGTCTCCGAGCGGGACAGCAAACAGGGGCGCCGCGGATACGCGCTGATCCAGCGGCATCTGATCAAGGCGGTGCTCCGTCTGTACCGGCAGGGGGATACAGAGGTCCGCGCGCAATGCCTCGACATCATCGACGCCCTCTACCGCACCGGCGCCCATGGACTGACCGCAGCGCTCTCGGGAGAACGCTGACGCTCCCGGGGCCCTGGAGACCTCAGACGTTGAACACCGCCTCCGGGCGCGCTGGCTCGATCGACGAGTGAACACGGGTAGGCAGCAGCAGCCGTGCTGCGAGAGGCGGCTCCGTGGTCGCAGTTCGGGTTGCGTTCACCGGCGTACGGCACCGTTCAGAAGCCCTATACGCCTCTGCTGCTCCACAGGTCAGGACGTTCCCGTTCCTCGCCGGACTCCTGCACGAACAGGTGGAAAGCGTGTTGGGGCCCACGAGCTCGAATCCCGCACTCTCCGCCACTGCTCCCACCGGACAATACGGGACGATACTTTGGTATCGGCAGAGATAGTATCCAGAGCGATACTATCCATGGCAGGAGTGTTCGCATGCGTCGTTTCGTCGGGCGGGACCGTGAGCTGAGTGTGCTCCACGACGCTTTCCAAGCGGTTCGCGAGGCCGCCGGGTCGGCGAAGCCAGGTCGGTGCATCCTCATGCGAGGAAGACGGCGGGTCGGCAAGTCCAGCCTCGTCGAGGAGTTCCTCCGGCGCACGGAGACGCCGCACCTCTTCTTCACGGCTGCGGGCGGCACGGCGGAGGACGAACTGACGGAGTTGCTCGACACCGTCGCCAGATCCACCCTGCCGGAGCGGGAGCTGTTCTCCGAGGAGACCCCGACGCAGTGGAATGCCTCACTCAGGCTGCTCGCGGAGATCCTGCCCGACGACAGCCCGAGCGTGATCGTCATCGATGAGGTTCCGTACCTCATGGACCGCATCGACGCCTTCGAGGGCATGCTCCAGCGGGCGTGGGACCGTCTTCTCAGCCGAAAGCCCGTTCTCCTCCTCCTGGTCGGATCAGACCTGTCGATGATGGAGGCGCTGAACAGCTACGACCGTCCCTTCCACCAGCGCGGCCGGGAAATGGTCGTGGGGCCGCTGAACCCGGCCGACATCGGCGAGATGCTCGACCTGCCGCCGGCTGACGCCTTCGACGCCGCCCTGGTCACGGGCGGCCTTCCGCTGATCTGCGCGGAATGGCGTGCCGGAGCGAACGTCTGGGGGTTCCTCCGCGACTCGCTGGACAACCCGATCTCGGCGCTGCTCGTCTCCGCCGAGCGCTCACTGGCCGCGGAGTTTCCACCGCAGGCGATGGGCAGGGAAGTCCTGCGGGCGATCGGATCCGGGGAGCGAACCTTCACGAACATCGCACGCGCCGCCGGCGGCATCGCTCACACCACGCTCACTCGAGCCACGGGCGTCCTCACCGAGAAACGGGTGGTGGCAGCCGAGCTGCCGCTGTCGTTGTGGCCGTCGAAAGAACGCCGCTACCGGGTGGCAGACCCCTACCTGCGGTTCTGGCTCGCGTTTCTGGACCCGCACATGGCGGAGATCGAGCGGATGCGCGGGGATCTCACTCTGAGCCGGATCAAGGAGCAGTGGACGAGCTGGCGGGGCCGCGCCGTCGAGCCCCTGATCCGGGAATCCCTCGCCCGCCTCCTGCCGGACGGGCTCCTACCCGCCGCCCCGGCGATCGGCGGGTACTGGACCCGCAGCAACGACGTCGAAATCGACTTGGTGGGTGCCGACCGGCAGCCTGTGGCGCGGCAGTTGCACTTCCTGGGGTCGGTCAAGTGGCTGGAGAAGGCGGCCTTCGACCACCACGACCTGGCCGCGCTGCAGAAACACCGGTCGGCGATCACCGACGAGCCGGTGCCGCTCGTGGCGGTGTCCCGCAACGGGGCCAGCTGTTCCGGGCTCCAGGCGGTGTACGGCCCCGAGGAACTGATGAACGCCTGGCGCAGGGCGTGAGCAGGGGCTGGGGTCCTGTGGTTGCAGTTCTGGCTGCGTTCACCGACGTACAGCAGCGTCCGGAGAACCCACCCACCCTGGCCGCACCACAGGTCAGGACGTTCCCGTACGCCCAAGTACGGTGAGGCGAAGAATTGGAAAGCGTGTGGGGGGCAACCCCTCACGAGTTCGAATCTCGTATCCTCCGCCGTCGCTCTCACCGGGCAATACGCCGTAGGGCCCCGCAGCGTGCTGCGGGGCCCTACGACGTCTCCGGTCTCCGAGCGCGCCGGGACCGAGGACGGCCGGGAAGCCGGCTGCTCAGTGCTCCCTGATGCGTATCGGAGCGGGCCGGATCCGGTCAGGCTGCCGGGGCGGCTGCCAGCAGGTCCGCAGGAATGCCGCCCTTGTCAGGGGCGTAGAAGTTCTTGATCTCGGCTTCCCAGACGTCCACCCGGACCCGGTCCTCGTCGTCGGGCTCGAAGGCGTCGAAGAGTGCATGGATGTTCGACAGGTCGAAGCCGACCCCCTTCATCATGCCGATGAACACCGGCCGGGTGACCGTACCGCTGCCGTCCAGGTCGCCGAGGTGTGCGAAGCCGGCCGCGAACTCGTCGATCGCTCCGCCGAAGCGTTCCGGCGACAGGACGCACGCCTGGTACTCGTCGTAGGTGATTCGGCCGTCGTCATCGGTGTCGAGCTCGCCTGCCAGCGTGTTCCAGTAGCGCGTGAAGCCGTCGCGCATGGCCTGCTTCCTTGCCTCGTCGGCTTCGGGGACGGCTGCGGCGACCCGGCTGCTCATCAGGTCGAAGTCGTCGGGTTCCAGAACCCCGTTCCCGTCCGCGTCGAACAGGGTGAACACGAGTTTGACCCGGTTGATCGCTTCGTTCCGCATGGGCTCTTTCCTTTCGTCGGACCAGGAGACGGGACGGCCGTGCGCGAAGGGACGGCCCCGAGCGCGACGGCCCGGCGGTGCGTCACCAGCAGGTACGGCGAACACCCGGGCGGAGCGGGAAACCCGTGCTGCCCGGCCGTCGTAGGGCCGCCGCGTTCTCACTATGCGGGCTGCGGAATCCGGCGCCCCGGGGGAGAAGGGCTGTTCAGCAGAAAGAATGAAAATGGTGCCGCTCCGGCATGGAACACGCACCGGCTCTGCCGCCCCCACAGCGGCGTGATGCCCTGCTGCACGGCGTCGGCCGGGCGACGGTGCACACCGCTCGGGCTGAGGTGGTGGCGCTGGACCTCCCACCCGGTACGCAGACCGCCGGGACCGGTGGGCAGAGCGTCTTCCGGAGGGAGATGAGCGGGAGAGCACCGCGTCGCCGCCGGAAAGCGGATCTCCGCCGGTTCAGGACGCGGGCGCCACCCGCGATGCGCCGTCCTGGGCCTGCGCAGGACCGGTTCCGGGCGGAGAACACGGCTCTCGTCTTTTGTGAGGTGTCCCGTCAGCAAGCCCGTCAGCAAGCCCGCAGATCAACTCCGGCCGTCCGGCTGAGCGGTCTGGAGCCCGGCCGGCTCGAACAGGTCTTCACCCTCTCCCGCATCCACGGTGTGATGCCCGGGTAGCCGGGTCCGCGCCGTGGCCCGGGGCCCGGTCGGCCGCTGCGGCCGTGCCCCGCCATCGTGCACCGCGACGGGGCGCCACTACGATCGCCGGTCATGGACTGGGTCGAGCGCTCCGCGCAGTTGAGGCAGTGGACGAGGAGCGGGACGCGGGCTCCGCACAAGCCGTTGCTGTTCCTGTACGCGCTCAGCCGGTTCCAGCAGGACGCCGACGGCGAGCTGCCGTACAGCGCCGTGGAGGAGGACCTGCGGGGGCTGCTCGCCGAGTACGGCCCCGGCAACCGGACCACGCCCGCCTATCCCTTCCATCACCTGGTGAGTGACGGCGTGTGGGAGGTGCGCACCGAGCGCGGGCCGGGCAGCCCCGGGACCGGGGTCGGGCAACTGCGCGCGACCGGCGCCACCGGGAGGCTGGCGCCGGAGCTACGGGGGGCGCTGCGGCGGGATCCGTCCCTGCTCGGCCGGATGGCCCGCGTACTGCTCGACCTGAACTTCCCGCCCTCCCTCCACACCGAGCTGTGCGAAGCCGTCGGCCTGGAGCTGGAGGAGGCCGGGGCCGGGCCGCTCCCGGCCGCGCGCGGGCAGCGGGACCGGCGGATGCGGGAGAGGGTCCTGACGGCGTACGAGTACCAGTGCGCCTTCTGCGGTTACGACGGCAGGATCGGCGCGGTGCCGGTCGGTCTGGAGGCCGCCCATGTGCGCTGGTGGGCGTTCGACGGGCCGGACGACGTCGAGAACGGGCTGTGCCTGTGCTCGCTGCACCACAAGCTGTTCGACAAGGGTGTACTCGGTCTCGGCGACAGCCCGGGGCCTGGCGGGGGCCACCGCATCCTGGTCTCGCAGAGCTTCGTCGGCCGCAGCACCGCCGCCCGCGAGCACGTCGTCGCGCTCGCCGGCCGTCCGCTCATCGGCCCCCAGCCGGGTGCCCGCCCCGTCGCCGCCGCCCACCGCTCCTGGCACACCAGCCAGGTCTTCCACGGCAGCCCCCGTCCCGCCACGGCCGGCTGACCACCGGCCCGGCTCCGGCCCCGGGCCGGAACGGACCTCATGGCCTCCGCCCTCGCTCCCACCGGGCGACACGTCCCGCGAAGTGATGCCGCGACGGCCCGGCGGTCCGGCCCGGTGCGAAGCTCTACGCGTCGGTGAGCAGCGGGTCGTACGGGGTCGAGCGCTCACGGCCTGACATGAAGGAGAGGAAGTCCCGCACGAACGCGCTCCGCGAGTGACGCCCTTCGGCGTCCACGACGGTGCGGCCGAACCCTCGCCTGAACAGGGCCCGGTACTCCTCGGCGTCGATGTGCTGGTCCCCGTCCGCGTCGGTGACGTCGAAGAGGACCTCGGCGACCCTGATCAGCGCCGGTCCTGCCATGGCCGGGGCCGCGGCCGCGTACTCCTCCCGGCTCACCCGCCCGTCACCGTCGCTGTCCAGGGCCGTCTGGAGTTCCCTCCACCACGCGGCGTACGCGTCGTACAGCCGGGTCTCCTCCGGCTCGTCCAGGTCGAGGCGGGAGCAGATCTCCCGTGCCATCGCGGCGAGGTCGGGCCAGTCCAGGTAGCCGTCCCCGGTCTGGTCCAGCACCTCGGTGAAGAACGCGTGGGCACTGCGCCGGTTCTCGGCCCCGCCCGTGCCGCCCGTGCCGTCCTGCTGGGCGGGGACCGGTGTGATCAGCCGGAGAAAGGCGCCGGCGCGTTTCATCCGTGCGCGCAGGGCGGTCAGGGTCTCGGCGTACGGGCCGTCGCCGTCCGGTGTCAGCTGGAGCAGACCGACGACGTTCTCGGTCTGGACCCAGTTGTCCGGCAGGGCGCGGGCCAGACGGGCGGCCATGTAGGCACTCTGCATCAGGGTCTGGGCACCGGGGACTTCCGGCAGCCCCGCACGGCGGCGGAATGCCTCCGGGAGGGAGGCCACGGTGATGGTTCCGATGACCGGTCCTGCGAGCGCCCGGCCGGCCGCCCAGACCGTGGGCAGCCCGGCGAGGAGCGGCGGCGCCGGCAGATGTTCGAAGAGCTTGTAGAGGATGATGCGCAGCGCCTGCGTGTTCTGCAGTTCCTCCGTGACCATGCGGTCGTAGTACTGCCAGAACTCGGGCAGCGTGGGCGGGAGATGGCCCGCCTGGTCCCCCAAGGCGGCGAGGAAGGCCTGGAACTCGGCGTAGAGGCGCTCCATGGTGCGCTGGTCCAGGGGCTGTCCGCTCAGCCGGCACATGGTGACGGAGCTCTCGAAGAGCGTCGCGACCACCCAGGCCCGCACCTCGGGGTCCATCGCGTCGTAGGGCTGGTTCGTCGCGTCCGTGCCGCTCAGCCGGGAGTGCAGGCGGTTGAGCCGCGCCGCTTCCCGCTGCCGGGTGGCGTCGTCGGCGCCGAACATGCGCTGCAGGCTCACCAGGGTGTTGCGCAGCCGTCGCCACGGGTGCACCACGAAGGAGGAGTTGTCGGCCAGTGCCGCGCCGATCTGCGGGTGGGCGGCCTCCAGCACCGTGGCTCTGACGACGGCCAGTGCCCAGCGGGGGTCGTTGAAGAAGCGGTGGAACTCCGACCCGGGGCCGAAGAGGGATTCGGCCGGCGCTCCGGTGGCCGCCCTGCCGGGGTCCTCGTACGGCCCCGTGGAGCCGGGGCCGGTCTCCGTGCGGTGGCTGCTGTCCGTGTCCTTCACCTGTGCGGCTCTCCGTTCGCTTGTGACGCCACGCCGCCGAAGCGGCGGTCGCGGCTTCGGTAGTCGTGCAGGCACTCCAGGAAGTGCGGCGCACGGAAATCGGGCCAGAGCACCGAGGGGAAGGTCCACTCGGCGTAGGCCACCTGCCAGAGCATGAAGTTCGAGATGCGCTGCTCACCGGAGGTACGGATGACGAGGTCCACGTCGGGCATGTCGGGGACGGGCAGGTGCTCGGCGAAGCACGCCTGGTCGACGGCGTCGGCGGGCACTCCCGCGCGGATGAGGGAGCGCGCCGCGGAGACGATGTCCTGGCGCCCGCCGTGGTCGAACGCCACGGTCAGCGTCATGCCCCGGTTGGACTCCGTGAGTGTCATCAGGTCGGCGAAGTCCTGGGCCAGGGCGGTGGGGATCCTCGGGTCCTCGGCGCCCAGGAACCGGCAGCGGATACCGCGTGCGTGCAGCAGCGGCGCGTGTTTGCGCACCACGCGGCGCACCAGACGCATGAGGAAGTCGACCTCCTCGTCCGGACGGCGCCAGTTCTCGGTGGAGAAGGCGTACAGGCTCAGCCACTCGACCCCCGCCGACCGCGCCGCCTCGATGACGTCGATCACCGTCGTCTCGGCGGCCCGGTGCCCTGACGTACGCGGCAGGGAGCGCTGCTGGGCCCACCGCCCGTTTCCGTCCATCACGCACGCGACGTGGCGCGGCACCGGCCGCCGCCGCTCCTCGCCCGGTGGGCGGCGCGGCTGTACCGGAACCACCGGTGGGGCGGGCGCCTCCGGCTTCGTACCGGCTGTGAAGGGCCTGCCCGTCGCATACGGCTGACCGGATGGCCCTGCTCCACCGGATGTCACTGAAGCGCCCCCTTCGTCTCGCGTACGCGGCTCCGCCCGGGCCGTGCCCGGCCCCGGTCGCGCGGTGGCGGGGCCACCGGTCGGCGCGTGCCACGCTGCTCCCGCCCTCAGCAGACTGCCGGGGCCGGGTCCCCGGCGCACCGCGATGCCCACACGTTCACCCGTAGAACACCAGTCGGAGAGCGCCGGCGCACGGGAGCACCGGCTCCTGGCCGGCTCCCTCGGGCAGCAAGGCGGATATTCCTCGCCGGGCCGGCACGCCTCCGCCCGCCGGTCAGCGGATCGGTGGCAACGGGTCCGTCCTGCGCGGAGAGTTCCGCCGACGACAGCAGCCCGGGAGGAACGACGGCACGCGCGTGGCGCCCCTCCACGAGCCCGATCACCGTGCCTGTCTGCGGCCGGGCCCCCGACCGGGCCGGTGAGGGCCGGTGCGGAGCTCCACGGGTCCCGGTCCGGTCCGGGGATGACTGCGGAAAATAATCGCGACGATGGCCAACTGAACGAAAAAGGCGGGCGGTTGGGGCGCCGACGAAGCACTATGAAGCCTGCAAGCGGGTCACCGAACCCGGGGGCCGGCCCGTCCTGCGCGCATCGCCACGGTGATGCCGGATGATGAGGAATATCCGAGTGAACCTTCGAAGAACCATAGGTGTCCTGTTCGGCGCGGCACTGTCGGTCGTCACCTTCGTGACTCCGGTCGGCGCCCAGCCGGCACAGACCGCGGTCTCGACCACTTACCAGATCAACGCACGGCACGACGGCAGTCTCGTCGACACCGCGGTGGGCGCGCCGCCGCTCAGCCAGAAGTGGTCACGCGACCTGGGCGGGAACGTCTCCTACCCCGTCGTGGCCGGCGGGCGCGTCTTCGCCACCGCCTCCTCGCCGAACGGGTACGGCACCACCCTGTACGCCGTCGACTCGGCCACGGGTGAGAACGCCTGGGAGCCCGTCGACCTCGGCGGCACGTACTGGTGGTCCGCGCTCGCCTACGGGGGCGGCCGGCTCTACGCCCAGAATTACGACGGCGTGCTGACGGCGTTCAACCCCGCCACCGGGGCGAAGCTCTGGACCGTCACCCTGCCCGGCCAGTACTCCTTCACCTCGCCGCCCACCTTCGCCGGCGGCGTGGTGTACACGGGCGGGGCCGGCTCGGGCGGCACCCTGTACGCGGTGGACGCCGCCAGCGGTGCGGTGCTCTGGACCCGGCCCGTCGCGAACGGCGACAACAGCTCGCCCGCCGTCACGGCCGACGGGGTCTACGTCTCCTACGCCTGCGAGCAGACGTACGCCTTCGATCCCAAGTCGGGCAACCCGCTCTGGCACCACGAGACGGGCTGTGCCGGCGGTGGGGGCCGCACCCCCGTCGTCGCCGACGGCGGCGTCTGGGTGCGTGACGACGCCGGTATGGCCCCGGCGGTCCTCGACACCGCCGACGGAACCGTCCGCGGCACCTACGAGGCCGCCGGCTGGTCGCCGGCACCGGCGTTCGACGGCCGCCAGGGTTACTTCGTCGACGAGGGTGTCCTCCAGGAGCGGCACAGCCGCACCCTGGGGACCCGCTGGAAGTTCGAGGGCGACGGCCAGATCAGCACGGCGCCCATCGTCGTGAACGGCTACGTCTACGTCGGATCCCTGACCGGCCGGCTGTGGGCGCTCAACGGCGCCACCGGTGAGTCCGTCTGGTCCACCGATGTCGGCGCGCCGATCAACGAGCCCGACGAGCACAACGTGTCCCAGCCGCTCACCGGCCTCGGCGCGGGCGGCGGGCTCGTGGTGGTCCCGGCCTCCGACCAGCTGGTCGCGTACGGGAAGTGAGCAGCGGGGGCGGTGGCCGGACCAGGC
>NZ_DATMVN010000619.1:0-2532 GCF_035563135.1 Streptomyces sp.
CCGACGTGGCACTCGCCGCGACGCTCAACCAGGACGAGGAACGCGCCCGGTGGTACGTCGAGCACACGCTGGGTGAACTCGCCGGACCCGACCACGACATGCTCACCCTCCGTGCCACCCTTCGGGCGTTCTTCGCGACACGCATGCGGGTCGCGCCCACCGCGGAGCTGTTGTTCCTGCACCGCAACACCCTCATCAGCCGCCTTGACCGGGTCGAGCGGCTCCTGGGCCACCGCGTGTCCGAACGCACAGCGGAGGTCCAGGCCGCCCTCCTGCTCAGCGAGCTGCCCGAGGACCCTCGTCAGGGTGCACGCACCGAGTAGAGCCCGCCGCCTGCTCGTCCCCGCAGTCAGCTGCGCAGATGCCGCTCCGTCGTCGCTCGGCGACGATGTCGGAGCTCGCCGCACCACCGGAGCGACGCCGGCGTCTGCCGCGACGTGCCGCGTCTGCGGCTAGCGCTCCTCATCGGAGCGCCGCCGGGCAGCGCGGACGTCGATCGCATGCTGGTCGGCCCAGGCGAGCAACCTGTCGAACGCGTCGCGAAATGTTCGGCCCGACGTCGGGACCGAGTACTGCACGCGCGGGGAATGCCGTCGTACGCCTTCTCGGATCATGGAGCTCGGCTTGGAGCCGGACGGGTCCATGCAGGTTCCTCCGGGTGCCTACCCGGTCGGCTGATATGACGGCAGCCCCACACCCGGTGAGCTCGGGCCCGCTGTCCTGGCCGGTCGCGTCGACTGGAAGGGCGAACCGGGAGCCTTCTACGGGCTACGGGAGCTGCGTCCCGGGGACACCGTCGTCGTCGACCGCGCCGATGGCACCGTCGCGACCTTCCGCGTCGACCGCGTCGAGAAGCACCCCAAGGACGACTTCCCGACCGAGGGCCTACGGCGACATTGACCACGCCGGCCTGCGCTTGATCACCTGCGGCGGGGCGTTCGACGAAGACACGGGGGACTACCAGAGCAACGTCATCGTGTTCGCCAGCCTGGCAACGGTCAGCCAGACATAGCGCGCCCGCTCACGGTGTCGCATCGGTCATTGCCGGCGTAACCCTCCACGGGCCGGCACGGCCACCGCAGTCGGTATATGAGCGGAGCCCCAACACACCGCGTCCCGCGCAGACGTAAGGGCCTCCGACGCCCATCCACATCCTCATGGCCGCTTCCCACAACCGCCTTCGATCCGCCTGCATCGGGCCGGGGGAAGGGTTGGAAGGGTGGGCCGTAGGCCCATCCCTTCCGGACGTCGGCGGGCTGTTGCCCTCGTCGAACCCCACATCGCCGTAGCGAGCTTGGGCTGATGGAGTTCGGGACATCCGTTGCGCAGGCGTCCGCGTGCGACTGGCTACGCAGCTGCGGGACGACCGGCTGGCCGCCGCGTCCGCTTCCGTAACCTCAGAACGTGGACGCGAACGACAGCTCTGATCTCGTAGAGATCCGTCAAGCGATCGACATGCTCGATGGCCACATCGTTGCGTTGATAGCCGAGCGCGAGAAATGGGTGCAGCGGGCAGGCCAGGTCAAGCGCGACCAGGATGAAGATGCAGTACGCGCTCCGGCGCGGGTTGAAGCGGTGATCGCCCGGGTCCGTGCGTTGGGCGTGTCGGCCGGAGCCTCCCCGGAGGTCGTTGAGCGCACTTACCGTGCCCTGATTGCTGCCTTCGTCGACCTCGAGCTGGTGGTGCATGCCCGCGAGGACAGCAGCGTGCGGAGAGGCGAGCTACCGAGTTCGTCATGAGGCGCCGCGGAGTCCGATGCCGCGGGGCCTGGTGACCCGCGGGGGATCCTGCGGCGTGGTCAGGCGCTGAGACCGGCCCACACCGCGTCGGCGTCCGGCATCGCGGCGATCTCCTCGCGTATGCGCTGGGCCGCCGCTGGGAACGCCGGGTCGCCGGTCACCTCGGCGACCGCGGCCCGGATCGTGGTGACGGCGTAGTTCTCTGGGGCGACGACCACCCCCGCACCGGCCCGGGCCAGCAGGGCGGCGTTCTGCGGCTGGTCGGTCCCCCGCGGGAGGGCAACCTGGGGTACGCCGTGCACGAGGCCGCCGAGCATCGTGCCCGACCCGCCGTGGGACACCAGCAGGTCGGCCCGCTCAAGCAGGGCGGCCTGCGGGACGAACTGCGCGACCACGGCGTTGGCCGGCACTGGGTCGAGCTCGTCGGGGTCGAGCTGGCGGCCGGTCGTGGCGACCACGACGCCGTCGAACCCCTCCAGGGCCGTGAGCCCGGCCGCGAGGTCGGCGGTGTCGGTGTTCTTGACCGTGCCGAGGGTGAAGTAGGCGACGGGCCGGTCGCCCGCGAGGACGTCGGCCACCTCCGGCGGCACCGGACCGGGCTCGCCGGCGCTCGGCCGCAGAGGCATGCTCCCCGGCCACGGCGGCGGGCCGGCGGGCTGCAGCGAGGGCGGGCACAGATCGAGGGCCTGCTCGGCCGAGACCCGCCCCGACGCCCGCGCAATCGCCGAGGAACTGACCCGGCGCCAGGTTCGGCTGAGCCTGGGCGGCTCGGTGTACGACCCGCACGATCCG
>NZ_DATMVN010000620.1:0-2903 GCF_035563135.1 Streptomyces sp.
CGGCGGCGACGAACGTCCCGTTGCGGCCGCGGGTCTCGATCACCCCGTCGGCCTCCAGCGCGCGGTAGGCCTTGGCCACCGTGTTGGCGGCGAGGCCCAGTTCCCCGGCGAGGCCGCGTACGGTCGGCAGCCGGTGGCCGACGGGCAGGGAGCCGGACCGGGCCTGTTCGGACAGCTGGGCGCGCAGCTGCTCGTACGGGGCGGTGGCGGAGTCCGGGTCAACGGCGATCTTCAGGGTCACGGGCCGATTCTCCCCCACCGGGGGTGTCCGGCACCGGCACCGCCCCCGGAAATCGGGAGGCGGCCGGGCCGCTTCCCGCGTTAGCGTCCCCGCATGACGGTACTCGTGCGGGACTTCCTGCCCGCTGACGCAGAGGCCTGGGTACGGGTGCGGCGTGCCGCACTGCCGTACATGGTCACGACCCCCGAGCAGGTCCTGAACGATCTGGCCGGCGCCCACCCCGACCGGCACTACCGGCTGCTGGTCGCCGAGGAGGACGGCGAGGTGATCGGGACCGCACAGGTGGGCATCTCCCACGAGAGTCCGAAGCCGGGCCAGGGTTTCTGCAATCCGTACGTGCATCCGGACCGGAGAGGGCGGGGCGCGGGGTCGCTGCTGGTCCGGGCCGGTGAGGAGCATCTGGCCGGTGCCGGTGCGAGCGCCGTCTACACGTGGGTGCTCGACGAGCCGGCCAACCGCGCGTTCGCCGGGAAGCGCGGCTATGCGGCGCGCCGGCCGGCGCACTTCCTGCGTCTCGGGCTGGCCGAGGGCACACTGCCTCCGCTCCAGGAGCTCCCTCCCGGGGCCGAGCTCCTGACCGCCGCCGACTTCGAGGACGATCCGCGCCCGCTGTTCGAGGCGGACGCGGAGACGACCGCTGACGAACCCGGCGATGTCCCGGTGGAGTTCTCCGACTACGAGGACTGGCTGGCGACGACCTGGCGGCGGCCCGGCTTCGATCACGCCCTCACCGCGGTCGTGACGGTGGACGGGAAGGTCGCGGCGTTCAGCGCGGCGCAGACGGACGGGCTGACCCGCTACTCGTCGGCGATGACCGGTACCCTGCGCGCCTTCCGGGGCAGAGGGCTGGCGAAGCTCGCCAAGAACGCCTCACTGCACCGGGCACGGGCCGCCGGGTACACGGACGCGTACACCGGCAACGACGCCGCCAACGGCCCGATGCTGGCGGTCAACCGCTGGTTCGGTTACGAGATCTGCGCCACGGAGGTGCGGCATGTGCGCGGGATCGGCTGATTCCGGCGCTCCCCTGACGGTGGCCCTGGTCAAGGCGGGCCGCACCAAGATCCGTTATCCGGCCGAGCCGGCCGGCGACGACGGCACCCGGATCACGGTCCGGGCTCCTTGGGCGGCGCCGGGCGTCCGGGACTTCGGCTTCGTGCGCTTCGAGCCGGGCGATGTCTTCACCGAGCACTACTGGCGCGACCGGTGGTACGCGGTGAAGGAGGTCCGCACCGGCGGTGGGCGGTTGAAGGGCTGGTACTGCGACATCACCCGGCCGGCCGTGCTGCGGGACGGCGAGCTGGTGGTCGAGGACCTGGACCTGGACCTGTGGGTGTCGGCGGACGGCTCCTGCGTACTGAGGCTGGACGAGGACGAGTTCGAGGAGAGCGGCCTCGCCGGGCGTGACCCGTCGGCGGCGGAGGCGGCGGTCCGCGCCCTGGACGAGCTGGAGCACCTGGCCCGCACCGAGGGGCTGGCGGGGCTGGTCGGCTGAGCAGGTTCTTCGTGCGGCCGGTGCGGCCCGGCCGCGCGGCGGTCCCGGTGTCCGCACCGGCCGCCGCCGCGTCGGGGGGGCTGTCCTCAGGGAGCGACCAGCTCCACCTCGTGGCCCGACGTGTTCGCCAGGCGGGCCGCGCAGGGCCCGCTGCCGTCGGTGCGCGGGGGGAAGCCGGCCGCCGGAGGCCGCCAGCCGTGCTCCGGGGCGTCCGCCATCAGGGCGTCGAGCGTGGCACGGTCGCGGACGTGGAACGCCAGGCGGCTGACGTCGGGGCGCAGCATGTCGTGCCCGGCGCCGGGCGGGCCGGGTGTGCGTTCCACCACGACATAGCTGTCGCCGCGCCGCCAGCTCCGGCCGTGCGCCCAGCGCTGGTACGGGACATGACCGAGCCGGCCGAGCAGCCAGCCCCACTGGGCGTCGGCCTCGGCGAGGTCGGGCACCGACAGCTCGATGTGGTGCAGCCGGCCGGTGGGGCTCGCCGCCACCGGCAGCGGGACGGCGCGCCGCGGCCCCCGCGGTGCGTACGCGACGGTGTCGGCGTCCTCGTGCCAGTGGATCAGGAAGCGCTGTCCGGCACGGTATCCGTCGAGGCCCTCACGGCAGTACGCCACCATGTCGTCGGGCAGCGCGTCCAGGGGGTACCAGTCCAGCTCGGAGCACTTGTCCGGCTCCGCGTTGCGTGGCGGACGCGCGGGGTCGTGGTCCGCCTCGAAGAACCAGCCCATCCTGGGGCTGCCGCCCGGACCCCTGTGCTGCATGACCAGGGCCACCCGGAGTTCGTCCGGAGCCAGCTCGACGCCGATCTCCTCGGCGGTCTCCCGGATCATCGCCGCCAGGACGTCCTCACCGTCCTCGGCGTGGCCGGAGGGGGCGTGGAGCAGCCCGTCCGCGTACCCCGTGCCGGCCCGGCGGGCGAGCAGCACGTCGGAGCCCCTGCGCAGGATCAGATGGACGTCGACGATCTCGGTGTGCCGGTGCTGCGGCTCGGCGCGGGCCACCAGGGCGTACCTCTCGTCGGTGACCTCCTTGCCCCAGAGCCGGGAGTCCCCGGAGAGCGGCTCGTGGTGGACCCGCTCGGTGTGCTCGGCGAGGAGTGCGGTGAGGTGGGCGGCGGAGAGACCGGTGCCGTTCCACACGCCTTCGACGAGCACCAGCCGGCCGCCC
>NZ_DATMVN010000621.1:0-4626 GCF_035563135.1 Streptomyces sp.
CGCCACCCCCGCCGGGGTGTTCCGGGCGGCCGCCACAGCGATCCAGCTGATCGCCACCTCCTCCGGCCCCATCCCCTGCCAGGAACTGCGCGACGCCCCCCGCTTCGCCTGGCGCGGCCTCCTGGTCGACCCGGCACGCCACCACCTCGCACCGGGTGAAGTGCGCCGTGTCGTCGATGTGATGGCGCTCTACAAACTCAACGTCCTGCACCTGCACCTGACGGACAACGAGGGCTGGCGCCTGGAGGTCCCCGGTACTCCCGGGCTCACCGCGGCCGGGCCGGACGGCGCCCCGCGCGACTTCTACACCACCGAGGAGTACCGCGCCCTCCAGCGGTACGCCGCCGAACGCTTCGTGACGATCGTCCCCGAGATCGACCTGCCCGGACACTGCGCCGCCCTGCGCGAGGCACTGCCCGGCCTCCCGGACGCACCGGCACCCGAGGGCCTGGAGGGACGCTTCCCGTACGTCCCGCCGCTCGACCTCGCGGACCGCGGCACCCGGGAGGCCGTCGCCTCCGTCCTCGCCGATGTCTGCCGCATGACCGAGGGTCCGTTCGTGCACATCGGCGGCGACGAGGCGGTCGGGGCGACCCAGGACAGCTTCACGCATGCGATCCGGGAACTGCGTTCGCTGGTACGCGCCTCGGGGAAGCGCCCGCTGGCCTGGCAGGAGGCCTCGCGCGCCGGTGTCGGGCCGGACGACATCGCCCAGTACTGGGTGGACGTGCCGATGATGGACCTGCCGGACACCCCGGAGGAGCTCGCCGGCCGCCCCGAACTGCTCGCCGCGGGCCACACCCCCGAGCTGATCGCGGCGCTCAAGAGGTTCTTCGCGCCCAGCGACCACGACCTCGCCCGGATCCTCGGAGGCGGCGGCCGCGTGCTCCTGTCCCCGCAGTCACACCTGTACCTGGACCGCGCGTACGCCCACGAGGCCGTCCCGCCCGCCCAGGCCTCCGCCGCCGCCCGCCTCGGATTCCCCGCCTACCGGCCCCGCGGCGTCCGGTACGCCGCCGCCTGGGACCCCGCGTCCCACGCGATCCCCGAGGAGCGCCTCGCCGGTGTGGAGGCGACGGTCTTCGGCGAGTCGGTCGAAGGGCTCGACGACGTGACCTTCCTGCTGCTGCCCCGTCTGCCGTCCGTCGCGGCGGCGGCGTGGACCGGCCGGCCGCCCCGGTGGGAGGACCACCGCGTCCGGGTCGCCCGCCATGCGCGCCTCTGGGAGCAGCGGGGGCTCACCTACCTCGCATCGACGGAGATCCCCTGGGAAGAGGCCCTCACCGCGGACGAGGGCTGACACTCCCGCACCGCGCACAGGGCGCCCCCACCGCTGCCCGTCCAGCACGCCAGGACGCCGGAGGCCGCGAGCCGCCCCAGGACCCGCGGCGCCGGGACGAGCCGCCCGGAATTCGCCATTGGCCTCACAGCGCGCACCTCCCGCCGGGGAGCCCCGTGGCCGCTCTCCGCGCCCGCACCCCATCATGGCGCCGGCGTGCGGGAACCCTCTTCCCCGCCACCACGTGAAGGCGACTTCACAAGTCCTTCACTTCACAACCACTTTCAGCCGCATGCTGCGCACGGTGCGCCTCAGGGTGCAGACGGTGCACCGGGGTCGTGCCTAACCTCCCGGGCCATGAGATTCACTCGCACGAGACGCTTCGGTCTCGCCACGATCATCGCCCTCGCTCTCGCCCTCTTCGGCCTGACGCCCTCCGCGAGCGCCGCCGAGCCGGCCCCTGCCGAGCTCTCGTTCAGCACCGACGCCGCCACCACCACGCCCGGCGGCACAGTGAACCTGTCGATGACGATCAAGAACAATCAGACGTACGACATCTGGTTCATCTACCAGACCATCGACCCGACCTGGCTGACCACCCAGCGCCCCGACCTCAAGTACAGCTTCACCGGCTGCAGTCTGGCGACGGGCGCCGGGGCCGTCCCGTGTTCCGGGACCGGTCCGGCCGACCTCGGGGGCAACTACGGCACCACCGTCCCGCCCGGCCAGAGCCGTACCGTCACCCTGACCTTGCAGATCGCCGCCGACTCCGGCTGCAACGGCAACATCGGCTTCTACTCCTACTTCTACGCCGAGTTCAGCGACAGCACCAGCCTCAGCGGCGGCCCGGTCCACACTCCGGAGACGCGCGTGCTGTGCGCGTGACCGCACACCTGTGCGTCCCGAGCGGCGCGCGCCCCCGCTGAGCGGGGACCTCATGGACGAAGACGGCGGCCGGCCCTGCTCCACGCCGGCCGCCGTCGCCGTGCCGCCCCCTGAGTGACTTGATCCAGCTCCCCACCGGTCGGCATTTTGGTCTGGACCACTGGTCTCCCACCTCCGCCACATCCGGTGGCCCGGGTTCCGCCGTCCGCCTTCCGCAGCAGCACACAGGCGTGCGGGCCGGCCCCACCCCGATGACCAGCGGCACCGTACCGCTCACGCTAACCATCCTGTCGTATGGACAGACACATACGCTTTTCCGCCAAGTCCTCTGTCGGTCACACAAAAACTCCACACAGACCTCACTATGTGACACGACGGATGAGTCGACGACCGGCGTCTCAGGGGGGCGACGGCGTGGTCGTGGGGGTGGGACAGGCTCCGGCAGGAGCCTGACCTCCCCTGCCCTGGGGAGGGGTTTCCACCGCATGAAGCGGACCATTCGCACCACCGCGCTCGTCATGGGCGCACTGATGGCGGCCATCGGGCTGCCGACGGCCACGGCCCAGGCGGAGGATCCGGCACCGCGTGTCGATCTGCGCGTGCTGGTCGTGAGCGACGGGGGGCCGTCGACCGACGCCATCGCCGCCGAGCTGGAGAACGCCGGGACGCCGTACACCGAGGTCGACCTGGAGGACCCCGGCCGGGCTGTGATCGACGCGGGCTTCCTCGCCGACACGGTCGAGGGCCGGCCGCGTGCGAAGTACCAGGCCGTCGTCCTGCCCAACGACAACCCGTTCCCGGCGGGCTCCGCCGAGATGGCGGCCCTCGTGGCCTACGAGCAGACGTACTCGATCCCGCAGGTCGACGCCTACACCTACGCGCGTCCACAGGTCGGGCTCAACGCGGCGGTCGGCACCGGCTACGCCGGCAGCGTCGACGGGGTGCGGGCCGAGGTGACGCAGGCGGGGAAGGCCGGGGCCTTCGGCTACCTGGAGGGCGTCGTCCCGTTCGAGGACAACTCCCCCACCGTGGGCGAGTCCTACGCCTACCTCTCGACGCCGGCGGCGGGCGCCGACTTCGTCCCCTACGTCCAGGCCGCCATCCCGGGCAGGACGACGAAGGGCTCCCTGGTGGGCGAGTACCGGCACGACGGCCGGCGGGAACTCGTGGTCACCTTCGTCTACAACCGGTACCAGCAGCAGTACCGGCTGCTGGCCCGGGGCATCGTGGAGTGGATGACCGGCGGGGTGCACCTCGGCGCCGACCGCAACTACTTCGCGGTCCACGTCGACGACGTCTTCGCCGCCGACGACCGCTGGGACTCCGCACTCAACTGCACCCCTGGCGACGTGGACTGCCAACCGGGTGAGGGCACCCCGAACCCGATCCGCATGGTCCCGGCCGACGTCGACCACGCGACAGCCTGGCAGGACAGCCGGGAATTCACCCTCGACTTCGCCTACAACGCCTCCGGCACCGTGGACCACCGCGAGGACAACGGCGGCCAGGACGCCCTCGCCGACAAGCTGGTGGCCGACCGCGAGCAGTTCCGCTGGATCAACCACACCTACACCCACGCCTTCCTGGGCTGTGTGCAGGACACCGGTGTGGTGCCGTGGAAGTGCGCGACCGGCCCGGACGGCTCCACCCGGTGGGTCGGCCGGAACGAGATCGCCGACGAGATCGCGGCCAACGAGGCGTGGGGCAAGGCCGCCGGGCTCCCGCTGCGGAGCGAGGAGCTGGTCACCGGTGAGCACTCCGGCCTGAAGGTGACCCCGCAGCAGCCGGTGGACAACCCCAACCTGGGGCCCGCCCTCGCCGACACGCGCATCGAGTGGCTGGGCTCGGACAACTCCCGGGACCCCGTGCAGCGCCGGGTCGGTACCGCCACGACCGTCTCCCGCTACCCGATGAACATCTTCTACAACGCCGGGCGGGCGGCCGAACAGGTCGACGAGTACAACTGGATCTACACCGGCCGCGCCCAGGGCGGCAGCGGGATCTGTGAGGACAACCCCGCCACCTCCACCTGCCTGCCCGCACCGCTGGACACCGCCACCGGCTACACCGAGCACATCGTGCCGCTGGAGACCCGGATCGCGCTGGGGCACGTCCTCTCCAACGACCCCAAGCCGCACTTCATCCACCAGTCGAACCTCGCCGAGGACCGCATCGCCTACCCGGTGCTCGACGGTGTGCTCGGTGACTACGACGACCTGTTCACCGACGACACCCCCGTGGTGAACCTCCGCATGAAGGACATCGGCGTCGAGATGCAGCGCCGGGCCGCCTGGCGGGCCGCCCTCGACGCGGGCCAGGTCACCGCCTACCGGATCGGTGACAGCGTGACCGTGCGGGCGCCCGGTGGCGTGGCGCTCGCGGCCACCATGCCCGCCGGTACCCGGCACGGCGGCACGGGCTTCGGGACCGCCTACGCCGGCGCGGTCTCCGGCTGGGCCCAG
>NZ_DATMVN010000622.1:0-10269 GCF_035563135.1 Streptomyces sp.
GTTCCGCCCGGAACTGCACCGCCCCGACGACCCCGCCCTGCTCACCGCGAAGGCCCGCGCCACCGAGGCGCTGCGCGCCGGCGTCGACGGCCTGCCCGGCACGGCCCGCGGCGAGGACGCCCGCCTGGCCGGCATCGCCGCCTGGTCCCTTGCCCACGGCTTCGCGACCCTGCTGCTCAGCGGCAACCTCTCCGACGCCCTCGAAGGCCGCACCCCGGAGGAGGCGTTCCGCGCGGCGGCCGGGATGGTCTTCAGGCCGGCCGCCCCGGACCGCCCGGAGTGAACTCGTACTGCACCTCGTAGAGATGTCCGGCCTTGACCATCACCGTGGCCTCGATGGGGCGATCCTGGTCACTGAACACCACACGCAGGGTCCGCAGTACGGGCAGGTCGCCGGGCAACCGCAGCAGGCCGTACTGCTCCTGTGTGGCCACGCGCGCGGAGACCCTGTCCACACTGAGCCCGGGCGGGTACCCCAGAGCGGCCAGGAGGGTGGGCGTCCCTCCGGGAATCCTGCGGCGTTCCGTGATCGCGGTTCCCGCAGCGATGTCCAACGGGTAGTAGGAGGAGACGAGTTCGGCCGGCTCGTCGTCGATCGACAGCACTTGGCGCCGAAGGATCGCCGTACCGCCCTGAGGCAGACCCAGCGCGGCGGCCACGTCCGCCGGAGGCGCCGCCTCACCGACGTCCACCAGCGTGCTGTGCGCCCGGGTGCCCGGACCCACAGCTTCAGTGAGCCAGCGGTACGGCTCACCCTCGGCCACCGGCGCCATGGAGGAGGCAGGCCGTATCGTCCGCTGCCGGTGGTCGCGAACCGTCACCGAGGCTCCCGGCCGGCCGACCACCAGCCGCTCCCCCTTCAGGAGCTGCAGCGCCTTCTGCACCGTGGCGTTCGAAGCGGCGAACCGCTCCTTCAGCTGCGCGGTCGAAGGGAGACTCGCCCCTGGAGGCAGATCCCCCGACATGATTTCTTCCCGCAGGTCGGCCGCGATCCGCTCATGGAGCGAACGACGGTCCACGGGCTCCACATCATGTCCAGGCACGGTCATCCGATCTTGATCTCATATCGCAGCCCCTGGCCGCGCGAGGTCATCACCATCACGTCCGCCTGGATCGGCCGGCCACCGGCGGCAAGCGTGAGCCTGGCCAGTTCGAGGACCGGCTCGCCCGCATCCAGCGAGAGCGAGCGCCGCTCACTCTCGGTGGGCAGCCGGGCGGCCACATCCTCGCGTGCCCTCGCGCCGACATGCCCGAGCTCCGCGAGCAGCCGCACAGCACCTCCGCGGATCTTCGCAGCCGCAGCCAATGCCGTCCCCCGGGCGATCTCCAACGGGTAGTAGGTGTGGGTCAACTCGCACGGTTCACCGTCGAGGTACATGATCCGCTGCCGCTCGACGACCGGCGCGCCCCGCTCCACACCGAGCAGATCCGCCACCCGGCCGGAGGCCGCCACCTCGCCCGCACGCAGGATCGTCTGCGTACCTCGCCGCCCTCCGGCCGCCGCTTCGGCGGCCCACGCGTCACCGGCACCGGACGCCGACGGCACCACATAGCGAGCGGACGTGGTGACCGGTTCACCCTCAGCCATGGATTCCTCCTCGCAAGCGACACCACGGACCGTACCGATGCACACGGTAGGCGAATCGAAGCGACCCCCGAAAGAGTACCTTGATGCTTTTCGCGAATAGCAGTACGGTCGTCGCGTCACAGCCTACGAGCAACGGGGTGACCACCGTGTCTCTGTCGCAGCAACGACGCTTCCCTCGAAGGAAGACGTCTGTCCGCGCCTCCCGCGACTTCGTCATCGACGTCCTCACGGAGTGGCGGCTGACGCCTTTGATCGAGGACATAAGGCTCTGCGTCTCCGAGCTCGCGACCAATGCCCTCGTGCACGGGGCCCCTCCCGGGAGGGAGTTCGCCGTGCGTCTGAGCGCCACTGATGACCTCGTACGCCTGGAGGTCCGGGACAGCGGCGAAGGACAACCCGTCCTACGAGAACCGGACGAGGAGAGCTGCTCGGGACGTGGCCTCCATCTCGCCGCCCAACTGGCCGCGGAATTCGGTGTGGAGCACCACGTCGTCGGCAAGACCGTCCGAGTGGCGTTCAAGAGGCCCCCGGCGATCTGACTCCGAGAAGCGCGTCGGCCCCGCCGGAAGACCCGGCGGGGCCGACGCGCGGCAGGTCCCGCGTCCTACGACCCCAGGATCGTCGTGAGGAACTCCCCGGTCCACGCCAGGAGTTCGCGTCCCACCACCGGCTTCCCGCCGATCCGGCCCGCCGTCGGACGCGGGACCAGGATCTGGTGGGCGGACTGCTTGATGACCGTCTTCGGGTGCAGCCGCTTCAGCCGCAGCTCCTGCGACTCCCGCAGCTCCACCGGCGCGAAGCGGATGTTCGGCCCCTGCAGCACGATCTCGCCCACCCCGCAGGCCCGGGCCAGCATCCGCAGGCCCGCCACCAGCAGGAGGTTCTCCACCGGCTCCGGCAGCTTGCCGTAGCGGTCGGTGAGCTCCTCGCGCACCGCCCTGATGTCCTCCTCCGAATTCGCCGAAGCGATCGAGCGGTACGCCTGCAGGCGCAGCCGCTCGCCCGGGGCGTAGTCGTGCGGGACGTGCGCGTCGACCGGCAGCTCGATCTTGACCTCCAGCGGCGGCTCCTCCTCGGCCCCGCCGTCCACCGCCGCCCGGTAGTCCGCCACCGCCTCGCCGACCATCCGGATGTACAGGTCGAAACCGACCCCCGCGATGTGGCCGGACTGCTCGCCGCCGAGGAGGTTTCCCGCGCCGCGGATCTCCAGGTCCTTCATCGCCACGTACATGCCCGCACCCATCTCGGTGTGCTGCGCGATGGTCGCCAGACGCTCGTGCGCGGTCTCCGTCAGCGGCTTCTCCGGCGGGTACAGGAAGTAGGAGTAGCCCCGGTCCCGGCCACGGCCCACACGGCCGCGCAGCTGGTGCAGCTGGGAGAGACCGAAGTTGTCGCCGCGCTCCACGATCAGCGTGTTGGCGTTGGAGATGTCGATGCCGGACTCCACGATCGTCGTCGAGACCAGGACGTCGAACCGCTTCTCCCAGAAGTCGACGACGACCTGCTCCAGCTGGCTCTCCCCCATCTGCCCGTGCGCCGTCGCGATCCGCGCCTCGGGCACGATCTCCCGCAGCCGCGCCGCGGCCCGGTCGATGGACTCGACCCGGTTGTGGATGTAGAACACCTGGCCCTCACGCAGGAGTTCACGACGCACCGCCGCGCCGATCTGCTTCTCCTCGTACGGCCCGACGAAGGTCAGGACCGGGTGCCGCTCCTCGGGGGGCGTCGTGATCGTCGACATCTCGCGGATGCCCGTGACGGCCATTTCGAGCGTACGGGGGATGGGCGTCGCCGACATCGTGAGCACGTCCACGTTGGCGCGGAGCTTCTTCAGCTGCTCCTTGTGCTCGACACCGAAGCGCTGCTCCTCGTCGACGATGACCAGGCCCAGGTCCTTGAACTTCGTCTCCGACGAGAACAGCCGGTGCGTGCCGATGACCAGGTCCACGGACCCGTCCTTCAGCCCCTCCAGCGTCGCCTTCGACTCGGTCTCCGACTGGAAGCGGCTCAGCGCCCGCACGTTGACCGGGAACTGGGCGTACCGCTCGGTGAACGTGCCGAAGTGCTGCTGGACCAGGAGCGTCGTGGGGACGAGGACGGCGACCTGCTTGCCGTCCTGAACCGCCTTGAACGCCGCGCGCACCGCGATCTCCGTCTTGCCGTACCCGACGTCGCCGCAGATCAGCCGGTCCATCGGGACGGACTTCTCCATGTCCTCCTTGACCTCGGCGATCGTGGACAGCTGGTCGGGCGTCTCCGCGTACGGGAAGGCGTCCTCCAGCTCGCGCTGCCACGGGGTGTCCGGGGCGAAGGCGTGGCCGGGGGCCGCCATCCGCGCCGAGTACAGCTTGATCAGGTCCGCGGCGATCTCCTTGACCGCCTTCTTGGCCCGCTGCTTCGTCTTCGTCCAGTCCGCGCCGCCGAGCCGGTGCAGGGTGGGGGCCTCGCCGCCGACGTACTTGGTGACCTGCTCCAGCTGGTCGGTGGGGATGTAGAGGCGGTCCCCGGGCTGGCCGCGCTTGGCGGGGGCGTACTCGACCAGGAGGTACTCGCGGGTCGCGCCCTGCACGGTGCGCTGGACCATCTCGATGTAGCGGCCGACACCGTGCTGCTCGTGGACGATGAAGTCACCTGCCTGCAGCGTCAGCGGGTCGACGGACTTGCGGCGGCGGGCCGGCATCCGGCCCAGGTCCTTGGTGGCGGTGCGCTGCCCGGTCAGGTCCGTCTCGGTCAGCACGGCCAGCTTCAGCGCCGGATCGACGAAGCCGTTGTCGATGGCTCCGCACGAGACATGGACGAGTGACGGCGTGAGCTCCGCCAGGTCCTGGTCGAGGCGGGCCGCGATGCCCTCGCCGCCGAGCACCTCGACCGTACGGGAGGCGGGGCCCTGCCCCTCGGTGACGTACACCGTGCGCCAGCCGTCGGCGAGCCACCCCTTGGTGTCGGCGAGCGCGCGGGCGGTGTCCCCGCGGTACGCCTCCGGGGCGTGCATCCCGAGCTTCAGGGTGTCGCCGTCCGGCTCCTCGTCGGCGGCGAACGGGGAGGTGGACCACCACATCATGCCCAGCTCACGGGCCCGGTCCCGGACGTCGGCGATGCCCCACAGGGAGGCCGCGCCGACATCGATCGGGGCCTCGCCGCCACCGGCCGTCGCCGCCCAGGACGCCTGGAGGAACTCCTGGCTGGTCGCCACGAGGTCCGCCGCCCTGGTCCGCACCCGCTCCGGGTCGCAGACCAGCGCCATCGAACCCTTCGGCAGGACGTCGAGCAGCAGCTCCATCTCGTCGACGAGCACCGGGGCGAGGGACTCCATGCCCTCGACGGCGATCCCCTCGGCGATCTTCCCCAGCAGCTCGCCCAGCTCGGGGTGCTCCTCCGCGAGGGCCGCCGCCCGGGTGCGTACGTCCTCGGTGAGCAGCAGCTCACGGCAGGGCGGGGCCCACAGCCCGTGCTCGGCGACCTCCAGGGACCGCTGGTCGGCGATCTTGAAGTAGCGGATCTCCTCGACGTCGTCGCCCCAGAACTCCACCCTCAGGGGGTGCTCCTCGGTCGGCGGGAACACGTCCAGGATGCCGCCGCGCACGGCGAACTCCCCCCGCTTCTCGACCAGCTCGACACGGGCGTACGCCGCTGCCGCGAGCGCCTCCACGACCTCGCCCAGATCAGCGCTCCGCCCGCTGCTCAGCGCGACGGGCTCCAGGTCACCGAGCCCCTTGACCTGCGGCTGGAGCACGGAGCGGACCGGGGCGACGACCACGCTGACCGGCCCGGTCTCCGGGTCGTCCGGCCGGGGATGGGCGAGCCTGCGCAGCACGGCGAGGCGGCGGCCCACGGTGTCCGAGCGGGGCGAGAGGCGCTCATGGGGCAGGGTCTCCCAGGAGGGGAACTCCGCCACCGTGTCGGGAGGCAGGAGGGTCCGCAGCGCGGCCGCCAGATCCTCGGCCTCCCGCCCGGTCGCGGTGACGGCGAGCACCGTGCGCCCGGCCTCGCGGGCCAGTGCGGCCACGGTGAAGGGGCGCGCGGCGGGCGGACCGACCAGGTCGACATGGGCCCGGTGGCCGTCGGAGGCGGCCTTCACCGCTTCGGAGAGCGCCGGGTCGGTGACGACGACATCCAGCAGACCGTGCAGGCTCATGAAGGGATTCCGTCCGGTGTGGCGAGTGGGCAACGCGAAGGACCCGACACGTGGGACGGGCCGGGGCCTCCAGCGTACGACGCCGGTGTGTCACCCGCGCGAGGGAACGCCGTTGTCCGTACGGCGGCAGCGGAGCTAACCTTAGTCCGGCAGCTAGTCCGCCCGTCAGCCCTGTGAGGCAGTCATGGAAGCAGCCCGGCAGTACAACGTGCACGAGGCCAAGACCCACTTCTCGCGCATACTGCAGCAGGTCGAGACCGGCGAGGAAGTCGTGATCAGCCGGGCGGGGGAGCCCGTCGCGAAGGTGGTGCCCCTGCATCCGAAGGTACGCCGAACCGGTCGGGGGTCCCTCCGGGGTCAGATTCACATCGCCGACGACTTCGACGAGCTGCCGGATGACATCGCCGAAGCCTTCGGGATGCGCTGATGCGTCTTCTGCTCGACACCCATGTCGCCCTGTGGTGGCTCGACGACTCTCCTGAACTTTCCGATGAACTCAAAGATCTGATCGACACGGAGCCCGCGGTGTATCTCAGCGCCGCGACCCCGTGGGAGATCGCGATCAAGCAGTCCGCCGGCAAGCTCGCGGGACCCGGCGACCTGGCAGAGCGGGTCCGCGACTGCCAGCTGACGGCTCTTGCGATCACCGCGGGCCACGGCGTACACGCCGGCCGCCTCCCCCCGGTCCACCGGGACCCCTTCGACCGCGTCATCGTCGCCCAGGCCCGGACCGAAGGGCTGACGGTCGTCACCCGCGACAAGTGGATCCCCCAGTACGACGTGCCGGTCCTGCACGCCTGACGGCGGCCCCACGCGGTCCGGCCCCGGGGCGTCTGGAGGAACGTCCCGGGGCCGGACCGGTCATGCTACGTCCGGTGCTGTCACCCGTCCGTGGCAATCGCGTTCAGAACGTTCATCCGGCCGGCCCGGAAGGCCGGCACCAGCGCGGCGAACAGTCCGACGAAGGCCGAGGCGACGAACACGGTGAGGATCGTCGGCCACGGGATCTCCAGGACCCCGAGGCCTTCCAGGGCCAGCAGCTTCTGCGCCGAGGTGCCCCAGCCCATGCCCAGGCCGAGCCCGAGCAGCGCGCCGAACAGGGCGATGACGACGGACTCCAGCCGGATCATGCGCCGCAGCTGACGGCGGGACAGGCCGATCGCCCGCATCAGGCCGATCTCACGGGTCCGCTCGACGACCGACAGGGCCAGGGTGTTCACCACACCGAGCACCGCGACGACGATCGCCAGGGCGAGCAGGCCGTACACGATGTTCAGCAGCTGTCCGACCTGGTCCTTCAGGTCCTGCTTGAAGTCGGCCTGGTTCTGCACCTTGTACTGCGGGTACCCGGCGAGCGAGCTCTTGAGGGCGGCGTACGCCTCCTTCTCCCTGCCGTCCTCCGCCGCCGCGAACATGATCATGTTCTGGGGCATCCTGTCGGCGGCGACATAGCGCTCGGCGGTGGTGGCGTTGACGTACATCGCGCCCTGGTCGACGCTCGTGTCGTCCGAGGTGATCGCGGCGACCTTCAGCTTCGCGGTGCCGCCGGCCTTGAAGGCGACGGTCATCTCGTCGCCCACCTCGATCCTGTGCAGCGCGGCGTAGTCCGACCCGACCGACATGGAGTCCGCGCCGTACGCCTCCGACAGGTCGCCGGCGGTGGTCTCGCGCCGCAGGTCCTGCGGATACGTCGGGTCCGCTGCGGTGATGTGCTCGTCCACCGTCGAACCGTCGGGGTTGGTGAGCTTCGCGGCGAGCACCTTGTAGTGCGTGACGTGCTCGATGCCGGGCACCTCCTCGATGGCCTCGGCGGCCTGCGGCACGATCAGCTGACCGGTGCTCGACTGGACGATGAAGTCCGTGCCCACCGACTTGTCGAGTTCGTCGGTGGCCGAGGCGACCATGGACGAGCCGACGACCGAGAGGCACGCCACCAGGGCCAGGCCGATCATCAGCGCCGCGCCGGTCGCTCCCGTACGCCGGGGATTGCGC
Source organism: Streptomyces sp. (assembly GCF_035563135.1). Taxonomy (GTDB): domain Bacteria; phylum Actinomycetota; class Actinomycetes; order Streptomycetales; family Streptomycetaceae; genus Streptomyces. Next base: position 7,716 of record NZ_DATMVN010000622.1, read on the forward strand.
AGGGCGTTGCGCTCCGCCAGCCGCCCGACCGGGCCGAACAGCCGCAGGACGACGGCGCCGAGCACCCGCACGACCGCCCCGGCGAGCAGCGGACCGATCACGATGAAGCCGATGAGGGTGAGGACCACGCCCAGGCCGAGGTAGAGGGAGCCCTCGCTCGCCTCGTCCACCCTGGTCGCCGCCCACAGGCCGGCGGCGCCGGCCCCGGTGAGGACCAGGCCGGTCACCGCCCGGACCCAGCCGGACCTGGCGTCCGCCGGGGTGCCGGCGTCCCGCAGGGCGGCCATCGGGGAGACCTTGCCGGCCCGGCGGGCCGGGACGTACGCGGCGAGGACGGTGACGACGATGCCGAGCGCCAGTCCGGTCACCGGTGTCGTCCAGGCGATGGTGAGGTCCCCGGTGGACAGCTCCATGCCGATGGCGCCCATCAGCTTCATCAGCCCGACGGCGAGGCCGATGCCGGCCGCGACGCCCAGGAGCGAGCCGACGACGCCCAGCAGCACCGCCTCGACGAGCACGGACCGGTTGACCTGCTTGCGGCTGGAGCCGATGGCCCGCATCAGGCCGATCTCACGGGTGCGCTGGGCGACCAGCATCGAGAAGGTGTTGACGATCAGGAAGATGCCCACGAGGAAGGCGATCCCGGCGAAGCCGAGCATCGCGTACTTCATGACGTCCAGGAAGGAACCCATGGAGTCCTTGTTCGCGGCGGCGGCCTCGTCCTGGGTCTGCAGCTTGTACGCGGCGCCGTCGCCCAGGGCGGCGGCGACGTTCTCCTTCAGCCGGGTGTCACTGACACCGGAGTCGGCCGTGACGGAGATGTGGGTGAAGACGCCGGGGGCACCCAGCAGCTTCTGCTGAGCGGTGGCCGTGTCGAGGAAGACGACGGCCGCGCCCGGATTGGTGACGGTGAAGGCGGCGATACCGCTGATCCTCGCCTCGATGTCACCGGTGACCGCGATGGTGCGCAGCTCGTCACCGATCTTCAGGTGGTGCTTCTCGGCGGTGTCGGCGTCGACCATGACCTCGGTCGGGCCGCGCGGGGCGTGCCCGGAGGTGATCTCCATGGAACGCAGGTCGTTACGCGTCCAGTTGCCGGCGATCGTCGGGGCGCCGGTCTCCGACCCCATGTTCCTGCTGCGGCTGTCGACGACCGTGACGGACATGCTCATGACGCCGCCCTCGGCCGCCTTCACCCCGTCGGCCTTCTCGATCTGCGCGACGGCCGCGGCGGGCAGCGATGCGGGCCTGGCGTTCTCCGGGACGTCATCGGCGCCCCCGGCTGCCTTCGGGCTCACGGTCACGTCGGCCGACGAAGCCGCGAAGAGCTTGTCGAAGGTGGTGTTCATCGTGTCGGTGAAGACGAGCGTGCCGCACACGAACGCCACCGACAGCAGGACGGCGACGGCGGAGAGCGCCATCCTCCCCTTGTGCGCGAGGAAGTTGCGCATCGAGGTCTTCCACACGGTCATGACGTCCGCCCGCGCGCGTCGAAGTCCTTCATCCGGTCGAGGACCTGCTCGGCCGTCGGGTTCAGCATCTCGTCGACGAGGGAGCCGTCGGCCAGGTAGAGGACCCGGTCCGCGTAGGAGGCTGCCACCGGGTCGTGGGTGACCATGACGATGGTCTGGCCGAGCTCGTCGACCGACGTACGGAGGAACGCCAGCACTTCGGCGCCGGCCCGGGAGTCCAGGTTCCCGGTCGGCTCGTCCCCGAAGATGATCTCGGGCCGGGCCGCGAGCGCCCGGGCCACCGCGACGCGCTGCTGCTGACCGCCGGAGAGCTGGGTGGGCCGGTGCTTGAGCCGGTCGGAGAGACCGACGGTGTCCACGACCTGCTGCAGCCAGCCGGCATCGGGCTTACGGCCCGCGATGTCCATCGGCAGCGTGATGTTCTCGATCGCGTTGAGCGTCGGCAGCAGGTTGAACGCCTGGAAGATGAAACCGATCCGGTCCCGGCGCAGCTGCGTCAGCTTCTTGTCCTTGAGGCCCGTGATCTCGGTGTCGGCGAGATGGATCTGCCCCGAGGTCACCGTGTCCAGACCCGCCAGACAGTGCATCAGCGTCGACTTGCCGGACCCGGACGGGCCCATGATCGCCGTGAACTGCCCGCGGACGATGTCCACGTCGACGTGGTCGAGCGCCACGACGCGGGTCTCGCCCGCCCCGTACGCCTTGACGACCTGCCGCGCCCGCGCAGCGACGGCCGTACGCCCTCCAGTGTCCCCGTGCCTGGGAATGGTCACAGCCGTTGTCACTTTTTTTCTCCTATGTCGGTCGATGCGCGGACGTCCCTGTGTACGTTCCGAGTCTCGGGTGGAAGAGGGGCCCTGCGCGCTGGGGCCCGGCGCAGTCTTTCGAGGGGGTTTCCCCCACCCCCGCCCCTGTGGCCGGCCGCACCGGCGATGTAAGAACACGTTAAGGAACGCGGCCCCCCCGCCTCGTCCTCCGGTGGGAGGAACGGCCCCTGGGCGCGCCTACGGAGCTCCCCCTAGGGGGCCGGACCCCCTGGACGGGACCTGAGGAGGAGTCCCGCCTCTCGGCCTGCGGCTCCC
>NZ_DATMVN010000623.1:0-11026 GCF_035563135.1 Streptomyces sp.
GAGACCTCCGGCGGCACCGGACCGGGCGAGCCCGGCGGCCCGACCGAGCCCGGCGCGGTGCGGGTGCACGACGTCCAGGGCCCGGCCCGGCTCTCCCCGCTCGCCGGGAAGCCGGTCACCGGAGTCCCCGGCGTGGTCACCGGTGTACGGAGCACGGGTTCACGCGGCTTCTGGATCCAGGACACCGCGCCGGACGACGACGCCCGCACGAGCGAGGGCCTGTTCGTCTACACCGGTTCCACGGCCCCCACCGTCGCCGTCGGCGACTCGGTGCTGGTCAGCGGCAAGGTCGCCGAGTACTACCCGGCTGCCGGCGCCCAGTCGCTCACCCAGATCACCGCCCCGCTGATCACCGTCCTCTCCTCGGGCAACGCCCTGCCGAAGGCGGTTGTCCTCGATGCCTCCTCGGTGCCGGACGCCTATGTGCCCACGGCCGGCGGCGGTTCGATCGAGGCGCTCGCCCTCGCCCCGGAGACGTACGCCCTGGATCTGTACGAGTCGCTGGAGGGCGCCCGCGTCACGATGGCCGACACACGGGTGACGGGCGCGACGACCGCGTACGACGAGGTCTGGGTCACGGTGAAGCCCCGGGAGAACCCGACCCGGCGCGGCGGCACCCTGTACGCCTCCTACGAGGACCAGAACACCGGCCGCCTCAAGGTGATGTCGCTGGACGCCGCGCAGCCCGTACCGGTCGCGGATGTGGGCGACGTGCTGGCCGGCTCCACCACGGGCGTCGTGGACTACGCGTCGTACGGCGGCTACAACGTGCAGGCCACCGAGCTGGGCCGGCTGAAGGACAACGGCCTCAAGCGCGAGGTGACACGCAAGCAGAAGCACAAGGAGCTCGCCGTCGCCACGTACAACGTGGAGAACCTCGACGCGGCCGACGCACAGGCCAAGTTCGACACGCTCGCCCACGGCGTGGCGGTCAGCCTCGCGTCACCGGACATCGTGTCCCTGGAGGAGATCCAGGACGACAACGGTGCGGTGAACGACGGCACCGTGGGTTCCGAGGCGACACTGGAGCGCTTCACGGACGCGATCGTCGCGGCGGGCGGCCCCCGGTACGCCTGGCGCTATGTGGCCCCCCAGGACGGCCGGGACGGCGGCGAGCCCGGCGGCAACATCCGTAACGTCTTCCTCTTCAACCCCGACCGGGTCGATTTCGTGGACCGCGCGGGCGGTGACGCCACCACCGCCGTGCAGGCGGTGAGGACGAAGAAGGGTGCCACGCTCTCCGTCTCGCCGGGCCGGATCAACCCCACGAGCACGGCGTGGGACAACAGCCGCAAGCCGCTGGCGGGCGAGTTCCGCTTCCGCGGCGAGAGCGTCTTCGTCATCGCCAACCACTTCGCGTCCAAGGGCGGCGACCAGTCGCTGCACGGCCGCTACCAGGAGCCGGTGCGCGGCTCGGAGACGCAGCGCGTACGTCAGGCGGCGGAGGTGAACACCTTCGTCACCTCGCTCCTGAAGGCGGACAAGTCGGCCCGGGTCGTCACACTGGGCGACCTGAACGACTTCGCCTTCTCCCCCACCATGAAGACGCTGACCAGCGGCAGGGTGCTCAGGCCACTGATCACGACACTGCCCGTGGGCGAGCAGTACAGCTACGTCTACGACGGCAACTCGCAGACCCTGGACCACATCCTGACCAGTCCCGCCGTCCGCCGCTTCGACTACGACGTGGTGCACATCAACGCCGAGTTCGCCGACCAGGCGAGCGACCACGACCCGCAGATCGTGCGCATCGACGTGAAGGGGAAGGGCCACCGGCACTGACACGTCCGGGTGGCGGCCCCGAGGGGGCCGCCACCTCGGCCGGGGAGCTCACCGCCGTGCGACGGGTGAACCGGGGCGTGGCGACGACGCGGGTGCGGGTTCCGCCGGGGCGGCGGCCCGGCCCGCGTCCGGTGCGGGAGCCACGCCGGGCCGGGCGGCCGGTCCGTGGAGAAGCGGGTCACGGGGCAGGATCCGACAGCCGTGACGCGGGCCGTCCACGGTCAGGGACCGGATGATCTCCTCGGACACGGTGCTCCTCGCTCCCGTCAGGCCCTGGTGAGCACGAGTGCCGCGTTGTGGCCGCCGAAGCCGAGCGAGGTCTTGACCGCGCAGTCGAACACGGCGTGCCGGGCTTCCTTGCTCACCACCTCGACGGGGACCGCGGGGTCGGGGGCGTCGAGGTTGGCGGTCGGCGGGACGAGCTGGTGCTGGAGCGCGAGGACGGTCAGGGCCGTTTCGATACCGCCTGCGGCACCGAGGGTGTGCCCGGTCATCGCTTTGGTCGAGGTGACGAGGAGGTGATCGCCGAGGACACGGCGCAGCATGACCGACTCGATGAGGTCGTTGGCGACGGTCGACGTCCCGTGGGCGTTGACATGGCCGACGTCGGCGGCGTCGATGCCCGCGTCGGTCAGGGCGGTGCGCAGCGCCCGTTCGATGCCGAGGCCGTCGGGGTCGGGGGCGACGGCGGAATGGGCGTCGCTGGAGGCCCCGTAGCCGGCGACCCGGGCGCGGACGACGGCGCCGCGGGCACGGGCGTGCTCGGGGCGTTCCATCACGACGAGGCCGGCGCCCTCGCCGACGACGAAGCCGTCGCGGTGCGAGTCGAAGGGGCGGCAGGCGGCCCGGGGGTCGTCACGGCGGGTGGAGACGGCCCGCATCTGGCAGGCGCTGGCGATCAGGAGCCGGGAGCGGACCGATTCGGCACCGCCGGCGACGACGATGTCGCAGGCCCCGGTGCGCAGCATCTGGTGGGCCGTGCCGATGGCCACGGTGCCCGACGAGCAGGCGGTGGACACGGCCTGGCTCGGCCCGTGCGCCCCCAGGTCCATGGCGACGCTGCTGGCGGCACCGTTGACGACGGTCAGCGGGGCGAGCTTCGGGGAGACACGCCGCGCGCCGCGTTCGGTGAGAACGGTGTGCTGCTCGTCGTAGAACGGCAGGCCGCCGTGGGCGGAGCCGATGACGACGGCGACCCGTCCGCTGTCCCAGACCGCGGGGTCGAGCCCGGCGTCCGCGACCGCCTCCCGGGCCGCGATCACGGCGAGCTGCGAGAAGCGGTCCATCAGCCGCTGCGCGGCCACTCCCAGGACGGCTTTCATGTCCGGAGCGTCGACGGTGTACATGAAGTCGCAGGGCAGCCCGTCGAGTTCCGGCAGGTGCGGCACCGAAGGGCCGGCGCCCGCCCCGCACACGCCGTGCCAGGTCCTCTCCGCTCCCACTCCGGCGGCGGTGACCAGGCCGATGCCGGTGACCGCGGCGCTGAACGGCTCGATGCCCGGCCGGGCGGGCCTTCGCGCGAACGGCCCCCGGCCCGTCACGCGCCGGCCTTGCTGCGCACGGCCGCCACCAGCCGGCCGACGGTGTCACGCGACGACAGGGCGACGTCCTCCAGGTCGACGTCCAGCCGGTCCTCGACGAGGAGCCGCAGTTCCTCCAGGGCGAGCGAGTCCAGCCGCAGCTCCCGGAGGGGCACCTCGGGCCGGATGGCCTCCGGATCGGTTCCGAACCTGGTGACGAGCAAGGCGCTGATCTCTTCCGAGGTGCTCATGGGGACGCTCCTTCGCTCTCGGTACGCGGTGACGCCGGCCGCGTGGGGGATGGCCATCAGGGACGCCGGCTGCTCGGGAGGGACCCTTTATACGCCTTCGCGGCCGCCGTCCCCGACCGCGTTCCCCCGTGCGGAGGGAGGGCGGCCAGGTGTGCGATTCCGCCGCGCCGCGGCGGCGGGTGACACGAGGAGCACGGGCGTACGGAGATGAGGGCGGGGTGACCGTGGCATTCCGGTGGCCCGGGTCCGGCGCCGCCGGCCTGCGCCGGGCCGAGAGGGACCGGGAGGGACCGGGAGGGACCGAGAGGGACCGAGAAGGACCGAGGCATCAGTGGGGCTCCCCGTGACGGACGTCGATCCGTACACTCCGCGATCATGACCTTCGAAACGGTGTACGCCGACGCTCCTGACCCCGACGGACCCGCCCTCTTCCCGACCATGTCCACCATGCGCGCCATGCGCCGCCTCAAGCCGGACCCCGTCCCGGACGAGACGATCGAGCAGCTGATCCAGGCCGCCGTCTGGGGGCCGAGCGGCGGCAACATGCAGTGCTACGAGTACGTGGTCGTCACCGACCGCGCGGTGATGGCCGGGCTGGCCCCGCTCTGGAAGCGGTGCGTGGACGCCTACCTCGCGACCACCGGCAAGCACGCGCCGAAGGGCATGGACGGTGCGGCGTACGGGCGGATGGTGGCGGCGATCGAGCACCAGCGCGACCACTTCGCGGACACCCCGGTACTGGTCATCCCCTGCTACAGGTTCCCGGAGCCGCAGTTCGACGAGGAGGGCCTGCGCGTCTACGCCGAGTCCCTCGGTCCGGCGGGCCTGGAGCACATGACGGACACACAGACCCGTTTCCAGGCCCTCGCGGAGGGTTCCTGCGTCTATCCCGGTGTGCAGAACATCCTTCTCGCGGCGCGGGCGCTGGGGCTCGCGGCCAACCTCACCATCTGGCACCTGATGCTGGAGCAGGAGTGGAAGAAGGCCCTCGGAATCCCCTCGGACACGCACACCTTCGCCGCCATTCCGGTGGGATGGCCGCAGGGCAACTTCGGGCCGGTGCGCCGCCGCCCGGTCGCCGATGTCGTCCACCGGGACCGCTGGTAGCCACATCTACGTGCTGTCACCCTCCGAAGGGGGTGACAGCACGCCCGACGACACCTTTCCGGCACCCAACTCCATTGGAGTGAAAGGGATTTGGACACCGGAGCAGGTCGTTGTCATGCCTTGGGCAGATAGATAGCCTGTGCGGGCCCAGCGGCCTCGGCCCACCCCAAGCGGTCCGGTGGCCTTCCTCTCCCCCACAGACCTGGAGCAGGTATGCCCCGACGCCCCGCCGGCCACACCCGAGGCCGTGCAGCCGTTCTGGCCTCTCTCACCGTCACCGCCCTCGTCGCCACCGGCCACCCGGCCACCGCCGTCCCCGCCGGCGAGGACTCCATGAACCGGGCCTTCGAACGGGCCGCCGGGAAGTTCGACGTACCGCGTGACCTGCTCGCCGCCGTCGGCTACGGCGAGACGCACCTCGACGGGCACGGCGGACGTCCCAGCCAGGACAACGGCTTCGGCGTGATGCACCTCGTCAGCAACCCGTCCAGCCACTCCCTGGAGAAGGCCGCCGCACTGACGGGCGAGTCCACGGCCGACCTGCGCGAGGACGACGGGACCAACATCCTGGGCGGCGCGGCCGTGCTGCGGAGCCACGCCGACGCACTGGGCCTGAGCAGGGCCGAGCGGGCGGACATCGATGCCTGGTATCCGGCCGTGGCCCGCTACGGCGGAGCCCAGGGCCCCGTCGCCGCCCTCTACGCGGACACCGTCTACACCTTCCTCGCGCAGGGGCTGCGGGCCACCGTCGCCGGGGGCGAACGGATCACGGTCACCTCACGCCCGGTGTCCCCGGAGAAGGGCCCCCTGGCGAAGGCCGACATCGCCGCCCCGAGCCCGGACTACCCTTCGGCGCTCTGGGTGGCCGCGAACTCGGGCAACTTCGCGACGGGCCGTACGGCGACGGTGGACAAGGTGGTCGTCCACGTCACACAGGGCTCCTACGCCGGGACCATCAGCTGGTTCCAGAACCCGTCGTCGAAGGTCAGCTCCCACTACGTGGTCCGTTCCTCGGACGGCCAGATCACCCAGATGGTGCGCGACAAGGACACCGCGTATCACGCCAGGAGCGCGAACGCCTCGTCGCTGGGCATCGAGCACGAGGGCTTCGTCGACGACCCGTCGTGGTTCACCGACACGATGTACCGCTCCTCGGCGGCCCTGACGAAGTACCTGTGCGACCGCTACGGCATCCCCAAGGACCGTGCGCACGTCATCGGGCACAGCGAGGCCCCCGGGAACGATCACACCGACCCGGGCGTCAACTGGAACTGGACCTACTACATGCAGCTCGTCGGCGGCTCCGGCAGCGGGGCCGACGGGCTGAGCTTCGGGTCGTACGCCACCCAGCAGCAGGGTTCGACGGGTCCGCAGGTGAAGGCCGTCCAGACGCTCCTCAACCAGCAGGGCTACGAGGCGGGTGCCGAGGACGGCGTCTTCGGCGCCACCACCGGGAGCGCCGTACGGGCGTTCCAGACCGCGCGCGGCCTCGACGCCGACGGCACGGTCGGCCCGAAGACCTGGACCGCGCTGCTCTCCGCCGGCACCACCCCGGTCCTCACCATGGGCGCCTCGGGCGACGCGGTGAAGCGGCTGCAGCGGGCGCTGACCGCGTCGCTGGGCAGAACCGTGGCCGCCGACGGAGCCTTCGGCACGAACACCGACAAGGCCGTCCGCGACTACCAGAGCTCACGGAGTCTGCAGGTCGACGGCAGCGTCGGCCCCGACACCTGGGCGGCGCTGCAGTCCGGCCGCTGATCCCCGGGCGGGGGCGCCGAGCCGGCGCCCCCGCCCGCCGAGTGCCGCCGCCCGGCGAGGTGGCCCCGCACCCCGCGCGGGATGCGGGGCCACCTCGACAGGGCTCTTCAGCGGGTCACTTCAGACCGAAGGCCCTGATGATCTCCTGGTCGACGGCCAGGCCGCCGGGCCCTTCGGCACGGGTCCTGAGCGACACGGAGCCGGCGTGCTCCGGCGTCCTGAACTCCGCGGTCCACTCCCCCGACGATCCCTTGCGCAGCTGCACCGCGCTCCAGGTCCTGCCCTCGTCGTAGCTCACCGACAGGGAGGCCCTGGTCGCCTTCACGGCGCCGTCCAGCCACGCCTGGGTGCCCGACTCGATGCCGACCTCGACCCGCTTGCCTGCCGTGACGTCACCCGCCAGGTCGGTGTCCACGTCGTAGGCCAGCTGGAGCAGCGGGATGCCGGCCTGCCGCGTGCCCTCGGGCAGAGCACCCGAGACGAAGCCCCACTCGGTGTGCGTCCGCGTCGAGGTCTTCCACGTGGCCTCGTCCCGCGCCGAGTCGACGACCAGTCGGTAGGGCATCTTCCCGGGCGACAGGTCCCAGGCGTAACCGGCCTGCCCCGCGCCCTTCTTGATCAGGGTGTCACCCTGGTAGAAGGCGTAGGACGTGGTGTCGTACACGCCGTGCGGCATCGATCCTGAATGGCCCTCGCCCGAGTCGGTCCAGGGCGTGATGTTGAACTGGATGTCGTTGTACGGGGCCGTGCGGAACGGGCCCCAGTGGGCGGTGCCGAGACGAGGGCCGGTCACCGGAGCGAACCACTCATCGCGGTAGGTCCTGCCGGCCTTGTAGTCCAGGTCCCCACTACGCATCTCGTGCGCGGTGTCGGAGGCATCGGCGGTCGGCACCGAGTGGTTCTCGTACCAGAAGGAGTCGCCGGGCAGCGGGTTGACCCACTCGGTACGGGTGCCCGGGAACTTCTCGTACTCCTGGAAGCCGATCCCCGGGCCGTAGTCCGGAATGTCGTAGCGGAATCCGCCGCCCAGTGTCTCCTTGTGGCCGTAGAAGGTGTTCTCCACCTTCGCCAGCTGACGGGTGGACGGGGCGAACGCCAGTGACCGGTCCGGGATGGCGCCGTCGTGGCGGTCGACCAGGTCGTAGAGGTACGAGGCGAACTTCTTCTGGTCGACCGAGAGCTTCTTGCCGCGCTGCGCCGCCCTGATCAGGGTCTCACCCGCGGTCTTCCGCACCGAGGCGACCGGGATGGCGGTCTGCTCGCCGGACGGCGCGTAGCTCTCCATGGCCACGCCACGGCCGTCGTTGACGACGAAGAGCGCCTTCGCGCCCGCCGCGCGTGCGTTGGCCAGCCGCTCGGCGGGCGGGACGGCGTCGCTGCGGTTGACGACGACGGCCTTGCCCCGGACGCTGCGGCCCTTGTAGTCGGCCGCGGCGCCGTTGCCGGCGAAGACACCGGTGAGCTTCTGCTCGCCGTCCTCGGCGACGACCGAGCCGTTCTGCACGGTGACCGGGACGTCGTGGCCGTCGGCCGTCAGGTCGATCAGCTCCTCACCCTGGCGCCAGCGGGTGAGGAAGCTGAAGCTGCCCTCGGTGACCTTCTTCGTCGGGCTCGCCCACAACTGGTCGTAGACCGGCGGGATCTGGAAGGCGTCTCGCTGGACCACACCCTCGGGGGAGGTGCGCGCCATGTCGTAGCGGAGCTGGCGGGTCTCGGTCTCCTCGGGGGTGTGCACGCTGACCTTGTGGGCCTTCGAGGCGTCGAGGGTGACGGTGGTGGGCTTGTCGAGGATCGTCTCGGGAGCCGCGAGGAAGGCGACGGCCCTCGAATCGGGGCGGTCGCCGTCGATGTCGACGGAGGCCCATGCGGTGTAGTTGCCCGGGGGCAGCCGCAGCGTGGTCTCGCCGGGGACCGGCGTCACGTTCAGCTGCGGGGCGCCGAGCTCACCGATGACGACCTGGCCGTCCATCGGCTTGCCTGCACGGTCGCGGAGACGGAGGGTCAGGTCGTAGAGTTCCCGCTCCTTGTCGAGTGCGAAACCGGTGTGCGCGACGGTCGTGCCGGCCGCGTCCTTGGCGATGACCCGGCCGGAGAACTGGGTGGCGTCCGGGACCTCTGAGGGATCCAGCGACAGCACCGCCTCGGCGGTGGAGCCGGCCGGCACGGTCAGCGTGGACGTGGAGAGCGTGTACGCCTCGGAGTCCGTGTCGGTGGCCAGGCTCAGGGTGACGTCCTGCGCCCCGGTGTTGCGGTAGGTGATCGTACGCTCGGCGACCGGGTCGGAAGCGGCGTGCGGCCAGTTGTACGACGCGACCTCGACGGAGCCGGTGGCCTCGATCGTCGTGTCGATCGCCGCCTTCACGTCGAGGCGGCCGACACCCTGCTCGTACGGCGTGTAACCGGACAGCTCCGCGGAGGAGCTCATCAGCGCGTCCTTGATGCGCGTGCCGGACCACTCCGGATGCCGCTGCTTCAGGATCGCGGCGGCTCCGGCCACGTGCGGGGTGGCCATGGACGTACCGTCCATGGACTGGTACATGCCCTTGATGCCGGGCACGGACTGGGACGCGGCCGCGTTGATGCCGACACCGGGGGCGGACAGGTCCGGCTTCAGGCCGTGGGACCGCACGAGCGGGCCCATGGAGGAGAAGCCGGCACGGTGGTCGCTCTTGTCGACGGCGGCGACGGTGAGCGCGCTCGCGGCGGAGCCGGGCGACCCGATGGTGCCCGCGCCGTACGCGTTGCCCGCGGCGATCACGAAGAGCGGGCCGCCGTCGGCGGAGAGTGTGTCGACGGCCTGTGCCATCGGGTCGGTGCCGTCGTCCGGGATGCTGGATCCGAGGCTCATGGAGACGACGTCGGCGCCTTCGGCCTTGGCCCACTCCATGGCCTCGATGATGCCGGAGTCGGCGCCGGAGCCCTCGTCGCTGAGGACCTTGCCGACGAGCAGGCCGGCGCCCGGGGCGACACCCTTGTTGGCGCCGTCCGAGGCCGCGCCCGAACCGGCGATGGTGGAGGCGACGTGTGTGCCGTGGCCGTGCTTGTCGTCGGTCTCCTCACCGGGCACGAAGCTCCTGGACTGCTTGATGCGGTCCTTGACGTCGGGGTGGGTCGCGTCGATGCCGGTGTCCAGGACGGCGACCGTGGTGCCCGTGCCGTCGAAGCCGGCGGCCCAGGCCTGCGGGGCGTTGACCTGCGGAACGGAGTCCTTGAGTACCGCCTCGGCCTTCCCGTCGAGCCACAGCTTGGCGATGCCGTCGGCCGGTGAACGGCTCTTGTCCGTGCGGGAGACGTCGCTCCAGAAGGCGCGGGCCTCGTCCTTGTCCGCCTCGAGTGCCGCGCCGTTCACCGATTCGAGCCGGCGGACCGTCTCGCTGCCGCGCGGGGCGGCGGGAAGGGAACGCGCCGTGCTCGCGGAGTAGGTGGCGATCAGCGGTATCCCGTCCGAACGCCGGTCGTCGTAGCCCATCTCGACCAGCGTCGAGATGTTGAAGAGCCGGCGGTCCAGCTTCCGGGCCGCGATGAGGGCGGTCGCCTCGTCGGGGATGACGAAGATGTCCTCCCCGGCCTGCTGCACGTGCACACCGCCCTCGGCGCCCTCGGGGCGGTCGACGGTGACGGTGTCCTGGTTGCCCGCGCCGTCCGAGTAGTGGACGACGTCACCGGTGAGCAGCGTGATGTCGTAGTCGCGGACCTCGGATCCATGGCGGTCCCCGGCGGCCGGCGGCTTCGGGGCAGCGGCGGCGGGACCCGCCGCGGGGAGCATGGCGCCGCTCACGAGGGCGACGGAGGTCGCGACGAGCAGAGCCCTGCGTCCCGCGCGAGCGGGTCTCGCCCGGCCGGAAACGGAGGAGAGGGAAAATGTCATGCAGTTGATCTACCGGTAAACACGGGGCTGCGGACGGCTTCACCCCTGGCGTGAAACCGCCGTGGCGGCAACCCGCCCGGCCGGTGGCGGTCCGGATCAGGCCACCGGGGCGGTCCGCGCGCCGTCCTCGTGGTGGATCGGGGTGTGGGCGCCCTTCAGCGGCAGGCCGGTGCCCCCGCGCCGGTCCGCGACGATCTCGGCGGCGATCGAGAGGGCGGTCTCCTCCGGGGTGCGGGCTCCGAGGTCCAGCCCGATCGGCGAGTGCAGCGCCGCCAGCCGGTCCTCGGTGACACCTGCCTCGCGGAGCCTCTCGTTGCGTTCCAGGTGGGTGCGGCGCGAGCCCATCGCGCCGACGTAGGCGACCGGCAGCCGCAGGGCCAGCTCCAGCAGCGGGACGTCGAACTTGGCGTCGTGGGTGAGGACGCAGAGCACCGTCCGCGTGTCCACATCGGTGGTGGCGAGATAGCGGTGCGGCCAGTCGACGACGATCTCGTCCGCGTCCGGGAAGCGGGCCGCCGTGGCGAAGACGGGGCGGGCGTCGCAGACGGTGACGCGGTAGCCGAGGAAGCGGCCGGCCCGCACCAGGGCGGCGGCGAAGTCGATGGCCCCGAAGACGATCATCCGGGGCGGTGGGACGCTCGATTCGACGAACAGGGTGAGGGGACTGCCGCAGCGGGAGCCCTCGGCGCCCACGACGACCTCTCCGGTACGGCCCGCGTCGAGCATCGCGCGGGCCTCGG